>NZ_CP119787.1:2400000-2718218 GCF_029338255.1 Haloarcula halobia
GGTAGTCGGCCGCCTGGGGGAGCGCGTCGCGCTCTCTCGTCCGACCGACGTGCGAGAGGAGCACGGACCCCCGGACCACGCGGTTCTCGATGGCGTCGGCGATGGCGTCGACCGTCGCCCCGCTGACCGCCGGCGACGACAGCTGTCTGAGCAGGTCCCCGTCGGCGAAGTCGTGGAGGAAGCCCGCAGCGTCGTACTCGGCCCGCGTCGTCCCGCGGAGGAAGCCGAGCGTCTCCTGACGGATGGCAAAGAGCAGCGCCGTCGCGAGCGTGGCGTCGACCTCGACGCCGAGTGCCTCGATGTAGCCGGTGAGGATGCTCGCCGTCGCCCCGATCTCCTCCCGGTGGTCGACGAAGCGGGCGGTGACGTCCTCGGCGGGGTGGTGGTCGATGACGACGTCGACGGGGGTGCCCTCCGGAACCTGGTTGTTCTCGCCCGGGAGGGAGTGGTCGACGAAGGCGAGCAGGGACCCGTTCTCGCGGTTCGTGACGACATCGGGGTCGAACGGCTGGAGGTCGATCTCGAGGAGGTTGACGAACGCCCGGTTTTGCTGGTGCGAGATGTCGCCGCTGTAGAGGATGCGTCGCTCGTCGATGCCGGCCATCGCAGCGATGCGTCCGAGTGCGATCGCGCTCGCCAGACAGTCCGGGTCCGGGTTGTTGTGACAGACGATGGTGATCTCCTCGCCCTCGACGAGCAGCGACCGCAGGTCCTGTGGCTCGCTCATCAGGTACTGCTTGCGTCGGCAGGGTCAAATACTCTCCCCGCCAGTCGCGAGGAGCCAAGATTCTCGGTCCCCCGGTCCCAACGGACGATATGGACGAAAGCCGTGGTGACGACGTGACCGCTCTCCCGTGGTACCTGAAGGCAGTCATCCTCCTGCTGTTGCTCGTCGTGCTGTTCATCATCGCCGTCGACATCCTGCACTTCGCGAATGCGTTCTGAGACGTGCCAGGAACTGCGCGGCGAAAGCGTAACCGCTCAGACCAGCAGCTGGATGTCGGCCTCGACCATCTCCTGGAAGGCGCTCGCGGCGCCCACGCCGGTCGTGACGCCGTCGTAGAAGTCGTCCTCGTCGTAGTCCAGCAGGTCGATGGTCATCTGGCACGCCTGGAGGTCGACGCCGGTGTCGAGCGACATCTGGATGAGTTCCTCGACGGTGGCGACGTCGTTGTCGGCGATGCGTTTTCGCATCATCCGCGTGGTCATCGCGTCCATGCCGGGCAGGGCCGCGATGGCGTTTGGCATCGGCATGTTCGGGTTGCCGACGGCGCTGAGCTGGAGGTCCGAGGAGTGGTCCTCGTGGAGTATCTCCAGGCCCCAGAACGTGTGGAAGACGGTCACGTCGTAGCCGAAGGCCGACGCCGTGCTCGCGAGGATGAGCGGCGGGTACGCCATGTCGAGGGTGCCCTTCGTGGCGATGATGACCATCTTCTTGGGGTCCTCGCCCACGTCGTCTCTGACGGCTGCGAGTTCGGCCTCGAGCTCCTCTACGCGTGACTCGAGGCGGGCCAGGTCGGGCGTGGGCTCGCCCGCCGTGGTGTCGTCGGTGCTCATCTCAGCGCTCACCTTCCCCGCGGATCGTGGTCGGCGAACTGGTCGGCATCGTCACGCCACCCTGGCGACGAAGTGCCGGAAGACCGTCTCGCCTCCATCCTCTGTCTCCTGCTGGTCGACCAGTTCCACGTCGGCCGTCGACTCGGCCCAGCCCCCGATGTCGCTCATGCTCCCGGGGTCCGTCGCCAGCACTTCGAGTGTCTCGCCCTCCGCGATGTCGTCGACCGCCTGCTTGGTCTTGACGACCGGCATCGGGCAGTTCTCTCCACGAACGTCGAGTGTCTCTGACGCGTCGATATCTGAGTTCATCGTGATTCCTCGGCAGGTAGTATTGTCCATTACGATAAAAACCCTGCGATAGTATTGTCCATAAACTCCAATACAATAATAGAGTTGTCTGCACGAAACGGAGTACAGGGCCTCCGAGTGACGATATCTTTCGACACATCCAAAGTCTTATTTTGCGTACTTTACAATACTCATCCAACGATGTATCAGCACAGTTCCAGCGGTGACGTCCTCACGGTACCGGCCGAACCGGCGGGCTGCTCGGGGGTGCCCGGGGGCCGATGACGGCACTCGCACAGGTCGCGTTCGCACCCGAGCTGTTCCCGAACGGGGTCGTCCAGTACCTGGTCGGCGGGTTCTTCGTCGGTCTCGGAATCAGCGTCATCTACCTCGGCTCCGGCATCATCGCGGGCAACAGCACCTTCCTGGAGACCTCGCTCTCCTACGTCTCGAAGCTGCCGCGGTTCAACCTCCCGCGGTTCGTCCAGTCGCGGGACTGGCGGGTTCTCTTTACCGTGAGCATCGTCCTCGGGGCCGTCGGCTACAAGGCCCTCTTCGACCCGACTGTCTTCGTCACCGAGGTGCAGTGGTGGCGACTGCTGGGCGGGGGCGTCCTCGTCGGCGTCGGGACCCGAATCGGGAAGGGTTGTACCGCGGGCCACGGCGTCTGTGGCGTCGGCTCCGTCTCGCGGACGTCGATCGCCAACGTCGCCCTGTTCCTGGGGACCGCTATCCTCGTCGCGCTCGGCGTCGCGGCGCTGGGGGTGACCCCCTGATGAGCGACGCCGGCCGCGGGCCGTACTTCACCTTGCTCATCGTCGGCGGGGGTCTCCTCGAGGGGTTCGGCCTGGCATACAGCGGGATGGCCAGGCCCGAGGTCGTCCTCGATTTCCTCCAGCTCCAGGACCTGGGCCTGTTGCTCGTGATGGGCGCGGCGTCGGTCACCGCCGGGGTGACCTTCTGGGCCGCAACGAAGTTCGGCGACCGGGCACCGCTGACGGGGCGGGCCTACACCAAGCGGGTCAAATCGATGGACCGCAACGTCGCCGTCGGCGGCGTCGTCTTCGGCGTCGGCTGGGGACTGTCGGGCATCTGTCCCGGCGCGGGCTACGCGAGCGTCGGTATCGGGAACTACCAGATACTCTGGGGTCTGGCCGGCATGTTCGTCGGCGCCTACGCGCAGGGGTACTGGCGGGCGCTCCGCTCGAGTGACAGCGCGAGTAGCGTGGCCGCCGACTGAGATGGTTCGCGTTCCCTCGCGGCCGTCGTCGCGGCAGACGACAGACCTACTGTCCCTCGACGACGATACCGGAACGATGGCACCGAACCCAGCGGTCAGGTCCCGACTCGCCCCGACGAATCGACTGCCCACCGTCGGTCCGGTCACCGGGAGCGAGGTGGTCTGACGTGGGGTTCCACACGTTCGACGCGGACAAAGCGGCCCTGCTCGACGACGTCTCGCGGTTCCGGTACTGCTCGCGCGACGAACTCGTCGGTCACCTCGCGTGTGACCCGACGGCCACCGTCGCCGACCTGGGCAGCGGAACGGGCTTTTACACCGACGAGGTGGCGCCGTTCGTCGGGACGGTCTACGCCGTGGACGTCCAGGCCGAGATGCACGACTGGCACCGCGGGAACGGCGTCCCGGCCAACGTCGACCTGGTGACGAGCGACGTCGCGTCACTGCCGTTCGACGACGGCCACCTCGACGCCGCCTTCTCGACGATGACCTTCCACGAGTTCGCATCGCCCGAGGCCCTCACGGAGCTCCGCCGGGTTCTCGCCGACGGCGGCCGCGTCGTGACCGTCGACTGGTCGGCAAACGGCACGGGCGACGCCGGCCCGCACATGGACGAGCGATTCAGCGCGGCCGAGACGGGCGCGCAGTTCGAGGCGGCCGGGTTCGACGTGCCCGTCACGCAGGAACGGCCGGACACCCTGCTGGTCGTCGCCGTCGCGTAGGGTCGCGACCCGGCGCCGGGAGCTGACGTGCTGTCGTCGCAACAGTAGTGTGTAGAATCCACACACTTATGCTCGCGACGCCCGTACGTTGACATAGAATGCCAGAATCAATGAGTGAATACCTAAAGCAGGACATGGAGTGTGAGGGGCTGCTGGAGTGTTTCCACGGGCTGAAGGCGCTCGACAGGGAGATATTCGGCGTCCTCGCGTCGGCCTCGGAACCGCTGACCGTAGACGAGATCGCGGCGGAGGTCGACCGGGAACGCTCGACGGCCTATCGGGCGGTCCAGCGCCTGCTCCAGGCGGGGTTCATCCAGAAAGAACAGGTCAACTACGACCAGGGTGGCTACTACCACGTCTACCTCCCCACCGACCCCGACCAGATGGCCGACGACATGCAGCGGATGCTCAACGACTGGTACGCGAAGATGGGCCAGCTCATCCAGGAGTTCCGCACGAAGTACGATCAGCCAGAGCGGGCCGCCCCAGAGCAGTAGCGACGTGACAGACGCGGTTGCATCCCGCCTCGAGGCGCGACGCGAGGCACTCGCGGAGACCACACTCGACCTCCTGGCGGTCGATACCCAGAACCCGCCGGGGGAGACGGCCGCGCTCGCGTCGCTCGTCGAGGACCGGTTCGAGACGCTGGGGCTGTCGACGGAGCGCCTGACCGTCGACCCGGCGAAGCCGAACCTGCTGGCGACACTGCCCGGCGAGCGCGACACCACACTGCTGTACAACGGCCACTTCGACACCGTCCCCTACGCCGCGGGCGAGTGGACACACGACCCGCTGGGCGAGTGGGTCGACGACAGACTCTACGGCCGGGGGGCGACCGACATGAAGGGGCAGGTCGCCGCGATGCTCGAGACGGCGGCGGCGTTCGTCGAGACGGACACGACACCGCCGGTGACCCTGCAGTTCCTCTTCGTCAGCGACGAGGAGACCGGCGGGCCGGCGGGACTGGAGTCCGTGCTCGACCAGCACGACCTGTCGGCGGCCGGCTGTGTCATCGGCGAGACGACCTGTGACAGCGACCGCTACGCGGTGACGGTGGCCGACCGGGGGAGCATCTGGCTGACCCTGTCGGCGACGGGCCGAGGCGCACACGGCTCGCGACCGATGCTCGGCGAGAACGCCATCGACCGCCTCTACGGCGCCGTCGAGCGCATCCGGACGCAGTTCGGCGACGAACCGCTCGCGTTGCGCCGGGAACTGCGCCCCATCGTCGAGGAATCGGTCGCCTACTACGAGGGGACGATGGGCGCCGACGTCGCGACCGACCTGTTCGAGACGCCGACGGTGAACCTGGGGGTCCTCGAGGGCGGGCACAGCATCAACAGCGTACCCACACAGGCCAGCGCCCGCGTCGACGTCCGCCTGACGGCCGGCGTGGACACGAGCGACCTGCTCGCGCGCATCCGCGACTGCGTCGACGACTGTGAGGGCATCACCATCGACGACGTCGGCTGGAGCGTCGGCACGTACGAACCGATAGACAGCCCGCTCCCCAGCGCCGTCGCCGAGACGGCAGCCGCGGTCACGGGCGAGTGTATCTACCGGCGGAGCGCCACGGGCGGCGGCGACGCCAAGACGTTCCGCAACGCGGGCATCCCGACGGTGGAGTTCGGCGTCGGCACCGACACCGTCCACGGCGTCGACGAGTACATCACGGTCGAGGCGCTCGTCGAGAACGCGACCGTCTACGCGCGATTGCCGGAGGCCTTCGAAGCCGTGCTGGCTGGCTGATCGGCCGACCCGTCAGTATTGTTCCATTCACACAAAACAATTAAGGGCGTCGGTCACCAAGTCTCGCTTGATGAGCAACGACGAGTCACTCGATGAGATCCGAGAGAAGAAGCGACAGGAACTGCAGACCGGTACCGAAAACGAGTCTGGTGCGGCGTCACCGTCCGAACCGGTACAGATCAACTCGGTCGAGGAGCTGGACGAGGCGGTCGACGAATACGACATCGTCCTCACGGACTTCTACGCGGACTGGTGTGGTCCGTGCAAGATGATAGCGCCGACCGTGGCGGAGATAGCCGCGGAGACGGACGTCGCCGTCGCCAAGGTAGACGTCGATGCCAACCAGCAACTCGCCGCCCAGTACGGGGTCCGCGGCGTCCCGACCCTGGTGCTGTTCGCCGACGGTCAACAGGTCGAAGAGGTTGTCGGGGTCAAGGGCAAGGACGCGCTGCTGTCGCTCATCCAGCGATACCAGTGACGTCGCCCGCCGGTCCGTGACAGCGTGACCGGTGCAATCCGTGCGGAACTCAGACCGACGTTGGTAGAGACCCGGCGGTAATTCAGAAGAGTCGATATGTCGGTCGCGGGCGACTGTCGGCCTGTCCCACCCGGGACAGCGACCACATGACTGCCCAGCGATCTACCCAGCCAGCAGGGACGAGCAGGCGCGGTTTCCTGCTCGCCACCGGCGCCGTCGGCCTCGACGCGAGGGTCGCCCAATCTGACGGCCCGAACGGCACCCGCACCTTCAGGGTGCGCATCGAGAACGGCTCCGGGGAATCGACGCTCCAGACGACCGACGGCGGGAAACCGGTCCCGCTCTCCCGGGCGGCCACGCCGTTCACGCGCGCGACGGACCAATTTCAGCAGCGGCGCGTCCGCCACGCCCGTCGACGGCGACGGGCCTGCGCCCCTGTTCCCGGGCGAGCCCTACGAGTTCGCGGTCACGGCCACCCGGGGACGACCGACGCAGTACCTCTCGCTCGTGATCATGTCCGACCGGTCGAACGCCCTGTCCTACGCACTCGGCGTCGGGCCGTCGTGGCACTGTTCGATGGCACCGCCCCACTCGCCTGGAACGTGACCGGGCACTTGGGGCTCCGGGACGCGAGGACGGAGATAGACGAGGAACCCGGCGTCGGGGGCGACCAGGCCCCCCGACACCGTCGCGACGGCATCGGCCTGGTCGAGCGCGCACCGTCGCCCACGTCGACGCCGTCAACGGGTACGGGTACCCCGCGATGGACGCCGTTATCCAGGTCCAGATTACGCCGTCGGGTGAGGCCTGAACCGGGAACCGAGTCGGTCCCACCCGGTTGCTGGATGGGGCGAGGCGAGCGACGGGACCGACGGGCCCGACTCGCTCGCCCCGACGATTTCGGGTGCCTACTGCCAGTCGGTCAGGTCGACGAGACGGTCCGAGACCAGCCACTCGCCGGGCGCGTCGGTCGCCATCGAGACCGTGTCACCGACGACCTCGAACGTGGGCGTCTCCATACTTCAGCCACGCTCTCGGAGCCGTTATCGGTGATACTTACCCTGTTCGGGCGGCCGGTCACCCCGACGCCCACGCGACCATCCGGCCGTAGACCGGGTCGGTCGACAGCGCGTCGGCGTCGCCCACGAGTACGAGGGACTTCTTCGCCCGCGTCAGCGCGACGTTGATGCGCCGGTAGTCCTCGAACAGCGGGCCGTCCAGCGCCCCGGTGGCGGTAAAGGAGACGACGATGACCTCCTTGCTCGACCCCTGGAACCGGTCGACGGTGTCGACCGCGACGTCGGGGAGACGCCGGGAAATCTCCGAGACCTGCGCGCGGTAGGGCGCGATGACGCCGACGTCGGCCGCCTCGACGCCGGCCTCACGGTAGGCGGCGACCACGTCGGCGACGGCGTCGGCCTCCGTCGGGTTCGTGTTACCGACCTGCACGCCGTCGGGGTCCACGAACGAGACGCGGTCGCGCAGGTGCGCCGGGAGCGCCTCGATCGAGGCGCCCGGCAGGTCGTCGATGCGCTGGCCGGCCACGTCGCCGTTCGCCGGGCGCAACGCGCCGTCGTAGAACTCCTGTGAGGCGAAGGCCTGGATGTGCTGGGCCATCCGGTACTGCTTGTCGAGCATCACGCCGGCGTCCGGGTAGGTCTCGATGAGGCGTTCGAACAGCGACGTCGTCAGCGTCTCGTCCTCGGACTGGACGACCGGGGGGAGCTGCTGGTGGTCACCCACCAGGACGAACCGGTCGGCCAGGGTCGTCGCGGCCAGCGTCCCCGGTTCGGTGAGCTGACCGGCCTCGTCGACGACGGCGACGTCGAACGACTGGCTCTGGAGCGCCGTGCCGCCACAGGTCGCCGTCGTCGCGGCCACCACGTCAGCCGACTGGAGGCTGGCGGCACACTCGCCGGGGTCCCCGCTAGTCTCGAGGCGATACTTCTGCATGTCCTCGCGGACCCCGCTCTCGGTGCCCACGCGGACGACGTCGGTGAATCCCTGGTCCTCGAGGGCCTCGATGGCGTTGTCCACCGCGCGGTTGGTGAACGCCGACAGGAGGACCCTGTCGCCGCGCCGCACGAGTGCCCGGACCATCCGGGCCAGCGTGTAGGTCTTGCCGGTGCCGGGCGGGCCGTGGACCAGCGCGAGGTCCTCGGCGCCAACGGCAAGCGAGACGGCCTCGTCTTGGGCGGCGTTGTTGTCGATAAACGTCTCCTCTGGCGGCTCGAAGCCTGGCTCGCGCCGGCCAAAGAGGACGTCTTTGGCCCCGGCGGACTGTTTCAGGAGCGCGTCGTGGAGCGCGTTCTGGAGGCGACTGGTGGTGAGTTCGGAGGGGTAGACGTCCAGGCGGCGCAGGTCCAGCGGTTCGTCGGCGGTGACGACGATCTCCTCGCCGCTCACGGCGTCGCCGTTCGCGCTATCCGAGGCGCGTTGCGCCTCGCCACCCAGTCGTTCGACGCGGGCGAGTTCGGCGTTGCCCGTCACGGGGTCGCCGTCGCTCGCGAGCACGAGGTTCCCCTCGCGTATCTTCGAGACAGCGCCGGTCCCGCGAGCGCGGAGTTCCCAGCGCCCGCCGTCGAGTTGTCGCCGACCCGTCGGTTCCAGGTCGACGAGCGCCCGGTCGTCGTCGGCCCGTTCCTCCGGGGTCTGCTCCCACAGTTTCGCGTATTCGCGGTGGACGGCCCGGCGTTCGGCCTCGATAGCCGCGTAGAACCGCTCGAAGTACTCCCGTTCCTCGTCGGGGATGGCGACGCCGACCTGGCCGGCCTTGGACTCCTGGTCGAGGCGGCCCGAGACGGCCATGCAGGTGTCCTGTTCGAAGCAGTACTCGCACTTGGCGTTGGCCTCGTATCCCGTGGGGACGGCGGTGTCGTGTTCCATCGCGGCGATGGCGTTCCGGGTCCGGATCACGTAGTTCAGCAGGCCGGGGCCGATGGCGAACTCCTTCGCTGGCGAGAGGTCGCCGCTCTCCTCGTTGCGGTCGACGGCCGCGTTCTTCGTATAGAGGAGCGTCCCGGTGTTCGGGGCGGCCTCTATCGGAGTCTGGGAGCCGCCGTCGCCCGCCATCACCTCGCTTACGTCAAGCGAGTTCGCGGCGCGTTCGCCGAGCATCAGGGCGTAAGCCGTCGCCTGGATCTTGTCCTGGAAGCGCGGTTCGCGCTTGGTGTTCTTCCCGGTCTTCAGTTCGACGGGCATTCCCCGACGGACGGCGTCGGCCCGCCCCTTCATGCCGTAGCGTTCCGAGATGAGCGTCATCTCCGAGCGCCACTCGCTCTCCGCGGGACCGAAGTCCCGCGCCGAGCTGTCAGCGGCCGTCGCCGCTCCGTCGGGTTCCGTGAGCGTCCCCTGGTTCAGCCAGCCCTCGATGGCTTTCGCGTGGTCCCGGACGTCGCCGGCCACCTCGTCGGCCTCCCGACCCAGCAGGCCGATGTCCAGTCCCGCCTCCCTGACCTGCTCCTCGATGGCCGTCTCGACGTCCTGGCCCCGCAGGAGGTCCCCGAACACCTCGTGGACCACGGTCCCCTTCACGAGCGGATAGGCGAGGTCGGCCCCGTCGAGTTTCCGCAGGTAGTACATCCGGGGACATTGGACCCACGCGCGAACGTCGGTCACGTCGACGAGGAAGTCCGGTTCGACGACGACGGCCGCGTCGCTGCCGACCGAGTACTGCGTCTCGCCGCGGTAGGTCCGCTCGTCGGCGTCGTAGACGGCGATCTCCATCCCCGGCTCGACGACCGCGCCCGTCTCGGTCCACTTGCCCCACAGCGTGACCGTCATGGGTTCGCCGGCCCCCTGCTCGGGCCGCACCGTCACCTCACAGAGGTCGCTCTCGCCGTGGCTCGTCTGGACTGTCTTCGGGCCGTCGACGTCGACGACGACGCCCCGGAGGCCGTCGGCCCCGCTCACGGCCCGGCCTCCCGTCGGCGGCGAGCGCGACTCGCCGGTCCCTGACTCCCGTGCACGCTCACGGGGACGGCGTCGATACCCAAAAGTCGTTCGCGCCCGCTCATTCCTCGGCGGCGCCGTCGTGGGCGTACTCACGGAGCGTCTCCAGGTCGACGTCCGCGAGGACGGCCTCGCTGGTCGCCTCGAGCACGACGGGCGGCGCGACGCCCGCCTCGTGGGCCTCCACCCATCGAGGCACGCACAGACACCACGCGTCGCCAGGCTCCAGGCCCGGGAAGTCCAGTTCCGGGCGGGGCGTCACCAGGTCGTTCCCTCGTGCCTTGCTGAACTGGAGGAACTCGTCGGTCAGCACGGCACAGATCTCGTGGCGGCCCGGGTCCCGGGCCACCGGGTAGCAGTGGCCGTCGCGCATGAACCCCGTCATCGGGTCGGTCGAACAGGCCGCGAGGTCGCCGCCGAGGACGTTGGCTTCGCTCTCCATGCGTCGAGTGGTCGGGGCCTCCGGTATAACGGTTCGGTACGGAGTGAAGGTGTAGCCGGTCGGTGAGACCGATGGCTTCATTCTCGCGGGGACCCAACACGGACTTAACAATGCGCGTTCGCGACTGGCAGGACATCATCGAAGACGTGATGGAGAGCAACGCCGACCCCGGTGGGTGGCGCGCCGTCGGCGGCGACCGCGCGAACGGCATCGGCGAGGACATCTACTTCGGCCACCCCGACTCCGGGGTCTACCAGATGAAGACCTACGCCAAGAACCCCTTCGAGGTCCAGGGGGTCGGCACGCGGGTCGCCCGGCGCGTCGACGACGACATCGAGCCCCTGTTCCCGGAGGAGGGGACCGGCATCTTCGGCGTCCAGCAGGGCATCGAGGACGAGGACGAGGCCGAGGAGAAGGTCGAGGACCTGGAGACGGTCCTCGAGACCCACGCCGACGCGCCGACCACGCCGCGCGCACTCATGGAAGACGTGCTCGACGCCGTAGACTCGCCGGCCTACGGCCCGATGGAGTTCGACCAGTACGACCGCCCCGAGCGGATGGAGGGGCTGACCGACACGTTCGAGGAAGCCGAGGAACTGCTCGACGCGGAGTTCGAGGACGTCATCGACGAGGACGTCGACCGGGGGTTCTACTGATGGCCGGAGGCCGCTGATGGTCGGACCGTCCATCACCGACGCGGACCGCGAGCGGTTCCTCCTGTGGTTGAAGTTCGGGTTCGCGCTCCTGGTCGGCGGTTCGATGGCGATGGTGACGGTGTACGGCGGCGCAGCACTGCCCGTCGTCACCGGCGTCTTCGTCGGGACGACTGCGCTCGGCGCGGTGTTCGCGTGGATCGCGATACCCGACAGCGTCGCGGGCCAGCCGTACGATACGCGCGAGCGGGGGCCGAAACCAGGCACCCGGACGCGGGCGCGCCGCGAGCGCGAGGCGACAGAGGCCGAACCGCGACGGGCCGACGGTGACGGCCGCGAGCGCAAGAACTGAGCGAACCGCACGCTCACGACGGGTCCCGGCAGTGAGAGCGGCGGCGAGGCGTCAGTCGTCCGCGGGCGTCGGACTCCCGCCGATCTCCGGGCGGACGACGTCGCGGTCGGTCGCCTCGCCCTCGATATCGTAGGGGTACTCGCCGGTGACACAGCCCAGACAGAGGTCGGCGCGGCTCTCGCCCAGCGCCGCCGCGATGGCGTCGATAGAGAGGTACGACAGCGTGTCGGCCTCGATGTCGTCGCGGATGTCCTCGACGGACTGGCCGGCCGCGATGAGCTCGTCGCGGGAGGCCATGTCGATACCCATGTAACACGGGGAGACGATGGGCGGCGAGCCGATGCGGACGTGGACCGCCTCCGCCCCGGCGTCTTTCAGCAGGGAGATGAGCTGTGTCGAGGTGGTCCCGCGCACGATCGAGTCGTCGATGATGGTGACCGACTTCCCCTCGATGGTCGACTTGATGGGGTTCAGTTTCAGGCGGACGGCGCGTTCGCGCTCGTCTTGGGTCGGCATGATGAACGTCCGGCCGACGTACCGGTTTTTCATCAGGCCCTCCGCGAACTCGATGTCGGAGCCGTCGTCCTGGGCGGCCTCGGCGTACCCGGAGGCAAACGCCCGACCGGAGTCGGGCACCGGGAGGACGACGTCGGACTCGATGCCCGACTCCTCCCAGAGCTTGCGGCCGAGCTCCCGCCGAATCTCGTAGACCAGGTTCTCGTCGATAGTCGAGTCCGGTCGGGCGAAGTAGACGTGCTCGAAGAAGCAGTTGGCCGTCCGCTCCTGGTCGACGAGCTGGTAGGTGTCGAAGCCGGTTCCGTCGGGGTAGAGGACGACCAGTTCGCCGGGTTCGACGTCGCGGACGAGATCGCCGTCCAGGGTGTCGATTGCCGCTGACTCGGAGGCGATGACGTAGCCGTCGTCCAGTTCGCCGATACAGAGCGGCCGGTTGCCCTCGGGGTCGCGGACGCCGAGCACCGTCTCGTCGTGCATGATCGTCAGCGAGTACGACCCGTGGATGCGGTTCATCGTGCGCTTGACCGCGCGCACGAGGTCCTCCTCCAGCAGGTTCCGTGCGAGGTCGTGTGCGATGACTTCGGTGTCGCCGTCTGAGGTGAAAGCGTGACCCAGTTCGGCGAGTTCGTCGGCGATCTCGTCGGCGTTGACGAGGTTCCCGTTATGCGAGAGCCCCAGCGACCCGGACTTGAACGAGACCGAGAAGGGCTGGGCGCAACTGGAGTTGACGCTGCCCGCGGTCGGGTAGCGGACGTGCCCGATACCGTTTGACCCGTTCAGCGATTCGAGGTCCGCCGGGGCGAACGCGTCACCGACCAGTCCCATCTCGACGTGGCTGTGTTGCTGGAAACCGTCGTGGGTGACGATGCCGGCCGACTCCTGGCCGCGGTGCTGGAGGGCATACAGAGAGTAGTAGAGCGGGCGGGCGGCACTTCGGTCCTGAAGAGAGATGCCGACGACGCCGCACTTTTCGTGCATTTGTGGGATGTCAGACCGTTACTCGCCGGCCTTTGACTGCCACTCGTAATCGCGTCGTTTCGCCGATTTGCCGAAGCCACACGACGCACAGACCTTCTTTTTCTTGTGATACGACTTTTCCCCACACCGGCGACACTTCACGTGTGTCGTGGTGTTTTTCTTACCCTGGCTCGGAGTTCCTGCACCAGTCATGGATTAATCGAGACGACGTTATCCCCGCGTATAATCGTTGTGTCTTCGTCTTCGATGACCAGGTTCATGTGCTGGTCGTAGCCCGTCAGTTCGCCCTCGAATATCTCGCCCCCCTTCAGCTGTACGGTGACCTCTTCGCCCAGCGACGCTTCGAGTACGTCAAGCGGTCGTCCACTCATGTTCGGTTGGGATAGTGATGGCCGCTTAAACGTACCGCTTGCTCGACCAGGCGAGGTCCGCGTCGACGCGGCGGCCTCAGACGTCGACGCTGAAGGGGGCGTACGCCGCGGCGTCGGCCGCGAACCCGGCCACCAGGTCCGCGAGCGCGTCCAGGTCCGCCGGGTCGATGACCTCGACCGGCGTGTGCATGTAGCGGTTCGGGAGGCCGACGTTGACCGAGGGGACGCCGTCGCGGGAGGTGTAGAACGCGTCCGCGTCGGTGCCGGTCCGCGTGCCGGTGGCCTGCAGCTGGACGTCGATGCCCGCCGTCTCGCCGACCTCGCGGAGCGCGTCGACGACGACCGGGTGGTTCGCGCTCCCGCGGGCGACGACCGGCCCGCCGCCGAGCTCCACGCCGGTCGAGCGCTTGCCGGGCGACTCCGGGGCGTCGGTCGCGTGGGTCACGTCGATGGCAAGCGCCGCGTCGGGGGCGACGTCGAAGCCGACCATCTTCGCGCCCTGGAGTCCGACCTCCTCCTGGACCGTCGAGACGGCGTAGAGCGTCGCGTCGGTGCCGCGCTCGGCCGCCCGACGGAGCCCCTCGGCGGCCGCCCAGATACCGATCCGGTTGTCCATCCCGCGGGCCGAGAGCCGCCCGTTTTCGAGGGAGCGAATCTCCTGGGAGAACGTCACCGGGTCCCCCCGGTCGACCAGGGCCGCCACCTCGTCGCCGTCCGCTGCCCCGACGTCGACGTACTGCTCGCTGATCTCCGCGACGGCCTCGTCGTCGGGGTCGCGGAGGTGGATGGCCGTCTGCCCGACGACGCCGGGGACCGGGCCGTCGGCCGTGTGTATCGTGACGTGCTGGCCGCGCGTGACCGTCTTGTCGGACCCGCCGATACGGCTCAGGCGCACGAACCCGTCGTCCGTGAGGTCGCGGACGATGAAGCCGATCTCGTCGCCGTGGCCCGCGAGCGCCACCGACATCTCGCCCCCGTCCAGTTTCGCCACCGCGTTGCCGTAGTCGTCGGTGTACACCTCGTCGGCGAACTCGGCGACGTAGTCGACCCAGACCCGCTGGCTGTTCGCCTCGTAGCCCGACGGCCCGGGCGTCTCCAGCAACGACTCGAGGAACGCACGCTGTGGTTCGTCCATGCCCGGCGTTGGACCCCGGACGTCATGAAAGGGCGGTACGGGGCAACCGATAAGGTCGACGGGGGAGAACTGCCAGTATGGTTGACGTTACGCTGTTCGAACTCCACCTCGAGGGGTCCCAGTTCACGGCCAACGCCCCCGACAGCGGGGTCGGCGGGGCCACAGAGAGCGACGAAGACACCGGGGAAGTCGCCGACGAGGGGACGGGTACCGTCCCCGTCGCCCTCCTCGCCGTGCTCGGGGTCGTCCTCGCGCTCGCGTCCGCGGTCGCCGCGAAGAAGATACTCGGCGGTGTGGACGAGGCGTCCGACTGACCGGACAGGGACGGCAGTTCTCCCGGCCCGGGCGACGACCAGTACCGGACGGTCCGTCGCGGAGCCACCGTCACCGTGGCGACGAGGGCGAGCGGTCGGCCTCCCTGTGAGCGACGCGAACCTGGCTGTTAATGCGGGTGGGCCCCAACAGCGAGCAGAGCCGTGGCGGACCCATCGCTTCCCCGTCCCGTGCCCGCGAGGCCCGCACCGCCGGCAGCGGGCAGCGGGTGTGTCGTCTGGCATCGCCGGCACCTCCGCACCACCGACCACCCGGCCCTGGCGTACGCGGCGCGAGAGTACGACACGCTCTGTCCGCTGTTCGTCTTCGACCCCCGCTTCTACGACGACGCGTCGCTGGCCTGTGACGCCCGGATCCGCTTTCTCCACGAGTGTCTCTCCGACCTCCAGGACCAGTACGCCGACCGCGGCGGCGAACTGACCCTCGCACACGGGGACCCGGTCGCGGTGCTCGAGGGGTTCGTCGACGCGGGGTGGGACGTCGTCGCCACCGCCGACCCGACCGGCCGCTACGGCCGTCGGCGTGACGACGCCGCGGCGCGGCGCTGTGACGTGACCTTCGTCGACGGCGACGGGCTGGTGCGAGACGCTACCGACACCCGGGAGAACTGGAGTGACCGCGTCGAGGCCTGGTTCACCGCCCAGGAGGCGACGTGGGACGGGACCGCGGTCACGCTCCGGAACGAGTCGACGTCCGTCACTGTCGATGCTGTCGAGAACGCGTACGACGTCGAGCCTCAGAAGACGGACGTCCCGCGGGGCGGCACCACCGCGGCACGCCGGCGGTTGCGCTACTTCACGCGGCACCTCGGGGAGTACCCCGGAAGCATCTCCGCGCCGGCGGACGCGGAGACCGGAACCAGCCGGCTCTCGCCGTACCTCCGGTTTGGCTGTCTGTCCGTCCGCGAGGTCTACCAGTACGTCGACGAGCACGCGACCCACGACCGGGGGCGACAGATGTTCGTGTCCCGGCTGTACTGGAACCGCCACTACAACCAGAAGCTCGAGGACTGGCCGGGGTGGATGCACAGGGCGGTGAACCCGGTGTTGCGGGACGTCCACGCCGACACCTACGACCCGGACCTGGTGACCGCCTGGAAGCAGGGCGAGACCGGGTACCCGATGGTGGATGCCTCGATGCGCTGTCTTCGGGAGACCGGCTGGCTGAACTTCCGGATGCGCGCGATGTGTGCCTCCGTCCTCTGTGACCTGCTGCGCCAGCCGTGGCGGGTCGGGGCCGACTGGTTCTACTACCACCTCGTCGACGCGGACCCGGCGATAAACTACACGCAGTTCCAGAGCCAGGCGGGCGTCGTCGGGACGAACATGCTGCGCACGTACAACCCGCGGAAACAGGTCCGGGACAACGACCCGGAGGGCACGTTCGTGCGGCGGTGGGTGCCGGAACTCGAACCGCTCCCCGTCGAACACCTGGACCAGCCCGAGAAGACCCCGCTACACGTCCAGGACGAATGTGGAGTCACGATCGGCGAGGACTACCCGTACCCCGTGGTCGAGTACGAGGCGGCGCGACAGGCGCGCCTGGAGGAAGTCGAGTCGCTCCAGGACGGCGCCGAGGCCGCCCTGTCCGACCCCGAAGTCGCCCGGCGAGCGTCGCTATCCCGGCGTGGCCGGACAGACGACTCCGTGGACGGGTGCGCGGACGATCTGGGGGACGACGACGGGTCGCAGACGTCACTGTCCTCGTTCTGAGTGGAGCGGGTCGGCGGCGCCCGACCACACCACTTTCGCCCGGCTGATCCCGGTCGGCCAGCGTGCCGACCAGCATCGTATTGGATATATCTTACAATACCGAGGTCGATCAGAGACCACACACGACTGTGAGAATCCGTCGGCTCCGTGGCTTGAACCGTACCACTGTATTCAGTTCCAATATCTTAATCCTCGTCGACCCGGCCGGCGCAGACCGGTTGTCCGGACACATAGTATTGTATAGAATTTGGATTACTATGCAAACGTTTTAGTACACCCATCCGGTAGGTGGGGGTGACGACATGAATCCAGAAGACTTCCCGAGTCCGGACGAAGAGGTGGAGACGGTCGACCCTGCGACACTCAAGCAGCGCATCGACGACGGTGAGGACGTCACGCTGCTCGATACGCGGATGGAATCGGACTACGAGGAGTGGGCCATCGACGGCGAGAGCGTCTCGTCCATCAACGTCCCGTACTACGAGTTCCTCGACGACGATATCGACGCGGACGTCCTCGAGACAGTCCCCGACGACCGCGAGGTGACAGTCCTGTGTGCGAAAGGCGGCGCCAGCGAGTACGTCGCCGGTCGGCTCGCCGAGCACGACTACGAGGTCGAACACCTCGAGGAGGGAATGAACGGCTGGGCGCGCATCTACGAGGCCGTGGAGGTCACGGACTACACCGGCGCGGGAACCCTCCTCCAGTACCAGCGCCCCTCCTCGGGCTGTCTGGGCTACCTGATCTACGACGACGGCGAGGCGGCGGTCATCGACCCGCTCCGGGCGTTCACCGACCGGTACCTAGAGGACGCCGAGGACCTGGGCGTCGACCTGCAGTACGCACTGGACACCCACATCCACGCCGACCACATCTCGGGCGTGCGCGACCTGGACGAGGCGGGCGTCGAGGGCGTCATCCCGGCCGCCGCCGTCGACCGCGGGGTCACCTACGCGGACGAACTGACGACCGCGGCGGACGGCGATACGTTCTCCGTCGGCGAGGTCACCATCGAGGCCGTCTACACCCCCGGCCACACCACGGGGATGACCTCCTATCTGGTCGACGGCAGCCTGCTCGCGACCGGGGACGGGCTCTTCGTCGAGAGCGTCGCCCGCCCCGACCTGGAGGAAGGCGACGAGGGCGCACCTGACGCCGCGCGCATGCTCTACGAGTCGCTGAACGACCGCGTGCTCTCGCTGTCCGACGACACGCTCGTCGGCGGGGCCCACTTCAGCGACGCGGCCGAACCGGCCGCGGACGGCACCTACACCGCCCCCATCGGCCAGCTGGTCGAGGAGATGGACGCGCTCACGATGGACGAAGACGAGTTCGTCGAGCTCATCCTGTCGGACATGCCACCCCGCCCGGCCAACTACGAGGACATCATCGCGACGAACCTCGGGCAGAACGCCGTCGACGACGACCGGGCGTTCACGCTCGAGCTGGGGCCGAACAACTGTGCAGCGAGCCAGGAATCCCTCGCGGGTGACTGAGGAGGGTGATGGTCCCTGAACTAGTCCCGCTCCAGGTCGCCGCCGACCTGTTCCCCCACGGCGTCGACCGGTACGCCATCGGCGGGCTCCTCGTCGGCCTCGGGGCGGCGGTCATCTACGTGGGCACCGGCATCAGCGCCGGCGCCAGCACGTTCCTCGAGTCGACGCTGTCGTACGTCTCGGGCCAGTCGCGGTTCCAGCAGTACGTCGCCTCGCGCGACTGGCGACTCGTGTTCACGCTCGGTATCGTCCTCGGGGCCGCTATCTACGCCGTCGTCTACCAGGGCGGCGCCTGGACGACGGACGTCGCCTGGTGGCGACTGCTCGCCGGCGGCGTCCTCGTCGGCGTCGGGACCCGCGTCGGGAAAGGGTGTACCTCCGGCCACGGGGTCTGTGGCGTCGGGTCGGCCTCGAAGACGTCGCTGGCGGGCGTACTCGCGTTCCTGGCCACGGCGATACTGACGGCCCAGGTGGTCGCCGCGCTGGGGGTGACGCCGTGATGGCGGGCGCTCTGTCGGACCGCCACCCGCTGTTCGTCCCGCTCGTGCTGGTCGGCGGCGTCATCTTCGGCTTCGGTCTCGCGTTCAGCCACATGGCCCGGCCCGAAGTGGTGCTGAACTTCCTCCAGTTCGAGGACTTCGGCCTGCTGTTCGTGATGTTCGGCGGCGCGGCGGTGACTGGCCTCGCGTTCTTCGTCGCGCCGCGCGCGCTGGACCGGGCGCCGCTGACCGGCGACCGGTTCGAGCGCCGGCTGAAGCCCTTCGACCGGAACGTGCTGGTCGGCGGGGGCATCTTCGGCGTGGGCTGGGGGCTGTCGGGCATCTGTCCCGGCGCCGCCTACGCGAGCCTCGGCATCGGCAACGTGACCATCCTGTGGGCTATCGCGGGGATGTTCCTCGGGGCCTACGCGCAGGGGTGGTGGCGCAGCCGGACGGACACCGTCGACCCTGCCGCCACCGGGGCGGACTGACCCCATCGACCGATGGATGTCTCCGTCGTCGCGCTCTTTCTGGTCGCCGGGCTCGCGAGTCTGTTCATGGCCTGGGTCATCGGTGCCGGCTCCAGCGGCGCGACCCCGTTTGCCCCCGCCGTCGGCGCGAACGCAATCTCGACGATGCGCGCTGCGTTCGTCGTCGGCATCTTCGGGCTGGCGGGCGCGGTGACACAGGGAGCGAACGTCTCTGAGGCCGTCGGCCGCGGCCTCGTCGGTGGCGTCAGTCTCCCCGCCCTCGGGGTCATCGTCGCACTCCTCGCCGGGGCGGGGCTCATGGCCGTCGGCATCTACACCGGGTATCCCATCGCGACGGCCTTCACCGTCACCGGTGCGGTCATCGGTGTCGGCCTGGCTCTCGGTGGGGCGCCCGTCTGGGGGAAGTACCAGCAGATAGCGACCGTCTGGGTGCTGACGCCCGTCGTCGGTGGGGGACTCGCCTACGGCATCGCGAGCGTGTTGCCGCGGCCGACGGTCCCGGAGGCGGCGACGGTTCCCACCCTCGCCGCGCTGGTCGGCGTCGTCCTCGCCAACGTCGAGTTCGCCTTCCTCGGCCCCGGCGGCGGTCCCGGGACGCTCACCGGGTTCGGCCAGCGCGTCCTCGGTCTCGACGGACTCGTCGCGGCCGTCCTCCTGTCCGGAGTCGTCGCCCTCGTCGTCTGGAGTGCGGTCTACCGGGACATCCGTCGCGACGAGGCGGCCGGACTCAGACACGTCCTGCTGGCCCTCGGTTCGCTGGTCGCGTTCTCGGCCGGGGGGAGTCAGGTCGGCCTCGCGGTGGGCCCCCTCTTACCGCTACTGGACGAGGTGGGGACGCTGTCGCCGGCGGTCGTGCTGGCCGGTGGTGGCGTCGGCATCCTCGTCGGGTCCTGGACCGGTGCCCCGCGGATGATAAAGTCGCTCGCCCAGGACTACTCTTCACTGGGGCCGCGCCGCTCGATCGCGGCGCTCGTCCCCTCGTTTCTCATCGCACAGACAGCGGTGTTCCTGGGCGTGCCGGTGTCGTTCAACGAGATAATCGTCAGCGCAATCATCGGCAGCGGGGCCGCGGTCGGCGGCGGGAGCGCCGTCGACCCGCGGAAGATTCTGGTCACGGTCGGTGCCTGGGCCGGCTCCTTTGTCCTCTCGCTGGCCGTCGGCTACGGGTCGATGACGGCCATGAGCGCCCTGTAAGTCGGGGCGCCTCAGGCGGTTCGTGGCGGCGGGACGAGGTAGACGTTCCCGTTCGCGCGGGCCACGACGTCCTCGGAGACGCTCCCGAGCAACAGCCGGCGCATCCGGCTCCGGCCCCGGGAGCCGACGAGCGTCGTCGTCGGTTGCACCGTCGATTCGACGTCGAGGATCTCGTCGGCCGGGTCACCGCGCCGGACCTCGACGGTCGTGTCGATGTCCCACTGGGAGAGGGTCGCCGCGAGCTCGTCGAGACGGTCCGCCGGATCCCCGGCGTCGTCCGTGGCGTCTTTCGGTGAATCGACGTGGACGAGCGTCGCCGCCTGCGTCGCGTGTCGGAGATACGAGAACGCGTCGAACGCGCGCTCGGCGTTCTCGGAGAAGTCGGTCGCGTAGAGCACCCGCTGGAACAGGTGCGCTCTGAGTACGTCCGGGTCGTCGGCCTCGCGCTCGATGCGGTTGACCAGGAGCGGGACGACGGTGGTCCGCGCGAGGTTGCGGGCCGTCGACCCGATGACGCGGTTCTCGAGCGGACTCTGTCCGCGCGAGCCGATTATCGTCAGATCCGCGCGCTCGGCCTCGGCGATGCCGTTGATACGCCGGTGAGGGGTCCCGCGCACGACGTGGGTCTCGGTCGCGAACCCGGCATCCGCCATCACCTTCCGGTACCGGGCGAGTCCGCGCTCGCGCCGCTCTCTGAAGTCCATCCCGGGCATCCCCGCGTGGACGTTGGACGGGATGACCGTGACGAGGTGTATCGTCTCGACGCCGATGCGGCCGAGACACTCGAGGCACGTCTCGTTCTCTATCGCTGCTTCGCTCGCCGCCGAGAGGTCTGTCGCGTATATCGCCCTCATAGCCGTGGATACGATACCTGGCGTTAATATTGTTTTGATTGGGCAAGACTGGATCGCAGAACAGGCAGGCAAGGTGCAGAGCGACCCCGCCACAGTCGGGAGGGCCACCGTGGTATCGAGCCCGGTACTCGTGAAGCGCCGAGCGCGCGAGGGTTAATTTCGCCGGTCAGTCAGCGCTCTCAACTGGTTCCGGGGGCGGCCGATATCTCTATAACGTATCCGAATATCTCGGTGAGTTAGCAGTCGGATACCCTTCAGTAATATTGTGTCGATAACCCAAAACCGTTATCAGTCTCCTCGGGTTACGGTGGGATGAGCAGAAAGGTATGATATTCACACGACAACACAACTGCAGAGGTGACGTCGGATGGTAGACCTCGGAGCCCTCGCGTCGATGGGCGACGGCGTCCTCGACGCGGCGACCCTCATCGGAATCGTCCTCGTCGAGGCGGCGCTCCTCTACGTTGGTTACGGGGCGGTCGAAGAGGCGTTCGGACACGCGGTGGTCAAACGGATACGGGGTGAGTGAGAGATGGAGATACTCGGACTCGGTCTGGGGATGGTCGCACTGTTCGTCGGGTTCGGGCTCCTCATCGGGGTCCTGTTCGGGTTCTTCGGCATGGGTGGGTCGTTCCTGGTCACGCCGGCGCTCCTGGTGATGGGGTATCCGACCCGCGTCGCCGTCGGGAGCGGCCTCGCCTTCGTCTTCGGGACCTCGGTCATCGCGACCCTGAAACACCGCGACCTCGGACAGGTCGATTACAAACTGGGCGTGTTGATGATCGCCGGGACGACCGCCGGCATCGAGGTCGGCAAGGGGGTCGTTTTGCACCTCGAGTCACTCGGGATGGCCGGCAGCATCATCAGCGTCACGTACGTCGTCCTGCTGGGTGGTATCGGCGCCTTCGTCACCTACGAGGCACTCAAGGGCGGTGGTGGCGGCGGCATCGACCACGACGCGGCGGACGACGACGTCGACGCCGACGACATCCCGGACATCGCAAAGAAGATACAGTCGTACCGCGTCCCGCCCATGATATCCCTCCGTGGTGGCGTCAGCGTGTCGCTGTGGATGATTCTCGGCGTCGCGTTCGTGACCGGACTCCTGTCCGGGTTCCTCGGCGTCGGCGGCGGGTTCATCCGCATGCCCGCGCTGTTCTACCTCATCGGCGTGCCGGTGCCCATCGCCGTCGGGACCGACCTCTTCGAGATCGTCTTCTCGGGGGGGCTGGGGAGCTTCCTGTACGCACTCGACGGCGGCGTCGACCTCTCCATCGTGGTCCCGCTGCTCGCCGGGAGTGCCTTCGGGGCCCGCGTCGGCTCGGCCGCGACCAGCATCGTCGACGAGGACGACATCAAGGTCTACTTCGGCCTGATGTTGCTCGGTGGCGCGCTGGCCGTCGCGGTCCGTGAGGCCGGCAACTTCTACGGTATCGACGTGCTGAACACCGTCAGTCTCGTGCTCATCCTCGGGTCGGCGCTACTGGTCAGCGGCGCCGTCGTCTACAGCAGCATCACCGCGCTGCGAGACGAGACAAAGACGTCCTCGCCGGCATGAGTAGTTCGTAGTATTGTGGTTGATACACACAAGCATTTTACGGCCTCGAGACGTAGTCGACGGTAGACCAATGCCAGAGTCGATGAGCGAACAGTTACGCCAGGAGATGGTGTGTGAGGGGCTGCTCGAGTGCTTCCACGGGCTCTCGCAGCTCGACACCGAGTGCTTCCAGGCGCTCGTCGAAGCCGAGGAACCGCTGACGGTCGACGACATCGCCGAGTCGGTCGAGCGCGAACGCTCGACGGCCTATCGGTCGGTCCAGCGCCTCCTCCAGGCGGGCTTCATCCGGAAAGAGCAGCGAAACTACGAGCACGGGGGGTACTGTCACGTGTACACTCCGACGGACCCCTCGGAGATCGCCGACCAGATGCAGCGCGTGCTCAACGACTGGTACGCCAAGATGGGCCAGCTCATCCAGGAGTTCGAGACGAAGTACGCGACAGGCACCGAGTCGCCGGCCCAGGTAGAGCGCTGACGCCGGGTCTCGTGACTCCGGTTTCTCCCTCTTTGACCGGCCGAGTGAGGACAGTGTGCAGGTGACGGGCACCCGGTCGCCACCGTCACCGGGCTCTCACCGATAGGTGGCGGCCGGGGCGCTCGCCCGCTCGAAGACCAGCGTCCAGCCGCGCATCGTGAGTGTGACCTCGCCGTCGTCTAACTCGACGAGGTCGTGCTGGCGCAGGCTCCGGAGGAGCGACTCGGGGGCGTCCGACTCGGCCGCGAGCTCGGCCCCGGAGTCCGTGCGCCCGCCGTGGGCGTACAGCCGCGTCAGGGCGCGGACGACGGGGGCCGGCGGTTCGAACCCGCGCAGCGGCTGTCGGGTACGGCTGTACTCGCGCCGGAGGTACCGGCCCAGGAGATTGAGCTTCCGCGGCGGGTTCAGCGACAGGTCGACGCCGACGACGACGCCGTTCCTGACGTACCGGAACTCGATGGCCGGGTCCCGCCGGCCCTGCAGTTCCCGCTCCGACCGGCCGACACTCACGATAGACTCGAGCTCGACGTGGAGGGGGTACCTGATGCCCGTACAGCCGACTCGACCGGGGGTGACGCGGAGTTCGCCGATCTCGAACTGCCGGTCGGGGACCCGGCCGCCTATCGTCGCCGGGTGACACGCGGCCACCTCGGTCCCGTCGAGCAGCCGGCGGAACAGCAGGGCGCTGACGCGTCGCAACGTCGTCTCGGACCCGTCGACGAACAGCACCACCCGCTGGCCGCCGCGCTCGAAGCCGACGGTGAGGACCGGAGCGCCGAAGGCCTGCTCGGCGGCCTGCGGGGGCGGGCCGAGTCTGACGTCGAAAATCTCGTCGAGGTTCGCCTCCTCGGCCAGCTCCGTGCCTCTGACCGAGAGGCGGGAGTCGTCGAGGCGGAGCTGTGCCTCGCTCGGTTCGCTGGAGACGGACGTACAGAGCACCGTCGCCGAGATGTCGAGCGTCGGCGTCACGGTCGGTCGCCGGGAGTCCGATCCGCTCGCGGCGGCGGGACGGCCGCCCGGTCGCGGCGGCACGGGGACCGGTGGTGCTGTGGTTGCATCCGTATCGGTACGACGAGGTCGACGGCCACAGAGTCACTATGACGGACGTGGAGATATAAGCGTTCTAGATGGTCTGTCGCGTCGACCGGTGTCAGGGCCTCGGCGACGCCGGGTCGGGTCGCGCCGGGTCCGGGAGGAAGGCTTTCCTCGGTCGCTTCCGTACCGACGTGCCGTGTCGCTGCACCGACTCGCGAGATGGAAACGACCGCTCCGGTTCGTCATGGGTTTCGTCTACATCTGTGCGGGCCTTGGCCACTTCCTCGCCCCGAAGGTGGTCGAACAGGTCGTGCCACCGCAGCTCCCGCGGCCGCGAGCGCTCGTCTACCTCTCCGGGGCCGCGGAAGTCCTGCTCGGCGCCGGCGTCCTCTTCGAGCGGACCCGGCGGCTGTCGGCCCGGGGACTGGTCGGCCTGCTCGTGGCCGTGTTCCCGGCGAACGTATACATGGCGGTGACCGACGACCTGGCCCTCGAGGGGGTGCCGGAACCGCTGCGCGACCCGCCGGATGCGGCGCTGTGGGCGCGGCTGCCGCTCCAGGCCGTCCTCGTCGCCTGGGCGTGGTGGTACACCGACCGGTCGTCGGGTGCGGAGTAGTCGTGCCATCGCCCCAGACAGTGCCCGGTGGGACGTCCGGCGTCGGTCTGTCTCCCCAGGCACACCACACGACGCCGAGTGCCGGACTCTCAGGCCTCGTCGTCCGACGGGGGGCGGACCACCAGCACCGGGACGTCGGTTGTCCGAAGGACGCGCTGGGTCACGCTCCCGAGCAGCACCCTGTCGAGGCCGCGCCTGCCGTGGGTCCCCATCACGATCAGGTCGACGTCGTTGTCGTCGGCGTACTCGAGGATGGCCTCGTGAGGAGACCCCTCCAGGACGTCAGTGACGACGGTATCGACGTCTCGCCCGCGGGCACGCTCGAGGACCTCCGCCTCCGCGCGCCGGCCCGCCTCCTCCAGGTACCCGACGACCTGCTGGGTACGTGGGTCGAGCGGGAGGGGATTCGTGTCGACGACGTATAGCACGTACAGGTCCGCGCCGGACGTCTCAGCCAGGTCCAGGGCGTGTTCGACGGCGCGCTCGGCGTCCGAACTCCCGTCCGTCGGCACCAGTATCCGGTCGTACATGGACGGATCTACGCTCCGAACGGTCATAGGTGTGACCCGGGGGCCCGGCAATCCCGTGTCGGGCGGATTCGTCCCGCGGGACGCTACATGAACATCCGGTCTTCAGGGTAGTCCCGGCCCCCGGACGCGTCGCTCCCTTCTATCGACTGCATCCTGGTCGCGAGCTCCTCGTAGTAGCGTTTCATCTCCTCGGAGCGGGCCTGGAGCTCCGTCTCGTCGACCTCGAGGCCGTAGAGCGTCTCGAGCGCGTCGAGGAACCGGAGCGCGGCCTCGAAGTCCGGCCCCGGCGGGTGCGTCGGCGTCGTCAACACGCCGGTCGGCGGCGTCTCGTCCTCGAGGCTCCGGAGGAGGAGTTCGCTGACGACGCCGTCGAAGAACCCGCCCGCGAGGGGCTGGATGTCGGCCGAGCCGATGCGACGGGTCCGGAACTCGTCGGTCCCGACGTGGAAGACGACGTGTTCGTCCGGGCCGTGCGGGAACGGGACGCCGTGGAGCAGACAGACCTCCTCGATGCCATGGGCCTCGACCCACGCCGACACGCCGTCGGCGAGCGGTTCGCCCGCCCACACGGGGACGAGTATCTCGCTGATGAGCAGGGAGATGTCGGACCCCGCGGCCGAGTACAGTCGCATGGGGAATCGCGGTTCGCCGCCGGTGAAGGGTGTGATGTCGGGCAGGTTGTCGGTCCTGACGTGGCCGACCTGTTCGGTCAGCGTGTGCGAGACCAGGTAGTCGATGGCCGTGAGCCCTGCGAGGCCGAGATTCGCCGTGCCGAGGATGAGGGTGTCGCCGACGTCCGCCTCGGGGGTCGACTCGATGTCGAACGATGGTGGTGCTGTCGCCATGTCGTCTCGTGTATCGCTCAATAGGACAATAATACTCACTGCCCGGACGGCCCGTCGGCGGGTTCGTCGTCGGGCCGCTCACTCCTCGGATTTCGCAGACTCGGCGACCGCTTCGAGGAGCGTCTGCTGGTTCTCGACGTACGCCGGGGCGTCGTGGTCACGCTCGAAGCTGACGACGCGGGAAAGCGCCGCCTGCCCGTCGGACGCTGTCGATTCGATTTCGTCCGCGAGGTCTGCGTAGGCCGCCGCGAGCTGCTCGAAGGCGTCACGACGGGCCCGTTTGGCCGCGACGACGGCCTGGGTCTCCTCGATATCGTCCTCCAGTGTCTCTATCTCGGCGAGATCGGCGTCGGCGTTCCCGCCGGTCGCCGCGGCGGGCGATACCGGCCTCGCGTCGCCCGAGGTGGACCGCGCCGAGAGGCGTTCGCGAACCTCCTCGATACCCTCGTCGGCCTCCTCGAGCAGTTCGTCCGCCGCTCGAGTGAGCGACTCGACGCGGCCCCAGAGAAATCGGGCCTGCGTCCGACAGTAGTCGGCGAGTTCCTGGACGGAGAGCGGCGCGCTATGGTCTTCCATTGTCGGGGAGAGGCGCCCCAGGCTGAAGCCAGTTGTCACGCGGGTCGCTCACGGCGCCCGGAAGACCCGTATCGTGTCGCGCTTGGTCGGCTCGTGGATCAGCTGGGCGAAGCCGTACTCGGCGAAGACGTGCTTCCAGTTTCGGTAGTACAGCGGAAACTCGTCGTCGACGTAGCTCACTCCGGTCTCCCCGCGGCCGCGCTCGGGGCTGTTGCCCTCGTTCTCGGCGGTGACGAGAAGCTCCCCGGCGACGCGGGCGACGTCCTCGAAGACCCACTCGTCGTCCGGGTGGATGTGCTGGAGCGTCTCGACGGAGTAGACGACGTCGAAGGCGTCGTCGTCGTACTCCCCGAGGAGGTCCTCGATGGCCCCGGCCTGGAACGTCCCCGTCTCGGCGAGGGTCGGGAACGCGTCGGCCATCACCTCGAAGGACTCGTCGTTGATGTCGATGCCGGCGAGGTTCTCGAACCCGTGCGAACGGAGGTGCTCGAGGTGGCGTCCGGACCCACAGCCGAGTTCCAGAATCGCGGCGTCGTCGGAGACGTAGTACCGGAGGGCGTCGAGAATCGTCTCGCTGACTTCGTTGGGGCCAAGTTCGGCGTAGTAGCGCGGCGAGAACCGGCCGGAGCGACCGGCCCAGTCCTCACGTACTTCGTCGGGGTCCATACGGGGGTGGAGACGGCGACGGTGTAAGTGTCTCTCGAAGTTGCGAGCATCCCTGGCCGAGGGCGATCCGCCCCGGATCACACTGGCGCGGCGGACCCCGTCTGCAACGCGACCACCACGACCAGCGAGGTGACGAACACGCCGACCACGAGGAGGCCGTAGTTCGCAAAGGGGTTGTCGGCCGTCCACAGACTCGCCGAGTAGTGGGTCGTCGACAGCGGCGTGAACGGCGTCACGCCCATCGGCGTCAGCGCGTCGCCCGCGACGTGGCCGAGGATACCCACCGTCCCACCGACGGCCCCGACGAGCGCCCCCGCCGTCGGCGTGAACAGGCCCACCGATTCTGCGGAAAGTGAGAGCGCGGCGCCACAGGCGAAGCCGACGGCGAGTGCGGCCCAGACCGTGTGCGTGATGCCGCGGTGGGAGACGAGCGGCAGTCGGTGGTCGACGTCCGGCGCCGTCGCGAGGCCGACGGCGAGCATCCAGCCGACCACCGCGAGCAGCGGTTCCCCCAAGACCACGAGCCCAGCGCCCAGAGGTGCATAGAGGAGGAGATTCACTCCGTAGTGGCCATTCCGGTACATCCGCGTGGAACGTGGCGGGATCGAAGGGAAAGCGTTGTGGCTCGTCGGCGGCGCCCTCGAACATCCATCTAATTGACCCCACGCCCGGGCGGCCCCGACGCGTTCAGCCGGCGAGTTTCCCCGCGAGCACCTTCGCGGCCGTCAGCACGGGGTCCCAGACGGGGCTGAACGGTGGCGCGTACGACAGGTCCAGATACGAGAGCTGGTGGACCGTCATCCCAGCGTGGAGCGCGGTCGCGACCGTGTCGATGCGCTTTGCGACGCCCTCGGCCCCGACCATGCTCGCACCGAGCACCCGGCCGCTCTGTCGGTCGCCGACCAGCGTGACCTGTATCTCCGTCCCGCCGGGGTAGTAGTGAGCCCTCGATTCGGTCGTTATCGTCACGGAGACAGGGTCGAACCCCGCGTCGACGGCCGCCGCCTCGTCGATGACCCCCGTGCGTGCGACCTCGAGGTCGAACGCTTTGACCGCCGCCGTCCCGGCGATCTGCCCGACAGGCAGCGGGTCGCCCGCCACGGTCTGCCCGATGGCACGGCCGGCACGGTTCGCCGTCAGCGCGAGTGGGACGTGATCGGGCGCATCGGTCACGACGTGGGTCGCCTCCGCACAGTCCCCCGCGGCGTAGACGTGTGCGTCGTTCGTCCGGCCGTACTCGTCGGTCGCGATGGCCCCGGTCGGCCCCGTCTCGATGCCGGCACGCTCGGCGAGGTCCGTGTTCGGCGCCACACCGACGCCGACCAGCGCGAGGTCTACGGGGACCCGCTCGTCGCCGGCACGTATCGCCTCGACCGCTCGCTCACCGACGAGTTCCTCGACCGGCGTGTCGAGGTGGAGCGTGACACCCTGTTCGCGGAGGTGGTCTTCGACGACGGCGGCGGACTCGGCCCCGAAGGGCTGGAGGATGTGCGGGAGCATCTCGAAGAGGTGCACGTCCAGCCCGTGTGTGGCGAAGGCCTCGGCCATCTCGATGCCGACGTACCCGCCGCCGATGATGCCCACGGCCTCTGGCCCCTCGGCCGAGGTGTACTCGCTCGCGACGGACCCGTACCCGGTATCCGAGCGGTTCGCCGTGGGCGTCTGCTCGCCCAGGGACCGGCGTATCTCGGCCCCCTCGTCCATGCCGTGGAGGGTGAACACGCCGTCCAGGTCCATCCCGTCGAGCGGCGGTTTCACCGCCCGCGCACCGGTGGCGACCAGCAGGTCGCTGTAGCGCTGTTCGAGGGTCCCGTCGGGTCCGTCGACTGTCACCACCCGCCGCTCCCGGTCGATGTGGGTCACCTCGTGGCCGGTGCGCAGGTCGATGTCGCGGTCCTGGATAAACTCGGTCGGCGTCATCGAGACGAGATCGTCGAGCGTCTCGACGTCCCCCTTGACGTAGTAGGGCAGTCCGCACGCGCCGTACGAGACCCAGTCGCCCTTCTCGAAGACGACGACGTCCCGGTCGGGCGCGTCACGTTTGAACTTGCTCGCGGCACTCATCCCCGCGGCGTCACCGCCGACGATTACGAACGGGTCGGTCATACCGGATGGTTCGTCCGCCAGGCACATATAGTATTGTGTTAGATTTGAATTATTGTTAGGGTGTCAGAATTTCGGGGCGTCGAGATCTCTCCCGGTTTGTGGGCCAAATAACCCCGAATAGGCGATTCGAAGCCGTGGAAGACCGGTGTTCGATTTCAATGTGTCCACGGAACTCGGCGGGAATATTCTGTCTGGTGTACAATCCTACACGCTGTTCCGAACGGATTCAGTGCATGAGCGTGCACCCTCCCGCGGGGGAACACCGGGCGCACAGTCACGGAAACTCCCGTCCCGGCCGTTCCCAGGAGTCGGGACCCACCGCCCCAATTAATGTCATTGGAACATTATTTTAGCGCATGAACTTCGACGAGTTCACCGGCGAAGTACAGCATCGACTCGAACTGGCCGACACGGGCCAGAGCGTGCGGGCGATCCGGGCGACGTTACTGCCAGTGGGCCAGCGTCTCTCGGCGGGGAACGCCGAGGACCTCGCGGCGTCGCTCCCCATCGAGATCAAGTGGTACCTCGCCGGGGCGGTCCACGAACACGGCCAGCACTTCGACTGGGCCGAGTACGTCGAGCGCGTCAGCGGAATCGAGGGGGCGGACCCGGCCGACGCGGCGCATCACGCTCGGGTCATCGTGGACCTGGTCGAGAGCGTCGTGCCGGCCTCCGACTTCCGGCAGCTCCGCGACTCGCTTCCCGGGAGCGAAGGCGACGAGAACTGGGGGAACCTCTTCGAAGTCGTCGACAGCGGTGGATGGAGCGAGCGCTGACCTGACGCGGTCACGCGCTCCGGCGAGACCGGCCCGGCCGCGCTCACGGACGACGTCCGCGACGAATTTGCGCGGGCTGTGCCGACTGGACCCACGTCCGTGACCGGACAGGACGACACCCGACGCGTCGACCGGGGCCGTCAGGATACCGTCCCGTTCGACGTCACCGACCGGGATAGCCACGTGCGTTCAATTCTGCTGTCCCACGAGCGTGGCACACACTCCGGCGCCTTGAGCGGTGTGGACCTGTCGTCGTACTGAACCGACCGTAACCGGTAGGCGTCTGTCGCCCCAAGGTACGGCCGGGACAATGGCTACGCATCAGTTCACAGACCGAAGCGAGGCGGGCGAACAGCTCGGAGCGGCGCTCCGCGAGCGGGATGTCGACGTCGACCTCGTGCTCGCGATTCCAAGGGGCGGACTCCCACTGGGACGCGCCGTTGCGGACGCGCTGGGCGTGCCACTCGACGTCGTCGTCGCGAAGAAGATCGGGGCGCCACACAACCCGGAGTACGCCCTCGGTGCCGTCGCCAGCGACGGGAGTGTCTGGCGCAACGAGTCGGCACTCCGGCAGGTCGACCCCGGCGAGGAGTACTTCGAGCGCGAGCGCGAGAAGGAAGCCGAGAACGCCAGACGGAAGGCCGAGCGGTACCGCCAGGGCGGTTCGGAACCGGACGTCCGGGGCAAGGCCGTCGTGGTCGTCGACGACGGTGTGGCGACCGGGTCGACCGCCAGGGCGTGCCTGGAACTGCTGCGGCAGAACGGCGCCGACCGGCTGGTCCTGGCGATACCCGTCGGTCCGCCCGACACCGTCGCGGAACTGGGCCAGCTGGCCGACGCCGTCGTCTGCCTGTGGACGCCCCAGCACTTCAGCGGGGTCGGGCAGTTCTACGACCGGTTCGACCAGGTGTCGGACGAGGCGGCGATAGCGTACCTCGACCAGGGAGGGGTCTGATAGTGACTGCTGTGAGTCATTTCGGTACCAACCGCACGACTACGTGCGGTCGTACCGGTAAACAGTCACAGCAATCACTATGAGGCCTGTTCACCCGTTCGGCGGTCGGGGCGGTCGGTGGCACCGGCGTCCGGAACGGCGACCTCCCATGGGACAATACTTTGATCCCCGCCCGTCCTTTGGTACCACGAGACGATGTCATCGACGGAGGCAACGACCCTCACGAGGCGGAGGCCGACGCGCTTCTCGACCGGCACGAGACCGCCGTTCTCTCTCTTACGGACTCCACCGAACCGTACGCGACCCCGACCGCGTACGGCTACGAAGCGGACGCCTGTGGGTTCTTCCTGCGGCCCGCGCCGCCCCAGCGGACAGAGAGACGCGCCGTGCTCTCGACGGGACCGCGGGCACGTGTCATCGTCTACGAGGCAGCGCCGCCGATCTACCGGAACGTCGTGGCAGTTGGAACCCTGCAGGGGGTCTCTCGGTCGGAGCTGCCCGTCGAACACCGCGAACAGTGTCCCCGAGTCCGTCGGGAACGCGGCGCGCGCGACCGCCCGAAGCTGAAGCGCCGACTCGACGAACTCGAACCGACGGCGGTGAGTGGTCGGCGGATCGAGACCGTGGGACTGACCGCCACGAACGGGGCTCGCTCCGGGGGAGCCCGACACAGCCCAGGTGGGACGACACGTACACTGGAAGGTCGGCACCTGTCGACTCGGGCGGTGAAGAGACGTGAGACCCCAGCAAAGCGTTCGCTCGTACGTGCCGGATTCTGGGGAATCGATACTGTCGAAAGGTGCCACCTCGTCAGCGACTAGTCTACCGAGAATTCGGGGGCCGGCTGGGGTTCTGTCCCGTCGTCGGTCTGTCGTTCGGTGATCTCCAGTTCGCCCTGGTCCTCGATGGCTACCTGATACCCCAGATAGGTGAACTCGACGCGGACATCGGCGTTCGACGTCGTCACCAATCGATCCACCTGTTCGACGTCGAGCACCTCGTACAGTGGCGGAGTCAGTTCGGCCGGGTCGGTCCCTTCACGTTCGGCGATGCGCTCGGCAACGCGAGAAGAAAGCGACGAAATCCGTTCCATAGGCGACATGATCTCTGAGAGATAATAAAGTCCGGCAGGTTCGAGAGAATCACCACGTTCAGTAGTTTATTTTTCTCCGGCGGCCGGTCCGTGTCTGCGCCCACTCCAGAGACGCGGGCGGCCACCGCCACGGCACCCGATAGAGAGCAGATCGTGTAACCCGAAGACACCGTAACGTGACACGTCGGGGAGAGATGTGTCGGGCGATCTCGCGTTCCCCCCGGTACCCCGCCATCGCTGCCCGCGACATGCGATGGTTATTTTATACCGGGGCTGGAGGAGTGTGGACGAGAGACGGCACGGTCGACAGATAGACCGAAGCAACCACATGACCGACGAAATCGAGGAATTACTCCAGCGTGTCGGCCTGACCGAGTACCAGTCCCGAGCCTACGTTACCTCGGTCCGTCTCGGGACGGCCCGGTTCACGGTACTGGCAGAGGAGGCCGAGATTCCACAGCAGCGCATCTACGACGTCGTCGACGACCTTCAGGAGTTCGGCCTAGTCGAGGTCAACGAGGCCAGCACCGGGAAGGAAGCGGTCGCGATACCCCCGGAGGTGGGCCTCGAGGAGCTGAAGAACCAGCAGGTCAGTCAGTTCGAATCGCGCTTCGAGCGGGCGATGACCCAGCTGGACGGGATTGCGGGCGACGTCGACCGGCCGAGTGGCTACGTGACGGTCGTCAGCACCGAGTCATCGGTACGGCGACACGTGTCGCGGGCCATCGAGACGGCGGACTGGTGGCTCTTTCTGTCGCTCCCGATGGAGTGGTACGGTGCGTTCAAATCGGAGGTTCGCGAGGCCCTCGACCGCGGCGTGACGGTCCGGTTGCTCGTCCAGACCGACGACCTGGCGACGGTCGAGAACACCACGTACCACGAGGAGCTGCTCGTCAACTGCCGGCTGGAGGCCGACCTCGTCGTGGCCGCGGACCGGGACTACGGTATCTTCCGTGGCCTCTCTGCCCCGTCAGTCAGCCGGCCGTCGCTGGTGACCCGTGACAGGAGCATCGTCGAGATGTTCCAGCGATACAGCGAGCAACTGTGGCTCGGGTCGCGGGAGATAGCGACGCCGGCCAACCGGCCGCGCCGGTACCTCACTCCCTGGCGGGCGATCATCGACTACGAGTCGGCGCTGGAATCGACCAGGCCGGTCGAGGCCTACGTCGAGGGGAACGACACGGATACCGGACAGCCCGGGACGTGGGTCGGCCCAGTCGTCGACTATCGGATGGAGGCGGACCCCGACGTCGACTACCGGACCGTGCTTCCCGAGGTAGCCCAGATAACCGTCGAGACAGAGCGCGGCCGGGTCAGCGTCGGCGGCTGGGACGCCGTGCTCGAAGACGTCGCTGCCTACGGCCTCGAGATGCGGCCCGACCGACCGCGTCGGTGAGCCGGCGATGGGCGTCGACCGCGGCCCGGGACAGGTTCCGCCCACTCGCGCGCGTTCACTCGAACCGGGGTACGGGCGCTGCGGGATTTGAACTGTATGAAAACTCGCCGTGCTCGTCTTCCAGGGTTCGAATCCTCAGCCGACGCGCCGCAGCGCTCACCGTCGTTCGCGCAGAACCACGGGCGCTGAGAGCGCTCGGTCCTCGGTCGAGCGAATCGTCTCTTCAGGCGTGAGGCGTCCGTACTCGCGGGTTTGTGGACTGGGATATTCTGAGAGGACAGACAATCTGTTTCGCTCGCGGTGCATACAACGCGCGTATCGGTCATCAGGTCGCCACTTGATTTCACCGACTCGAACGATTAGTACAGTGACTATACTGAACGATTCGAGTAACTCGGAGGCAGTATCGTCTCGTGTTCCACTCGCGCGTTGTATCTCGCACGCTTCGAATCACCCCTGCCGAGGTTCCGTAAAATAGCGCGTTATCGCTACGGAGGTTGTCTGTAGGAGATTCCAATCACTCATTTCGGGGCGCCAGGGGCGAAACAAGCGGTACGTAGAGTGTGAATCGGCCGCTACGCACTATCGTTAGTCGCCCAGGTATTGCGGATGGAACCTGCAGGACGTCTCCGTGGTCGACGGTGGTCCCGGGTTGTGCCGCGTGATCGCATAGAAGAGCGATATATCGTTTACAGTACCCGACGTCGGATCGACAGTAAGCGGGCCGGCCGTTTAGAGTTCGACCGGTTCCTGGCCGGGCGCAAGTCGGCTGTTGAGTTCGTCGAGATCGAGCTCCAGGCCCAGACCTGGGCCCTCGGGGACCTCGATGCGGCCGTCCTCGATGAGTGGGTCGCCGATGTAGAGGTCGTCCCACCAGTCAACGTCGCGAGCGTGCCACTCGAGGACGAATGCGTTCGGCACGGTCGCGCAGGCGTGCACACTCGCGACTGTACCGACTGGGCTGGCGACATTGTGTGGCGCCACTGGAACGTCGTAGGCGTCGGCGAGGGCGGCCATACGACGGAACTCCGAGAGCCCACCACACTTCTGGATGTCGGGCGCGGCGACGTCGAGGGCATCCTCATCGAGGAAAGGCACCAAGCCTTCGACGCGTGTGATGTTCTCACCGGCGAGTATGGGCGTCGACGTGGCCTCGGTGACACGCCGGTGGGAGTCTGCGTTCTCCGGCGGAACGGGATCCTCGAGCCATGCGATATCGAACTCCTCGAGTTCGCGCGCAACGCGAAGAGCGGTCTCCACGTTGAAGTTCCAGTGGAGGTCGAACGCGAGTAACGGGTCGTCACCGATGCGTTCGCGGACTGCCGCAACGACGTCAACCTTGTGCTGGACGGCGGCGTTGGATAGGCGGCGGGTTGCGGTATCCGCGTCGCCAGCGGCGACATCGAGATCGAACTTGAGTGCATCGAAGCCATCGTCGATAACTGCCTCGGCAGCGTCGGCATACGCTTCGGGTTCGTACGCTTTGAAGGACTTGTCGGACCCTTCATCCAGGTGGGTGCCAGCGTGACTGTCACAGTAGATGCGGATCTCGTCGCGGTATTTCCCGCCGAGGAGTTGGTAGATGGGAAGATCGACGAGCTTTCCGACGGCGTCCCAAAGCGCAGTTTCGATGCCAGAGACGGCTGCCTGCGAGAATCCAGTACCGCCGGCGAGTCCCGAAAGAAGCTGCGTCATGTGTTCGGTAAGGCGCTCGACGTCGTAGGGGTTCTCACCTACGAGGCCGGGTTCGAGATACTCGATGTGCTCGCGGATAGGGCCATTGTACGCTTCCCCGACGCCGGTGACGCCAGCGTCTGTCTCCACGGTAATGATGTTCCACGGAAAGTTCCCGCCGATGACATGACAGGTGATGCCAGTGATTTCGACGTCGCGGCTCGGATCGCGCGACATCCCGCGGTCGCTGAGATCACGCCACTCGATTCCGCCCTTCATCTCAGAAACGAGGTGATGGTATTTCGAGTTCGACATTGTGCAGAAGGCCCATCTCTCGCAGTGTATAAATAGATTCAGCACGGAACTGGAATACGTCGCCAGAGCTGTGGGGAGAGAGATCAAACTTACCCGTTCCGTATAGGACATCGGTCAGTTCGATATTGGCTAGTGGATCAGGTTTCCAAGCCATCTGTCTCTATAAAAGCTGTTCTCCTGCCGTTGCTTTACTCGCTCTGTAATGAGAGGTACAAATCTACATAGAATAAGGCAAACACCGCTGGTGGGAGTTGCGAGTGCTAACTCGAGAGTCCCGATACTGTCTGGTCGGACTGTAGCGACCGATAGGCGCGCGATGTCTTGCCGCTACGAGAATCAGCTGTGTGTATGTATTTTTCAGCAATCAGTACGGAGAATTAGATGGTTTCTCCGGGGAGGCCTGTTTAGATGCACGCGAATCGTCAGACGACACCTCGGACTCGGAACCGTTCGACCGTCGAACGGAAAGTAAGCACACTGCGTCTCTCGGCAGAACCAACCCGTCGCTGTCTGTCGGCCTGAATCGCGAAAACGGCTACGGGCGCTGAGGGATTTGAACCGGATTCAGACGTGCTCGCCACGCTGCGCGCGACTGGCAGGGTTCAAATCCTCAGATAGCGAATTTGCGACTCACGGTTTGTTCGCCGCAAAATTCCACGGGCGCTGAGGGATTTGAACCCCCGACGGTTTGGTCCGAAGCCAAGCACTCTGTCCAGGCTGAGCTAAGCGCCCTACGTGAACTGCTATACCGACGTTGTGGTTTAAACCAACCGGTTCGAGACGGGCCCGGGTGAGCCAGTCACGCGCCGCCGGCCGCCACTCACTCGGTCTCCGGGGACGTCTCGGCCTCTTCAGCCGGAAGGTCGGCCTCTTCGAGAACCGCGGCGGTGTCGATGCCCTGCTGGTCGGCCAGCGCCTCGACGATTGCGCGCTGTTCGGCGAGTTCCCGGTCGACGTCGTCGACGCGGTCGTTGGTCGCCTCGACTGTCTGTCGGAGGTCCTGGAGTTGCGTCTTCAGCTCGTTGACCTTGGTGTAGACGTCATCTGCGACGTCCGCTACTTTCTGTATCTTCTTCGCCGTCGATCCCAATCCCATGGAGTCCGATACGTGGGGAAGCCATTTCCCGGTTTCCCTCGAACGCCGCCGTTAAGACCACGCCGTTCCGAGCGCCGGTATGAACGCGTTGCGCGTCGCGCCGACCGTCGGCATCGTCGGCTGTGTGCTGTATATCCTCTCGCTGGCCGCCCCGTACGTCATCGTCGGTGAGCCGACCGCCGTCAGCGCCTACTACGGTGCCGGGGTGCTCTCGCCACTCGTCCTCGGTGTGCTCTCGCTGGTCGCCATCATCGTCCTGGCGGCCGGGCGGGAAGGGCGGACCGACCCGAGCGTCGCCGCGGGCGCGGGGCTGGTGGTCGGCCTCTTCGTCGTGGGACTGAGCCTCGCCTGGGCGGTGACCGTCCCGGGTGACCTCGTGCTGGGACTGACCGAGTCGACGCTCATCGAGCACCACCGGTGGGCCGTCGTCGCGGCGGGTGTCCCCATCCCGGTGGGGTCGGCGTGGTTCGCCCGCGCGCTCGGCCTGCTTTGAGCCGGGCGTCGTCTGTCAGTTTGGGGGACATTCGAAAGGCCCTTATGGGGCGGCGGCGGAATCACGATGTGGACTAGGTCGGGGGGTTTGGCCCCCCTCGATACCCGCACTATGGTCATCAGCGGGGACCGAAACCCGGGGGCGTCCGGTCTGACGGACGTGGACCCCGTGAGCCAACGTCGAAGCCTCGTCCCGCGGGGACGGCGGTCCACGCGGTCACATCTGCAGGGATGTGCCCGCGCGGTTAATCGATGGCACTCCGTCAGGCACGGAAGTGAGCAGCGGACCATCGAACACCCGTCGCTCGTGGGGTCGCGGGGTGGAGGAGGCAAACGGGATTACCCTCGTCCGAACGTCGGGCAATTCCCGGGGTCCACTCTCATTCATAGACGGCCACTTTTTGCTGCGTCGGGTGTCCTCGCGAGCCTTCGGCTCGCTGTGGGCACCACTCCTTGCAAAAACGTGGGGAAAAATGCCGGACTCTCGACCTCCGGTCTCGAGTCCGGTGAAACCGCGCCTCCGGCGCGGTATGCTTCTTGACGGCCTGCCCTTCCCCGGGTCGTGGCACGGAGGCCACTCCCGGCCATGATGTACAATCCGACGCGCGAGTTACGATAGAGATGGAATCCCACTGCGGTCCAGCGTCCGACGAGCGAAGCGAGGCGGTTCACCGGAAGCGCGACGAAGCCGCGCATTCCGGCAGTTTTCCCCACGTTTTTGCAAGCGGGGGTTCGCGGAGCGAACCCCCCGCAGTAAAAAGTGGTTAGGGTTCGACCAGCCCTTCGACGTTCGATAGCTCCAGGCCGCCACCGATGGTGCGGTTCGGGTAGGGGATGTTGATGTCCTCCTCGTCGAAGCGCTGCTTGACTGCCTGGACGTACTCGCCGCGGGTCTTCACGAAGTCGGCGCGGCTGGGGTCATCGATCCAGACTCGGGACTGCAGGCCCACCGATGAGTCGCCGAGCTCGACGAGGCGCACCGACGGCGCGGGGTCCTCCATGATGCCCTCGTTCGCCTCGGCCTCCTCGATGATGATCTCGGTCGCTTTGTCGATGTCGTCGTCGTAGCCGATACCGAAGACGAACTTCAGGCGGAGCTGCTCCTTGGCGACGGGGTTCTTGATCACGCCGTCGGTCAGGTTCGAGTTCGGCACCGTCAGCAGTTCGTTGTCGAAGGTCCGGACCCGCGAGACCCGCAGGCTGATGTCCTCGACGATGCCGGAGTTGCCGTCCCACTCGATCCAGTCGCCGATGCGGAAGGGCTTGTCCGTGTAGATGAAGATGCCGGCGACGAAGTTCTTCAGGACGTCCTGCATCGCAAAGCCGATCGCGAGCGTGGCGGCCGCCGCGATCGTCGCGAGCGACTGGAGGAAGTTGCCGAACTCGGCCAACCCGAACGCGACCGAGACGGCGACGAAGAGCATGACGATGCTCGTCAACTTCTTCAGCGGCTTTCGTGCGTGAGCGTCGAGGTCGCGCGATTCCAGCGAGCGGTCGACGAGTGGGATGACGACGACCTTGCCGAGGACGTATATCGCGACGAAGGCGACGACGAACACGATGGCGCTCGCGATGGCGGTCGCCGCCGGAACCCCGAACCCGTCGAGGAACTCGGCGATGGGGCCGACCTGCATCATGGCTCGAACACCGCCGTGTGCCCGCGAACGCGGACCACCTCGGCGTCGACGAGGTCCGCGAGGTCGTCCGCCAGCGCCTCGGTCGTCGTTCCGCCCCGGGACGACCGGAGGAACTTGACCTTCACGTACTCGGCGTCGTCGAGCTGCGAATCGAGTTCGTCGGCGACAGATTCGATGCCGTGCTTGCCGACCCGGAGCGTCGCGTCGAGCGCGTGGAGTTTCCGTTCCGTGTTGTCAGCGACCATTGTGTGGGGAGTAATTACGCCGAGGATTTTAAAAGCGTACCCAACACGACCGGTCACGAGTACGGATACCGTGACTGTGCGCCACAGGCACAGGTGACGACCACGTGCCCGTTCTGCGTCCGCACCCTGGCGTTGCGTCCCGGGACGAGGTAGGTATCACACGACGAACACGTCGAGCGCTCGAAGGTGCGCGGGAGCCGGAGGCGCTGGCGCTCGCCGACGCGACGTGCTCGCCGGACGTACGCCCGAGCGCGCTCCTCGTGGCCCGAGAGCACGGCCTCCCGGGCCAGCTCCTGGAGGCGCTCGATGCGTTCGCGGGCGATGGTCGCCTCGTCGGTCATGGTCGCCACTCCGGGAGGGGCCAAAAAATGCCTTCCGAAGCGCGAAGTCGGTAGGATTTTCGGCGGTGCCGGCGACCATCTGGATGTGCGCGTCCTGAACTACCTCGAACTGGAGTCCCGCCTGGACCGGTCGGGCATCGGCACCTCGGTGGACCACCAGCGGGCGGCGCTGGCCGAGACGGACGTCGACGTGGTCACGTCGCCGTGGCGCGACGGCCATCCGGCATGGGCGCTGGGTGGGAAGGTAGCGTTCGACGACCCCGTATTCCGGGAGTACGACGTCGCTCACTGCAACATGATCGGCCCCGGGTCCGTGGCCGTCGCCAGACACGCGAAGCGACACGACGTGCCACTCGTCCTCCACGCCCACGTCACCCGCGAGGACTTCCGGGACAGCTTCCGGGGGTCGAATCTCGTCGCGCCGGCGCTCGGGGAGTATCTGAAGTGGTTCTACTCGCAGGCCGACCTCGTGCTCTGTCCCTCCGAGTACACGAAGGGCGTCCTCGAGGACTATCCCGTCGACGCGCCCATCAGGCCGATCACCAACGGGGTCGACGTCGACGCGCTCGAAGGGTTCGAATTGACCCGCGAGGAGTACCGCGAGCGCTACGACCTCGATGGGATGGTCGTGTTCGCCGTGGGCAACGTCTTCGAGCGCAAGGGGTTGACGACGTTCTGTGAACTCGCCGAAGCGACCGACTACGACTTCGCCTGGTTCGGCCCCTACGACGACGGCCCGCAGGCCTCGGCGGCGGTCAGACGGTGGACGTCGGACCCGCCGGCAAACGTCACCTTCACCGGGTGGATAGACGACATCCGCGGGGCCTACGGGGCCGGCGACGTCTACCTCTTTCCCACCAAGAACGAGAACCAGGGCATCGCCGTCCTCGAGGCGATGGCCTGCGGGAAGGCCGTCGTGCTCTCGGACATCCCCGTCTTCCGCGAGTACTACGAGGACGGCCACGACTGTCTCATCTGTGCGGACAGGTCGGAGTTCGAAGACGCCCTCGAACGACTCGAAGCGGACCCCGACCTGCGCCGGCGACTCGGCGAAAACGCAAAGGCGACGACACGTGAACACGGACTAGAAAGGGTGGGCGAGCGACTGGTCGAGACCTACGAGGAGGTGGTCTGACCGTGGACGGAACCGGAACGCACCGACGACTCGACGACCGCTGCACAGTCGACCGGGTTCATCAGGGCCTTCGGCGTCGCGGCGGTTCCGTACATGATATTCTACGTACTGTCCGGGTCACTGCGAGGGGCGAGCGGGACGCGCCTCCCGCTTCTGGCGCGTGTCATCGGCCTGTTCGGGTTCTTCCTCGGGTTCTCCTATCTCGCCGGCGTCACCTTCGGACTCGGGCCCGTCGGTGCGTATGCCGGGATCGTCCTGAGTTACGCCTGGATGATGCTCGTGCTCGCCTTGGCGTTCCAGCGCGGCGACTGGGCGGGGCGAGCGACCGGGATGATAAGCGCCCGTGAGTCAGCAGGCGAGTGTGCGAGACGTGCGAGTCGGCTGCTACGGCTCGCTTGAAACCCTCAATTGGTGATCGGTCTCAGGAACCGTGGTGAATTCAGGGCGCATATTCATCACTGTCCGGTCAGACAGAAGCGAGGATACAGAGCCGCTATTGGGCAAAGCCGCCCTGCCACTAGCCTCGATATTCCGGGCGGGACGACAGCTCACGCTGTTTTGACGAACTGTGCGCTACCATTCTGCTCGATTATGATGCGATAGCCTTCATAACTAAACGTGATTCCGACCTGTGCTCCACGGACCGGAGGATTCGAAAATATTTCGTCGATAGTATTGCCAAGGTGTTCGTATGTGGGGGTCAGTTCTTCAGGCTGTTTCCCTTCCAGATCAGCCACTATTTTCGCAATTTGCACGGATGGCTTGTGTTGATTGACCTCCAATTGTCGGTGGGCAATTTCGTCCGAGGGCGAGTTCATCGTCGTCTTGGAGTTGGAACTCTACGCGATTAGTCGTCGTGGCTTATTACTTTGACTCTCACAGTGTTGCTCTTCCAATCGAACAAATATAATGGTCGATGGTGTTATAAGCCCGTTTGCCATGTGTTATTTAATGGGTGATTCTGAATCTCCCTCTAACACACAGGGCGTCGTTGCGGTCAGGTTCGCGGTGTCCGACCCGACGTATCCGTTTGTCGGGGTAACGCAAGAAGCGGATTGTAGGGTCGAACTCGAAAAGATGATACCGCGGGGATCGGGCAAGTTTGCGGAGTTTTTCACCATCATGGGTGCCGATCCGGATCGTATCCTCGACCTTGCCCAATCAAACGACTTCGTCGAACCCCGACTCGTTGCGAGGTATGAAGACGGTGGCCTCTACGAATTTGTCGTAGAGGGGTTCTGTCCCGCGCGGGATCTGGCCGAACTCGGGGCTATTCCGCAAGAGGTGGTGGGTGAGAACGGGAAGGGGCACATCGGTGTCGAAATACCACCGACTGAAAACCCATCCAGCATCGTCGAGGAGTTCCTCGACGACCATCCCTCGGCGACCGTAGTTGCCAAAGAGACGAAAGAACGCTCAACACCGCTATTTACGATTGAAGAGCTTCAACAGGTAATGGACGACCGGCTCACCGAGCGACAGAGAGAACTACTTCTGGCCGCGTACGATGCTGGATATTACGAACGATCACCCGAAACAACTGGCGAAGAGATCGCCGATGCGTTCGGGATTAGTCCCGCGACGGTTTCACAACACCTCCACGCCGCCGAACGCAAACTCATCTCACTACTGAGCCAAGAGAACAGCTCGTTTCAAAGCAAACAGTAGTTTCGAATGTTTCAACAGAGCCACCGAGACGACCGACGGACCGACGCGACACCAATGACAAGCGTTTAGCCGCTGATGGTGGTACGCCCGTGAAATGGCACTGCCGCACGTCGCCGCGTTCACCGATACGTACCTGCCGACGGTCAACGGCGTGACCTACACGGTCGAGACGTGGCGCGACCGCTGGCAGGCCCGCGGCGGGCGGATGGACGTGGTCTACCCGGCGAGCGACCACGAGGCCAGGGACGGCGAGTACCCCGTCCGGAGCCTCCCGTTCCCGTTCTACGAGGGCTTTCGCCTGGGGATGCCACAGATTCCCGACGCCGTCGCGGACGCTGACCTGGTCCACGCCCACACCCCATTCAGCCTCGGCATGGGCGGCCAGCGACTCGCCCGCAAGCTCGAGGTGCCGCTGGTCGCCTCCTACCACACGCCGACCGGAGAGTACGCCGAGTACGTCGCGTTCAACGGCACCGTCGAGGCGGCGGTCCAGGCCGGCGCCGAGAGCTACGAGCGGTGGTTCCTGGACCGCGCGGCGGTAGTCCTCGTGCCGAGCGAGCGCACGGCCGGGCACGTCCGCGAGACGGTCGGTACAGACGCGCGCGTCGAGGTCATCCCGAACGGCGTCGACACCGACTTCTTCGAACCCGTCGACGCGGCGGCGTTCCGGGACCGCCACGACCTGCCCGAGGGGCCGCTCGTGGGCTACACGGGGCGCCACGGCTACGAGAAGTGTCTCGGCGACATCCTCGAGGCCTGCGAGGGCCTCGAGGCCACGGTCGTATTCGGCGGCGACGGGCCAGCACGCGAGCACCTCGAGGCGGAAGCCGCCGAGCGAGACATCGACGTCCGGTTCCTGGGCTTCCTGGACCGGGCGGAACTCCCCGCACTGTACGCGGCACTCGACGTCTTCGCGTTCCCGAGTCCGGTCGAGACCCAGGGGCTGGTCGCCCTGGAGGCCAACTGCTGTGGGACGCCCGTGGCCGGCGTCGACGCGGGCGCGCTCCGGAACACCATCCACGACGGGCAGACGGGGTACTCCTACGAGGAAGGGGACATCGAGGGGTTCCGCCGGGCCATCGAGCGCGTCCTCGACGAGGGCGAAACGCTTCGACAGCGGTGTCTCGACCGGCGGGAGCGCGTCAGCGTCGAGCACGCGGTCGACCGGCTCGAGTCGGTCTACGACGACGTGCTGGCGACGGCGCGACGGTGACAGAGCGCCAGCGGGGTACTGGAGGCGAGCCGCCTCGACCGTGTCTGTCTTCGGGACGTAAGCGGGGCGCGATTACTCGCGCGAGTGGCTCATCCCGACCCCAAAGGCGACGCCGTTGACGAGGCCCAGCGCCAGGCCGAAGTAGAAGTTACCCAGGGCGACCGCCAGGACGAGACCGACGCCGGCTCCCAGGGCGACGCCCTTCAGGACGGTCGGCCAGTGCAGCCAGTCGACGCCGAGACGCGGGACGTTCATCGTTTCTCCTACGCGCGCTGTAGGCAAAAAGCTACCAGCGGGAACGGGGGTCGGAGTGCGGTGACGACGACGGCCGCGGTACCTATTTGTTACTGGAGTGACCAATTTTCCGGTGAGATGGATGATAGTGACTCCGACGACGACGCCGGCCCGCAGGAACGAATCATCGAACGTCAGGTCGACCCGGTGCCGGGGGAAGCCAACGTCCGACTCCTGGAGACCATCGCCGACGTGGAGGGGGTCGACGCCACCGACCTCCCGCGCCTCTATCCGTGGCTCGACGAGATTCTGAAGAACCTCTTCAGCGACCCGCCGGCCGACGAGGCCCAGACGGAGGTCACGTTCTCGTACTACGGCTACAGATTCACGGTCACACAGGACGGGAGGATAACCATGCGGAAACTCGGCTCGCTGCCCGACGACGTAGCGTAGTCAGGCCAGCGCGCTGCCGGCGCGGACGAGCGTCCGCTCGCCGAAGGCCGGCCCCACGAGCTGGAGGCCCACGGGGAGCCCCTCGTCGGTCTCGCCGGCGGGCACGGAGATCGCCGGGAGGTTCGCCAGGTTGACCGGCGTCGTGTTGGCGTCGGCGAGGTACATCGTCAGCGGGTCCTCGAGGCTCTCGCCGCGTTTCATGGGCGGCACCGGCATCGTCGGCGAGGCCAGCACGTCGGCGTCCTCGAGGGCCTCGTCGAAGTCCCGTTTGACCCAGGCACGGGCGTCCTGTGCCTTCTTGTAGTACTTGTCGTGGTAGCCGGCCGAGAGGGCGTAGGTGCCCAGCAGGATGCGGCGCTTGACCTCCTCGCCGAAGCCCTCCTCGCGGGCCTTCGCGAACGACTCGTTCCAGTTGCCGTCGTAGCCGCCCGACTTGCCGTAGCGGACGCCGTCGAACCGGGCGAGGTTCGAAGAGGCCTCGGACATCGCGATGACGTAGTAGGCCTCGACGGCGTGTTCGACGGAGGGGAGGTCGACCTCGTGGTAGGTCGCGCCCTGCGCCTCGAGTTCGCTCATCGCGTCCCAGAACGTCTCGACGACGGCGTCGTCGGCCCCGTCGAGCAGTTCGGTCGGGACGCCGATGGAGAGGCCGTCGACGTCACCGTCGGCGGCGTCGGCGTACGACTCCTCGCCGTCGGGGGCCTCGCGGGTCGTCGCGTCGTGTTCGTCCGGCCCGGCAATGACCTCGAGCAGTTCGGCGGCCTCCTCGACAGTCGGCGCGATGGGGCCGATCTGTTCGAGGCTGTTCGCGTAGGCCACGAGGCCGTACCGGGAGACCAGGCCGTAGGTGGGCTTGATGCCGACGACGCCACAGAAGGCGGCCGGACAGCGGATGGAACCACCGGTGTCCGAGCCGAGTGCCAGGTCCGCGTCGCCCGCGGCGACGACGGCGGCGGAGCCACCGGAGGACCCGCCGGGGACCCGCCCCTCGGCGACGGGGTTCTCGACGGGGCCATAGGCCGACGTCTCCGTCGTCGTGCCCATCCCGAACTCGTCCATGTTGGTCTTGCCGGGGATGGTCGCGCCGGCGGCTTTCAGGCGCTCGACGACGGTCGCGTCGTACGGCGGGACGTACTCCTCGAGCATCTTCGAGCCACAGGTCGTCCGGACGCCCGCCGTGGAGATGTTGTCCTTGACCGCGACGGTCCGGCCGGCGAGTGGCCCGTCGTCGCTGCCCTCGATGCGCTCGGCCGTGACGTAGCCGTTGTAGTCGGTCATCTCACGACACCTTCGGCCCCTTGAACTGGCCCGCCTCGGCCTCGGGGGCGTTCCGGAGCGCTTCCTCCTGGCTGAGACACTCGTGGACCTCGTCCGGGCGCATGACGTTCGCGAGGTCGGCCTCGCGCTCTGTCTCGGGCACCTCGTCGAGTGCCTCGAACGCTTCGAGGATGTCACCGAACTGCTCGGTGAACCGCTCGACCTCGTCGGCCTCGAGGTCGACGCGCGCGAGTTCCGCGACGTGTCGGACCTCCTCGGGGTCGACGGCGTTGTCGCTCATGTCTCCGGGGTAAACTGGCCCGGCAGTAAGCGTTTCGAAACGACGACCCCCAAACTAGGTTGGGTAATTACTGAAGGTGGAGGCTCACTAACGTATCTAACAACAGAATTTATGGAATTGGAAAGAATACCTTCGAATGAGAGCAAAGGATTTAAGTCGCCCGAGCCACAACAGAACGTTACAGAAGGCGTTTTCCGGGTCTCCGACCCGTCTGTCCGTAACCAATGACCGATACGACCATCCGCCGATACACGAGTGAGCGCGAGACCGAAGACCAGCAGGCCACAGAGGAAACGGCAGTCGTCTGTCCGGAGTGTGGTGGCTCCCTGGTCTCCGATAGCGAACGCGGCGAAACTGTCTGTGAAGACTGCGGGCTCGTGGTCGAAGAAGACGAGATCGACCCCGGCCCCGAGTGGCGAGCGTTCGACTCGACGGAGAAGGACAAGAAGTCCCGCGTCGGCGCGCCGACGACGAACATGATGCACGACAAGGGCCTGTCGACCAACATCGGCTGGCAGGACAAGGACGCCTACGGCAACTCCCTGTCCTCCCGCCAGCGCGAGAAGATGCAGCGCCTGCGCACCTGGAACGAGCGGTTCCGAACCCGCGACTCCAAGGAGCGCAACCTCAAGCAGGCGCTGGGTGAGATAGACCGCATGGCCTCTGCCCTGGGACTCCCGGAGAACGTCCGGGAGACGGCCAGCGTCATCTACCGCCGTGCGCTCGACGAGAACCTGCTGCCCGGCCGGTCCATCGAGGGCGTCGCGACGTCCTCGCTGTACGCGGCCGCCCGCCAGGCCGGGACCCCCCGCTCGCTCGACGAGATTACGAGCGTCTCCCGCGTCGAGAAAGACGAGATCGCCCGGACCTACCGCTATGTCGTCCGCGAACTGAGCCTCGAGATCCAGCCCGCCGACCCCGAGAGTTACGTCCCCCGCTTCGCCTCGGACCTGGACCTCACCGAGGAGGTCGAGCGCCGGGCCCGCCAGCTCCTCCAGAACGCAAAGGAACAGGGCGTCCACTCGGGCAAGTCTCCGGTGGGTCTCGCGGCCGCGGCCGTCTACGCGGCCTCCCTGCTGACAAACGAGAAGGTCACCCAGAGCGAGGTCAGCGAGGTGGCAAACATCTCCGAGGTCACCATCCGCAACCGCTACCACGAACTGCTCGAGGCCGAGGACAGCGTCCACCCCTAGCAGACCGTAACCTAGACTTCCCGGAGGGCCCTCCGGCCGGTATGGAGACCACCCGTCACTTCGTCGCCACCGTCTACGTCGTCAGCGACGGCGCCGTCGCGCTCCACGAACACGACAAACTGGGGATGTGGCTCCCCGCGGGCGGCCACATCGACCGGGACGAACTTCCCCACGAGGCGGCTCTGCGCGAGACGCGCGAGGAACTGGGCCTGGACGTGGACCTGGTCGCCCCGAAAGAACAGATCGCCAGCGAGACGGTGCGCTCGATACCCCAGCCACAGCACTTCCTGCTCGAGGACATCAACGTCGACGCGAGCGGGGCGGTGGGCCACCAGCACATCGACTTCATCTTCTACGGCGCAGCGGGGAGTCGCGACATCGACCCCGGACCGGGCGAGCAACCCGCCGAGGACTGGGGCTGGTTCACGCCCGAGGCCCTGCGGGACGACGCCGACCGGTTCCCCGAGGACGTAGTCGAGGTGGGACAGCGCGCGATCGCCGCGGTCGAGGGGCGGTAACTTTTTATCAAATTGACACGAACGTGCTAGCATGTATCGTGTTCTGCTTCCCATCGACAGCAACGTAGAACGGGCCACGGCACAGGCAAGCGCCGTACTCGACCTGCCCCACGCCAGCGATTCGGTGACCGCGACAGTCCTGCACGTCTTCGAGGACGAGGTGACAGCGGAGAAGACGTCCATCGAACAGACCACCTCCGGGAAGAAGATGCTCCAGATGCTGCGCGACGCGGGCGTCGACGTCGAGACGGTGAGCGTCCACGGCGACCCCGAGGAACGGATCGTCACCGCCGCTGCGAAGCGCGAGGCGGACATGATCATCCTCGGCGGGCGCAAGCGCTCGCCCCTCGGCGCACTCGTCTTCGGGAGCGTCAGTCAGGCCGTCATCCTCGATTCCGACCGTCCGGTGACGGTCACGGGGAGCGGCGTCGACGGAACGGCCGAGTCGTCGCCGGCGTGAGCGACTCGACGTACTGTGTGACGTGGTCGTCCATCCGGCGCTTGTAGCCGGCCTGCCGGGCCAGTCGGTCGAGTTCGCGCGCGACCAGCGAGCCGTACTGCGCGGCCTTCTTGTCACGCGTCGCGACGGCCTCGGGGAGCGAGCCCAGTGCTACCTGTCTGAGCGCCCACTTGCGCGTCTCGCCGTCGACGAGCATCCGGTCGTCGAGGCGAAGCGCCGCGCGGACCACGGCGTCGTGTAACAGCGGCGCGACCGGTTCGACGCCGGCGGCCCGTAGCGCGAGCACGTCCCGCTCGAGCTGGTCTGGCAGCGTCGCGACCACCTCGCGCTGGGCGCCCCGGACCGTGTCTGCCTCGACCCGGGGGTCCTCGGGGGCCTTCGCCACCTTCGCGTAGCCGCCGAACAGTTCGTCGGCCCCCTGGCCGACGGCGAGCCGGTCGAACCCGTCCGCGGCGACCCGCTCGGCCGTGAGATACAGCGGAAGCGCTATCTGGATCGCCATCGCGTTCGTCCGGCCGGTGGCGGCGACGAGTTCGGGGACCGCCCGTTCGAGCGCGTCGTGGGTCAGTTCCACGACGGTCAGGTCGCGGTCGAGCGCCGCGGCGGCCGAACGGGCTGCCTCGACATCGTGGCTCTCCCGGAAGCCGGCGACGTACAGCGGCGCGTCGAGGCGCGCCGCGAGCAGCGCGGAGTCGACGCCGCCCGAGAAGGCGAGGGCCAGTCCGTCGGTGTCGACGGCGTCGATGCGCCTCTCGACGGCCTCGCGGACGGCCTCGACGGCCGTCCCGCGGTCCGCGTACGCGGCCGGGGCCGGGAGCGACCAGACCGAGCGGGCCCCAGCGTCGTCGCGGACGTACCCTGCGGGGAACGGTTCCGGCGTCTCGAGGTCCGACGGGTCGTGGCTCCAGACGTCGGCCGGGAGCTGCTCCCCCGAGGCGTCACGTTCGACGAACAGCGGGTATCGGCCGAGCACGTCGCGCACGAGCGCACCCTCGAGGTCGCCGGAGAACCCGCCGGTCCCCGGCAGTGGCTCGCGGGAGGCGAGCGCGGCCCGGACGACCTCGGGGTCGGCGCCCTGCATCAGTCCAGGTAGGTCGAGAGGCGGTTGACGACGCGGCGCTTCGCGCCCCCGGCGGCCTGGCGGAAGCTGATGCGCCAGGGCGTCCGCTCGCCCTCGACGGTGGTCCGGCCGTCGGCGATGGCCGAGAGGATTGCCGCGACGGAGCGTTCGTCCGCGTCGACGTTCGTGACCGCCTGGCCGACCATCTCCGCGATGTGGGCGTCGCTCCCGGCCGTCATCGGCAGACTGCGGCGGCGCGCGAAGCGTTCGGCCTGTCGGTTCGACCGCCCGGTCAGCAGTCGGGAGTTGTACACCTCGATGGCGTCGGCCGTGGCGAGTTCGTCCTTCGAGATGTGTTCTAAGACGCCGTGGCGCGACTCCTGGAAGGGATGGGGGACGACCGCGAGGCCGCCCTGCTCGCGGATGCGGTCGAGCGTCTCGCCGAAGGAAAGGCCCTGCGGGATCGCCTCCTGGATGCCCAGCGCGAGGACGTGGCCGGCGGCACAGGTCACCTCCATGCCCGGAATCCCGACGAGGTCGTACTCCGGTGCGAGCTGGGCGGCCCGGAGACTGGCGTCGATCTCGTCGTGGTCGGTGACTGCGAGTGCGTCCAGCCCGACGGCGCTGGCCTGCTCTAGAAGGAGTTCGACGGAGTCACGGCCGTCGTAGGACAGCGACGAATGCGTGTGGAGCTCGACCGACAGCACAGGTGGCGGTTAGCAATGCCCCGGCAAAAACGCCCCGATACGCGTCGCGGCCGAAAACCGACCGTCCGTGCCCACCGGACGGTATCCCGACCGACCAGTTCCCTCCCCCGTCAAGTCACCAGTCTGGCGCGGGTGTGCAGTGCGACCGCTCACAGGTCGTGACTGCGTGCGGAGATACTGGCGCGACGGGAATCAACGCCTACCCCGACGATTTCGGGTGTTGAAAGACGGCGCCTCAGTCCGCGGGGTTGGCCACGTCGGTGCCGGCGTCGAACGGCGCCGGACCGCGGACCTCGTCGTCGGTCAGGTAACACTGCGGGTCGGGCGCGAACAGGTCGTCCTCGATGGTGAGCGCGCGCAGGCGGGAGGCGCCCCGGCAGACGCCGGCGTACCGGCAGTCGGCACATTTCCCCTTCAGGTGGGCCTCGCGGTTCCGCAGCTGGCGCAACAGCGGGTTGGACTCGTCGTCCCAGATGTCGCCGAACGAGCGGTCCCGGACGTTCCCCAGCGAGTAGCCCTGCCAGAACTGCGTGAGGTGGACGTTGCCCTGGTAGTCGACGTCCGCGACGCGTTCGCCGGTCGGGTCGCCCCCGTTGACCCGGAGGTACTCGTAGACCCGCCGGGCCTGGGCCTCGCTCATGTGCTCGCGGGCGTACTCCACGAGGTAGGCCGCGTCGGCGTAGTTGCCCACCAGCAGCGTCTCGATCTCCTCGCCCCGGTCGTGGTACTCTCGGGTCATGTCACAGACGCGTTTCACGGCCGCTCGGCGGTCCTCGGGGGTGAGGTCGGCGTCGACGATCTCGGTGCCGCGCCCGCCGTAATCCAGGTGGTAGAAACAGAAGCGGTCGACGCCCACGTCGGTCAGCAGGTCGACCACACCCTCTAAGTCCGGCGCGTTGCGCTCGGTTATGGTGTAGCGCAGGCCGGTCTTGAGGCCGGCGTCCAGACAGTTCTCGATGCCCCTGACCGCGCCCTCGAAGGCCCCATCCAGGCCGCGGAAGTCGTCGTTGCGCTCGGGGAGGCCGTCGACGGAGACGCCGGCGTACTTCAGCCCGGCGTCTTTCAGCGAGGCGGCGCGCTCCTCGGTGATGAGCGTCCCGTTCGTCGAGAGGACCGGGCGGACGCCCACCTCGTTCGCGTAGGCGACCAGTTCCTCCAGGTCCTGGCGGACCAGCGGCTCGCCGCCGGAGAACAGCACCACCGGCGCGCCGTAGTCGGCCAGGTCCTCGAGCAGCGCCTGCCCCTCGGCCGTCGAGAGCTCGCCGTCGGCGATGTCGGTGTCGGCGGCGGCATAGCAGTGGTCACAATAGAGGTTGCACTGCTTGGTGACGTTCCAGACGACGACCGGCCGGCGCTGTTTCTCGTCGCGGATCTGAGACTTCGTGGACTCGTCGGCCGCGTCGTAGCGCAGGCCGTCACCCTCCGCATCGAGGTCAGAGAGGAGCTTCGAGACGGAGATCATTCCGCGTCCCCCTGTAGTGTCTCGGCGGCCATCTCCTTGCGGTCCATGGTTGCGTCGTCGTTGGCCTCGGCGTCGTCGGCCACGAGGGACTGCTCGGCGGTCTGGAACCGGCGCGTCTCGTCGGCCGGACAGAGCCACAGGCGCTCGACGCTGTGACCGAAGAGGGCACTCGCCTGTTCCCGGGCGACGGCAGCCGTGGGCGCGCTCACGCTCCCGGCGTGAGTGAGCGGTTCCGCCGGGTCCTCGCTGACGAACAGTTCCCACTCCCGACTCGTCGCACCGCGGGGGGCGTCCACCTCGTTGTCCAGGCGTTCCATACGGGCCTTCTAGAAGGCCCCGTAAAAAATGGGTCTACCGAGTTCCCACCGCCTGAGAACGGCGTCAGTCAAGCGGTGTGTTCCACGGGCCGTCGGGTGCTCTCGCCGGCACCCCGTCCGTGTCCAGCGGGAGCTGCTCGCGGGCACGCTCGACACCCTCGCGGACGTTCTGCCCGACCCCGTTCAGGTGGGCCTGGGCCAGCAGCGGGTTGACGCTCGACGCTTCGGCGTGGGCGTAGACGTCTGTCGTCCCGTCGGGGCCGGGAAAGAGCATGAGGTGCAACTGCCGGCGCGCCAGCGGGCCGTCGCGGTACACCCACGACGCGTGCTCGGGTGCACCCTCGCGAGTCTTCAGGCGGGCGAAGGGGTTCCTGACGAACCCGGCCGTCCAGAGGCGATCCTCCGCGGACGCGAGCGGCTCCGGCAGCGATCCGGCGTACTCGCCCTCCGTGATCGGCCGTGGCCCCAGCCGATCGTCGAAGCATCGGCCGAGGGCCTGCGAGGCGGCCCGCCGGAGCGGCTCCCACCAGGCGGCGGCCGGCCCCCTGTTCCACCGGAACGGGAGGCCGTACGTCTGGGCGAGTCCCACGGCGGCGCCGAGACGCGTCAGGGGCGATGGGAGCGAATCGACCATGCGCTACCTGTACACGGCCCAACAGTATCAAAGCCACACCTGGGGGCAGCGGACGGTCGTACCCGCAAAATGACGGTTCGGGTCGGGCGAGACCACACGACTGCGACGGAACCGGGCCGACGAGTCGGTTAGGTTAAAGGGTTGGGGGGGTCAGGTTCGGGCAAGGATGGTTCGGGACCCGTTCGCTGACGACGACACGCCGGAGTTGGAGACGGTCCTCGACGCGCTCGACGACGAGGACTGTCGGGCCATCGTCAGCGTCCTCGACGAACCGATGACGGCGAGCAAGATCTCCGAGGAGAGCGGCATCCCGCTTTCGACGACCTACCGGAAGCTCGAGCTGCTGACCGAGTCGTCGCTCCTCTACGAGGGCGTGGAGGTTCGCTCGGACGGGCAACACGCGAGCCGGTATGCCATCGACTTCGAGGAGGTGGTCATCGCGCTCGACGAGGATCGGGAGTTCGCCGTCGAGATATCTCACCGGGCCAGGTCGCCAGACCAGCGACTCGAGAACCTCTGGTCGGAGGTGCGAAAAGAGACATGAGTCCACACATCCCCAGTTCACAGGTCGGTATCGTCGTCTCGAAGACGCTCATCCTCATCATCGGTGGGCTGATTACCTACTACGCGTACCAGGCCTACCGGCGCACGGGGTCGCCCGAACACAAGTGGCTCACATACGGGTTCGGGGTGGTGACAGCCGGGGCGATAATCGGCGGGGTGCTGGACCTCCTCGTCGGCACCTTGCTGGACGTCGAGCTCATCAACACGAGCGTGTTCGTCTCGAGTTCGTTGACCGCAATCGGCCTCGGCATCATCCTCTACTCGCTGTACGTCCGGTAGGGGGCCGTTCCCAATGGCTAAAAATTGGGGGTGGTTTATACAGGGAGCCATGTCGTCCGTCAGGCTACGATGGTCGATACGAGTACAGTCCTGCTGGTCGCAGCCAAGACGGTGACGCTGTTTTGTGGCGCTGTCCTGACGTATCTGACCTACCAGGCGTACCGGCGGACCGCATCGCCGGCCATGCGAGCCCTGTGGGTCGGCATCAGTTTCGTGACCGCCGGTGCGGTATTCGCCGGGAGCCTCCACCAGGTGCTGAACGTCACCGTGGCGACGAGTGTCGCCGTCGAGAGCGTCTTCACCGCGGCCGGGTTCGTGGTGCTCACGTACTCGCTGTACACCGAGCAACCGAGCGAGGAATGAGCGCCGACTCACCCGTCGGGCGCGTCGCCCTCGGTCGCGACCGGCGACCGCGGACCGTGGATGGCCAGCACCGAGAGCAGATTGCCGGCAAACACCGCCGCACCCAAGAACGCGAGTCCACCGGCGAGTCGAACGTCGACGGCGAGTCCGCCCTCGTGTGCGACCGAAAGCAGGCCGGCCGTGACCAGCGAAATCGCGTCGAGGCGGCTCAGACGCCCGTCGTAGAGGTCGTCTATCGTCGGAACGGCCTGCAGTCCCACCCGGTCGCTGTACCGGTCGACCCAGACGAGGAAGGGGACGACGTGATAGAGCGTCCCGAAGACGGTGAAGCCGACGACGCCGACGAGCAACAGCGTCCCGCCGGCCGGCCCCCCGAACAGGTCGGCCAGCGCGAGGGGTGCGTCCGACCACGCGAGGGCCGCGAGCGGCGCCCAGACGAGCAACGACAGGGCCACCACGGCGTACCGGGTCAGCATCGGCGACCACTCGACGGGGCCTCGGACCAGTCGCGAGGCGAGGACGACGCCGACGACGCCCAGGCCGGCGGCGACCAGCAGGCCGCCGAGCCGCGCGAGGTGGGCCAGGCCCACGAGTCGGCCGACCGCCAGGAGGACGACCCCGACCGGATAGCCGACCGTCTCGGCCCGCAGCAACGCTCGCTCGGGGCCCCAGTCGGGGGCCTGCGTGAACATCGGCCCGAGCTGGGCCAGCGCCCCGGCCACCGTCGTCAGGACGGCGCCGAACACCGCCAGTGTGGCGTGGGCGGCGAGCAGTCGCCCACGCGTCACGCCGGCCACCGGTGTGAGGCCGACCGCACGGTCCAGGGCGAGGCACACCCCGGCGACCGTCACCAGCGCGAAGAAGGTCAGCGCCGTCGCGAAGTGTGCCGTCGTCGCGTCCCACTCGTCGCGGGGCAGGGACCGGCCCACGTTGTAGACGAAAGCCCACACGCCCGCGAGCGCGACGGCGCCGGCGACGGGGAGCCACAGTCGCCGGTGGGTCAGGAACGCGGCGGCGAGACCGGCGAATCCGAGCGCCGAAAGCGGCAACTGGGCCGCCGCCAGCCGTCGCGAGTGCAGTGCCGTCCCGGTCCAGACCGGGACGAACTGCGTCATGGCCCCGAGGATGGTGAGACAGACCCAGCCGGCCAACAGCAGGTGCACCTGCGCGAGGTGGGCCCCGCGCCCGCGGCCGAGTCCGACCGCGACCCCCGCGAGCAAAAACCCCAGCGCGACGACGAAGTGAGCGAGCGGAACGGTCGTCGGCGGTCCGGCGTCGGCGTCGACGGCTCCGGGAATCGGGTTCATCGGTCGCTCATTGGGCCGGGACGGTGCTGGACCTGGGGCCGAACACGTTCGGGGAAACCGTCCCCGGCGCGGCGCCGGTACCGGGATACATGGCCTCCGAGACAGTCGTCGCCGAGACGGACGCACCGACGGACGCCCGGGTTGAGCACCTCGAGGTCGGGTCGCTCGGGCCGCCGGAACCGCTCACGCGTACGCTCGAACGCCTCGCTGAGTTGTCCGACGACGCCGTGCTGGTCCAGCACAACGACCGCGCGCCCCGGCACCTCTACCCCCGGCTCGAATCGCGGGGGTACGCCTTCGAGACAGTCGAGACGACCGACGAGACGGTGACAGTGATATGGAAGGGATGACAGGGACAGACGAGACGCCGGACGTAGAACAGGCCGTCGAACATATGTGCGACCGCGGCGCGACAGTCAGGTCGGCCCAGGTAGAGCGGGCGCTCGAGGAGTTGCGTGCCGACGGCGACCTGACCGACGCCCAGCGGCAGGCGGTCGAGCGGCTGAGCGATCGCCTGGTCGAGCGGTTACTCGCGGTCCCACGCGAGAGCCTCAGGGCCGCCGACCGTGCCGGCGACGTCGAGACCGTCGAGACGGCGATGGAACTGTTCGGCTAGAACTGCGGCGCCAGGACCAGCAGGGCCTCGCTGTCGGCCGTCGCCGACAGCGACACCTCGTTCCGGCCGTCGAAACGGACCACGTCGCCCCCCGAGAGCGATCTGACCGTCCCGCCGACGGTCAGCTCGACGGCGCCCTCGACGAGGTGCAAGACGAGGTCCCGGCCCGGGTGGGTGTGGGCCGGCACCGTCTCCCCCGCAGGCAGCGCGAGGCGGACCGTCCGTGGTTCCCCCTCGAACACCCGCGTCTTCCCCGTCTCTCCCAGGTCCTCGAGGGAGACGTGGTCGATACCCTCGGTGTCGTCGGCGTCCGGGTTGTCGTCGGGAATCGCCTCCTCTGTCGGGTTGCTTTCGGTCATCCTCTCTTTGGCAGCTTCGCGACGTACTTGTGTGGTTGTACCTCGGTACACTCGTAGTTTTCGGCGTCGAACGCCTCGACGTCGGCCCGGAACTCGAGGTAGAGCGGCCGCGGGTCGTGGTCGTTGACGATCTCGAGCGTCTCCCCGTCGTCCAGTGCCTCGAAGGCTGCGTGTACCTCCTGGTGGCGCTGTGCCGGCGGGAGGTCCCTGAGGTCGAGCGTCGTGGCAGGCATCGTCGTCGGCTTCGAGCCGTCCCGACGAGGGGATTCTGGCGAACACGTTCGGCAGCAGACTCTGTGTGTCCCGGACCGTTCACACAGATATGGGATTCCTCTCGGGCGTGCGCGGCACCGACAGCGGGTTCGACGGCTACGACTCTTTCGACCAGGCCCACCTCCCGGCACCCGGGTCGTTCCTCGAGGGCCACGACGTCCTGACGGGTCGGACACACGCGGCCTTCCACCGACTCACGCGGACCCTCTTCGAGGAACGGGGCGTCTACGACGCGACGTTCGGATACAACCTCGCGCGACTGAATCTCGACCGGCGCCACCCCGACGCCGGCTTCCGTTACGCCCGCGAGCGAGAGCCGCCGGCCGGCGGAGGCGACTCGACGGGTGGTCGGGTGCTCCGAGCGTCGTTCACGCCGACGACGGCGTTCTGTCCGCAGAGCGACGCGCTGACCCTCGGTGCGTTCCGCGCGTGGAACGGCCTCGAGGACCGACACGAGTACGACCTCGTCCGGGTGCGGGTCGACGGGACCCACGACCAGAGCCCCGCCATCAACGGCCACCTCGCACAGATCGAACGGGCCTTCCTGGAGACCGGGTCGGTGGCGACTGCCGTCGAGACGGCCGAGAGATCCGGGCAGACACCCCCATAACTGAGGAGCTATATGTATGCCACCTAAACCCGTCGCTGTCGGGCGGTCTCGTCGAATCCGAGGAATTGAAGTGAGTCGGTATCGTCCTCTCACTATCGAACGATGACAACGTCAAACGGGGGTGAAGACGGCTTCCAGGTCGGCAGTGAGGAACGACCGGGTGACGTCGTCCTCCAGGGCGTGGCGGCACAGAAGGGCTGTGACGTCCTCGACCTGGCACCGTTGCAGGATGCTGTCGACGTCAAGGCGCTGAACCAGCTGTTCGAGGCCCCGGGCGTCGAGCGTCTGGAGTTCGTCTACGAGGGGTTCGAGGTCGCCGTCGAACCCGGACGCGTCCTCCTCAGAGAACTGCCGTGAGCGCCCGGCCTGTGCGGACCTGGTTCTCGCGGGCGTCGTAAGAGAGCACGTCGACCGCGTCCAGTTTCGGCAGGTCGACGTGATGGAGTCGTAGCCGGAGCGTGTCGGGACTCCCGACAGCACCGTGAGCTCCCTCCGCGACGAGCTGCTCCGAGAGTTCCTCGAGCGACGTGGGCTCCGTCCGGTCGGCGACCAGCTCGACGATCTCGCGCCGGTACGGACGGGCGACGAAGACGGCGACGACGTCCCACTGCGGGTCCTCCGGCCGGTCGGGCGACGGGAGCGAGACACCCAGCGCCTCCAGGTCGACCGGGAACCGGGGGACGAGTCTGACACCGTCGGCCGTCCGGACGACCAGCTCGGCCGATTCCAGTTTCGGGAGATGGCAGTGATAGAGGTCGATGCGCCGTCGCTCTCGTTCGTCGTCGGTCACCCGTCCCGGGGGCCGTTGCTCTTCCAGTGCGGCCAGCTGTATCGCGAGGTCAGATTCCGTCATCGAGCCGGGCTCGTTCGCGACGAGCGAGAGAATCCGGCGGTGTCGCATGTCAGAGAGGATATCGGAGATGAGAAGCGGGTCGACCCGCGTACCCTTGCCTGACTTGCTCATGCACGCTAATTGATCGTGCTGGATAATGGGTACGCTGCCGGAAATATTCGGTACCCGTTCACTCGTCGCCGAGCAGTCCCTCGAAGACCTGCTTCTGTGCCCGGCGGATGTGCTGGTGGAACGTCGAGGACCCGATGCCGAGCGACGCGGCGACGTCCTCGCCGGAGTTCTCGCGCGGCCAGTCGAAGTAGCCGGCGTAGTAACTCGCCTCGAGCGCGGCCCGCTGGCGGTCCGTGAGCCGTTCTATCAGCGCCGTCTCGGCGGCGCCGTCGGCCGTCCGGCCGGAGTTCTGACGGCGCGCGAGCATCTCGATCCCGGGGGTGGCCTCGCTGATGCGGTCGAGTACCAGCTGTGTGTCGGCGTCCGCGGGGAGGTCGAGTTCCAGCAGGAGCGTCCCGTCGTCGACCGTCGCCTCGCGGATGCGTCCCCCGTTGCGTGCCACCGGTCCCAGCACGGGCGGGTCGGTCAGGGTGGCCTGAATCCGGGTCGTCTCCGCCTCGGTGCCCAGTACCTCGATGGCTTCCCAGTGTGGGACCGCCGGGGACGCGACCCAGCGTTGCAGGACGTCGACGACGTCGCCCGTCCCACGCCCGTAGACGAGGAACCGGTCGGCGTCGAGCGGAATCGTCCGGTCGAACGAGAGCGTCCCCTCGCCCGGGACCGGGCGAGACAGGCGCTCGAAGACGTCGCGGTCACGCAGCGTTATCTCGACGACGTCGTCGCTCAGCAGGGCCCGCTTGCGCTCGACGGCCGCGATGGCGTGCCCGAGAATCTCGCCGAGCTGGCCGACGACCTGACGTTCCGTCTCCCCGAACGCACCCTGCCGGTCCGAGTACAGTCCGACCAGTCCGTACAGCGTCCCCTCGTGACAGACGGGGAATGCGGCGACGGACGAGTAGCCGAACTCCTCGGCGAGGTCGTACCACGGCTCGAACGTCGGGTCCTCGAAGACGTTCCGACACACCTGCATCTCCTGTGTCTCTATCGCCCGGCCCCCGGGACCCCTCCCCCGTGGCGAACTCGAATCGGCGACGACGCGGGCCCGCTCGAGGTAGCCGTCGACCCCGGCCTCGACTCGGGGCCTGACCAGTCCGGTTTTCGGGTCGACGTCGGCCACCCAGGCGAACGAGTACGAGTCGGAGGCTGCGAGCTGTTCGGCAGCGGCGCGCTCGATCTCCTCGCGCGTCGACCCGTCGACGACCGCCTCGGTTATCTTCCGGACGGTCTCGTGGAGGCTGTTGAGCGCGGCGAGGCTGGCCCGCTCGCGCTCTATGTCTCGTTCGCGGGTCTTCTGATCGGTGATGTCGAGCATCGCCCCGCGGACGACGTCGTCGGTCCCGGGGGCCCGTTCGGAGAACACCCGGAGCCACGTCACCGTCTCCTCGTCGGGACAGATGCGAAACTCCGTCTCCAGCCGTTGCTCGCCGTCGATGCACGCTTCCATCACCTGCTCGACGCGGGCGCGGTCCTCGGGGTGAACGACGTCGAGGACCTCCCCGGCCGTCACGGACGCACGCGGCTCCATCTCGAATATCTCGAACAGTTCGTCGGTCCAGACCAATTCGTACGGCGGTTCCGAGACGTCGAGTTCCCAGCCGCCGACGTTCGCGAGTTGCTCTGCGTGTTCGAGCAGGCCGGTCGTCCGCTGCAGTTCCTGTTCGCGTTCGACCCGCTCGGTGATGTTCTGGATGTACCCCCGTACGGTGTGGGTCTCGCCGTCGTCGACGAGCGCCTCCCCGGCCGCCCTGACCCATCGCTCCTCGCCGGTCGCGGTTATCAGCCGGATGTCCTCGCTGTAGGGCTCGCCAGCCTCGATACATCGCTCGATGCGCGACGCCATCACGGCCCGGTCGTCCGGGTGATAGAAGTCTAACCCGTCGACCAGCTCCGGGTCGAAGTCCTCGTCGTCGACCTCGTGGATGCGCCGCGTCCCCTCGGTCCAGGTTACCGTGTCCGACGCCACGTCGAGTTCCCAGCCACCGACCTCGCCCATGCGCTCGGCGTTCCGCAGGAGGTCCTGGGTCCGGTCGATCTCGGCCTCGCGCGCCCGCCGGGCTGAGATGTCCCGGATGACCCCCGTCGTCCCCCGGAAGTTGCCGTCCGGATCCGTGCGCAACGCGATGTGGTTCTCGACGGGGACGGGGTCGCCGTCTTTCGGGATCGCCTCGTACTCGACGGTGAAACTGTCGGCCGTCTCGTCGACCAGCAGGTCGCCGATGATATCCGTGATGCGTTCGATCTTCTCCTCGCGCATGCCGATGGCGACGGAAGCGCCCAGCAGTTCGTCGGCGTCGTATCCCGACAGGTCGACGGCCGCGTCGTTGACGTACGTGAACCGCCCGGCCGCGTCGAGTTCGTACACCGGGTCGCCCAGGGCGTCGAAGAGGCGCCGGTACCGGGCCAGCTCGTCCTCGAGGTCCGAGACGTCCGGGGTCGTCTGTCGCGGGCGCCACCAGACCCGCCCGCTGGCGCCGACTTTCTTCGTCTCGAGGGCGCCGCGGTCGACCAGCGTCTCCAGTCGCTTGTAGGCCCCGCGCCGACCGCAGTCCAGCTCGGCCGCGATTTCTTGGGTCGTGCGTGGTTCCTGTGGGTCCGCGGACTCGTCGAAGACCGCGAGCGTCGACTCGTAGACGTCCCCCGACCGAGTTGCCATGCACCCGAATCGTCGACGACTGACATAACAGTTCCGCCGGCGGAACCAGCGCGGCCGGCGGGGGCAGACGATGGCGCATGGAAAGCAATTTAGCCGGCCGGCGGCGACTGACCGGTAATGAGCCTGTCCGACGCGGACCACGACGTCGTGGTCGACGAACTCGACCGGGAGCCGACCCGGGCGGAGGCGGCCCTCTTCGAGAACCTCTGGAGCGAGCACTGCGCGTATCGCTCCTCGCGGCCGCTCCTCTCGGCGTTCGACTCCGAGGGCGACCAGGTCGTCATCGGCCCCGGCGACGACGCCGCCGTCGTCTCCCTGCCGGCCCACGACGGCGAGGAGATGTACATCACCATGGGCATCGAGTCACACAACCACCCCTCGTACGTCGACCCGTTCGACGGCGCGGCGACGGGCGTCGGCGGCATCGTCCGCGACACGCTCTCGATGGGGGCCTACCCCATCGCGCTCGCGGACAGTCTGTACTTCGGTGACTTCGAGCGCGAACACTCCCGCTATCTCTTCGAGGGCGTCGTCGAGGGGATCTCCCACTACGGGAACTGCATCGGCGTCCCGACGGTCGCCGGGTCGGTGGCCTTCCACGAGGACTACGAAGGGAACCCGCTGGTCAACGTCTCCTGTATCGGCCTGCTCGAACCGGAGCGGACCCTCACCGCCGAGGCCCAGCAGCCTGGCAACAAGCTCGTCCTGGTCGGGAACGCCACCGGCCGCGACGGCCTCGGTGGGGCCTCCTTCGCCAGCGAGGACCTCGCGGAGGACGCCGAGACCGAGGACCGGCCGGCGGTCCAGGTCGGTGACCCCTACGCCGAGAAGCTGCTCATCGAGTGCAACGAGGCGCTGCTGGACGAGGAACTGGTCGAGTCGGCCCGCGACCTCGGAGCGGCCGGCCTGGGCGGTGCCTCCTCGGAACTCGTCGCGAAGGGCGGCCTCGGCGCCGAGATAGAGCTCGACCGGGTCCACCAGCGCGAGCCGAACATGAACGCCATGGAGATCCTGCTGGCCGAGAGCCAGGAGCGCATGGTCTACGAGGTCGAACCCGGGAACGTCGAGCGCGTCGCGGAACTGGCCGAGCGCTACGACCTGGGCTGTTCGGTCATCGGCGAGCTCACCGAACCGGGGACGAACTACGTCTGCACCTTCCAGGGCGAGACGGTCGTCGACGTCGAGGCGGAGTTCCTCGGCGACGGCGCGCCGATGCACGACCTGCCCGCCGAGGAACCCCCCGAACAGGAGCGTGACCTCCCGACCGTGAACCTCACCGAGGCCTTCGAGCGCATCGTCGCCAGCCCGAACACCGCCTCGAAGCGCTGGGTCTACCGCCAGTACGACCACGAGGTCCAGGTGCGGACGAGTGTCCTGCCGGGCGACGACGCCGCCCTGCTGGCCATCCGTGAGGCCGGCACGGGCCTGGCCTTCTCGGCGGGTGCCGACCCGAACTGGACCGGCGCCGCCCCCTACGAGGGGGCCCGCGCCGTCGCCCTGGAGAACGCGACCAACGTCGCGGCGAAGGGCGCCGTGCCCCACGCCGCCGTCGACTGCCTCAACGGCGGCAACCCGGAGAAGCCCGACGTCTACGGCGGCTTCAAGGGCATCGTCGACGGCCTCGCCGACATGTGTGCGGACCTGGACGTGCCCGTCGTCGGCGGCAACGTCTCGCTGTACAACGACTCGCAGGCCGGTCCCATCCCGCCGACGCCGACGCTCGCGATGGTCGGCGTCAAGGCGGGCTACGACGCTCCGCCGATGTCGCTGTCCGGCGAAGGCACGCTCGTGGTGGTCGGCGACCACGGATTGGATGGTGACGCCGACCCGAGACTGGGTGGCTCCGAGTACACCTCGATCTTCGGCGGCACCGACGCCTATCCCGACCTGCCAGCCGACCCGAAGGGCCTCGTCAGCACCATCGCCGAGGTGGCCGACGAGGACCACGTGCTCGCCTCCCACGACGTGAGTCACGGCGGCCTGGCGGTCGCGCTCGCGGAGATGGTCCACGAGGACGCCGGCGCCAGCGTCGACATAGAGACGGTCGAGCGCGGGACGCGCAAGCGCCTGCTCTTCGGTGAACAGCCCGGTCGCGTGGTCTTCGAGACAACCGACCCGACGGCGGTCGCCGAAGCGTTCGACGGCGTCGCGCCCGTGACAGTCGTCGGCGAGGCCGACGGCTCGAGCCACCTCGAACTGACGGTCAACGAGGAGACGCTACAGTACCACGCCGGCGAGATCGCCGACCTCCGCGCGACCATCGACGACGAACTCGCCTGACGGCGTCGCCGGACAGCACGGTCGAGTAGCTGGCCACGGGACACGCGGGAGTGCCCCGGCAGGTCTCAGGCCAGTGCGAACGCGATGCCGAAGGTAAGTACCAGGCCCAGCAGCGCGACGCCGGCGCCGGTCAGGATCTGGGACGTCGTGAAGTCGCTCTGTGGGGCCGTCGAGCGAAGCGGCGGCGCTCGCTCGGGCAGGCTGACGTTCTCGGGGTCGTAGTCCGGACGTGACTCCGCGTGGTGGTCGTCGTGGTCGTCTGCCATGGTCGTGGATTTTCCGAGCGCATACGAGTAACTGTCGGAATCTCGTTTCGGGTGTCAAACGGGCGATCGGCGGGCTCAGCGACCATCGCGCCGTCGTCGCGAGACGACCCCGTGGGCCGTCGAGAGGACGACGAGCGACGCCACGACGAACGCGCTGACGGCGTTGGCCGCCAGGTGGATCGGCAGGAGCGCGAGGTAGTTCGCGACGAAAAGCACCGTCGCCCCGGCCCCGACGCCGCCGTAGTACTTGTGCCAAGGCCGGTCGCCGTCCGGTTCGCGTCGCGCCATCTCCAGGACCTGCTCGGCCTCGTCGGTCAGCTCGACCCGCCCCCCGCGCCGGTCGTAGTCGACGACGCCCGTGTCGGCCATCTTCGGGAGGTGACACTGGTAGAGTGCGACGTAGACGCGCTTCCGGGCCGCCGATCCGATCATCGCGACGGTCACGTCGTTCTCTTCGGCGGCGATCTCCTCGGCCAGCCTGCCGAGACCGACCGGTCCATCGGCCCCGTCGAGGTACTCGAGCACCCGTCGGCGGCGCTCGTTTTTCAGGAGAGTGAAGACGGCGCCGGTCGGCAGTTCTGACTCGTCGGTGTCGTTCAGTGCGGCCGACTGCGTGGGCCCGGGGGACTCCTGTCGGCCGCGCAGGTCGGTGAGCGTATCACTGCTTCCCATGGCGTGTCACAGAGAGTCATTAGACGTATCGGTACTTCAACTGGAAGAATAGTACACTCGTGTTCACACTCATTCGGCCGGTTTCGCTCGGCTTATCTCGCCCGGACCGCCCGACTGTGAACGGATCCACGCGACGCCGGGCACGCGAGTTCACACAGCGGGTGAACGAAATAAATCGTCGCCCGCCGACGAACGAGCGGGGCCGACGCCGGTCCGACGCAGTCGTGAAATGGGAAAGTCCAGATTACCGGCCCCGGGCCTCACTTGCGCCAGTCGAAACCGTCAAACGGCCATGTGGCGAACGTTCGGACAACAAATGACGCTCACCAAGCGAATCATCCCCTGCATCGACGTCGACGTCGACGAGAACGGGGACGCGGCGGTGTACACCGGGGTCAACTTCGAGGACCTGGAGTACACCGGCGACCCGGTCGAGATGGCCAAAGCCTACAACGAATCCGGCGCCGACGAGTTCGTCTTCCTGGACATCACCGCCTCCGCCGAGGGGCGGGAGACGATGCTCGAGACGGTCTCGGCGGTGGCCGACGAGGTCTTCATCCCCCTGACGGTCGGCGGCGGCATCCGGACCAAGGCGGACATCAAGGAGACGCTGCGGGCCGGCGCCGACAAGGTCTCGATCAACTCGGGGGCCATCGCCAGGCCCGAACTCATCGAGGAGGGCGCGGCCGCCTTCGGCAGCCAGTGCATCGTCATCTCGCTGGACGCTCGCCGGCGCTTCGACGACGCGGGCGAACACTACGTCGAGGTCGACGGCGAGGAGTGCTGGTTCGAGTGCACCGTCAAGGGGGGCCGCGAGGGGACCGGCATCGACGCCGTCGCCTGGGCCATCGAGGCCGAGGAGCGCGGCGCGGGCGAGATTTTCGTCAACTCCATCGACGCCGACGGCACCAAGGACGGCTACGACATCCCGCTGATGAAAGCCGTCTGCGACGCCGTCTCGACGCCCGTCATCGCCTCGTCGGGCTGTGGCAGTCCAGAGGACATGGAGGAAGTGTTCGTCGAAGCCGGCGCCGATGCCGGACTGGCTGCCTCTATCTTCCACTTCGGTGAGTACACCATCGCCGAGACCAAGGAGTACCTCGACAGCGTGGGTATCCCGGTCAGGCGCTGACGGCCAGGGACGAAGTATCAGCGCCACCCGTCCGGAATGTCGGCCCGGTGATCCTCGAACAGCTCCAGAACCGGTCGAATCTCCTCGAACGATGGTCCCCTGGTGACCTCGCCCCGCCTTTCGTCCCAGGCGATGTAGCCATGCGAACGGAGCAACGGAAGGTGGACGTGTTCGAACTCCACCTGCAGCGTCTCCGGGTCGACACGGCCCTCGTGGACGTCACCGGGGAGCGCCACGCCGTCGGACTGCGGGTTGTGATCGAGGAGGGCGACCAGCAGTCGGCGACGGGCGGGGTGTTCCAGGGACCGGAGTACCCGCTGCCAGATATCCACCCCAGTCATGCGTCAATAAAGTGCGCCCATCCGGATAATATTTTGGGAGAATCGAAACATCTGTGTGTCAAACGGTAGTGTCAGTCGAGTCCGCGCCACACGTCCGTCGACCGCAGCCGGGCGGTGGTTGCCGGGACCCGCTCAGGGCATCGGCAGGACGACGCCGTTGGGCAGGACCCCGGCGAGCACCAGCAGCCCGAGGACCAGGGTGGTGGCGGCGACGGCCGCCATTGGCGGGTCGAGGTGGGTGTCTGCGTGGGCGTAGAGCGTCCGGCCGAAGAACTCGCCGGCGAGGCCGGCGAGCGCCCCGAAGCTCGCGCCCAGGAGCAGCGCCCCGAGGAACGGGACCTCGCTGGCGACGAGGGCGGGCGTCATCTCGCCGGGGCCGTACTGGGCCGGGACGAGCGAGAGCGCCGCCAGGGACGCGGGCAGCGCCATGTGCAGGACGACCGGCGGCCGGTAGTTGTCGACGACGACCAGCGCGAGCGTCACGGTAGCGAGGCCGAAGGCCAGGTACGGGCTGGCGGTCCGGTAGGCGACGTACGCACCAAACAGGCCCGCGCCGGCGCCGAGCACCAGCGTCCTCGCCCACCCGGACTGGTGGGGCAGGAACGGTTCGACCACCGGCCGCTCGCCGCCCTCGCGGGTCCGCTCGCCGTCGTAGGCCGACATGTCGAGCCAGCCGCCCTCGGGCCGCCCGACGAGTGGATAGCCGAAGACGAGGCGGTGGGTGAACCCGGAGACGACGACGGCGAGGGCCACGGGGTCCAGCGGGAGCGCGAGCAGCGACCCCGAGACGGCCGCGACGGCGTAGCCGAAGGCGCCGAAGACGCCGCCGACGACGAGGACGTCGGGGTCGGCCCCCAGCGAGACGCCGACGGCCTTGGCCGGGTGGTACTCGGTGTCCGCGGGCATCTCGCCCCGGCGCGCGGCGAAGGCCGCGGCGGCGACCCCGCCCGCGAAGGCAACGTGCGGGCCCAGCACCGGCCCCAGGCCGACGCTCCCGGTCAGGCCGGCGGCCGCCGTCTCCGCGCCCACGCTGCGCCCCACGAGCGTCGCCGCCTCGCCGGCGACGACGACCAGGCCGGCCAGCGCGAAGGCTCCGTAGGCCCCCAAGGCGGCGCCGAGGAGACCCCCGGCGAACGCGCTCAACAGGAGCTCGACGGCGAGGGGCCCGAGTCCGGGTAGTTGCAGCGGGACGACCATCAGCCAGACCACCTCGGGGGGCGACGCAGGAACATCGGTATCCACGGCGTCCCCGCCGAGGCTGAAATAGCCATCGCTCGCCGGGGCGCGGGGGACGGAAGCCGCGAGGGCTTTGTACGCGGGTCACCTAGGAGTGCGCGATGGAATGGCGGTGTGAGTGGTGCGGGAAGCCCCACGAGGAGAACGACCCGCCCTGTGACAACTGCGGTCACGGGACCTACGAACGTGCCGTCCGACAGGTGAACGAGGAGGTGGTCGAAGGCGGCGCCGCCTGGGTGTGCCAGGACTGTGGGCGCGAGCACGTCCGCAACCGTCCGCCGTGTCGCCGCTGTGGCGGTTCCGACTTCGAGCGCCGTGTCGGCCCGCCCGAGAGCGACCCGCTCGACGAGATCGCGACGTCGTGGCGCGACGTCATCGAGGCGAAGTACGTCCTCGGGTACCTCGCCGTCGCCGCGTTGCTCGCAGTCGTCGTCCTCACGACCTTCGGGTTCGTCTCGCTGCCGGGTCTCGGAACCGACGCCGGGGCCGCCCCGCCGGCGGTCCCGGACGCTCCCGGAAGCGCCGACGTGGCCGAGGGGCTGGACCTCGCCGCGACGGAGGAGGCCTACGTCGCCGTCCTGAGCGAGCGCCGCGAGGCCGCCGGCGCGAGTCCCCTGGTCCGGAACGCGACGGCCGACGAGGCCGCGGCCTACTACAACAAGGCGCGCGTCGACGCCCGCTACGGCGGCGGCGAGGGGCCGGACCGCGAGGCGTTCGCGGCGTTCGACCTGGCCTGTTCGCGGCCGAGCGTTGTCGCCTACGAGGTGGCCTTCGACCGGACTCCGCGGTCGGTCGCCGACTTCGACGACGAGGCCGCGTTCGCGACGGCGCTGGTCGACAGCTACGCCGAGCGCGGCGCGGCCTACCGGGCGGCCGAGACGGGTACCGTCGGCGTCGACGTCCACGTCTCGCCGGACGGGCGCGTGTTCGTCACGCACGTGGTCTGCTGAAAAGAGCGACGTGGTCTGCCGAAAAGAGCGCGGTTACGCCGCGGACTCGAAGGCGTCGGTGAAGGCGTCGGCCTTCTCGATGACGCGGTCGGTACCGTCCTCGAGGGCGTCGAGCGCGTCGACGTCCGTCTCCGTCTTGATGGTCAACACGGGGTCGGTCTGCCCGCCGGACTGCTCGGGGTTCACGTCGTAGGTCGCCGCCGTCACGCCCTCTGTCTCGAGCAGCGCACCCTTGATGACGTTCATGAACGTGTGGTCCTCGCCGGCTATCTCGAGCGAGAGTTCCGTGTCGGATTTGTCGATGACGCGAAGGTCCATGTCCTCGTCTGGGCGCCTGCGACCCATCAACGTGTCGTTTCCCGCGTGCCAGACCCGGCACCGTCAGACCAGCGCGTACACCATCAACAGCCCGAAGTAAAGCAGGATGAGCGAGCCGAGCGCCTTCAGGCGGAACGTGCCCAGCGACCCCTCCTCGTCGGCGTGGGCCGCCCGGAACGCCGCTACCTCCGCGTCCGTGAGGGCGCCCGGGTGCTCGAGCCCCCGGTGGAGCGCGAGCCAGGACTCGCGGGCGAACGGCCGCCCACAGTAGCCACACTCGTAGGCCGTGGCGTCCTCGGGGACGTCGTAGGCCTCGTCGCTCGTGGGCACGGTATCGACGCCGTCGTCGAGTTGCCGTTCGCTCATAGGTGTGGCAGTGGCACCTCCGGACGCGAGACGACCCAGAGACTCGTCATCGTGTAGAACACCATCACGGCGATGAAGGGGTACTGCGACCGCACGGCCTGCAGGCGCGCGGGGAAGAGGTCGTAGGCCGCAGTGTGGGCCACCCAGATGGCGACGAGATGGCCGACGACGACCGACGCCAGCGCCACCCCGCCGAACCACCCCGGCAGGTCGAGCACCGGGACGAGCGCAGGCGAGCCCAGCGGGTCCGCCAGCGCGACGGCCAGCGACGGCGCGAGGACGAGGAAGTAGCCGAGGTAGTGGGCGAAGTGATAGCCAGCGGCGATTGCCAGCAACGGCGGCGCGAACCGCCGGGCCAGGACCGCCGGGGCGAGGTACGTCTCGGCGGTCTGTCGACCGGCCCGGACGGCGAGGCGGTACACGCCGAGAAAGAGCGCGAACCCCGCGACGAGCGCGAGCGGATACAGCAGGTGGGCCGGCAGCCCCGCGGCCACGAGCGGCGTCGTCAGGTCGCGCCAGGCCGGCGTCGTGACCAGGCCGTCGTAGGTGGTGACCCACAGCAGCGCGACGACGAACGCCACTTCGTCCGCGCCATCGACCAGGCGTGCCGTCGAGAGGTCCATCCCCGGCACCCGCAGGCGGTAGCCGTCCTCGCCCCGGCCGACCGGCGCGACGCGGCCGTAGTACCGGAAGACCCGCTCTACGGGGTCGACCCGGTCGAACCACGTCGCCGGGCCGAAGACGACGGCGCCGGCGAGCGTGACCACCGAGTACACGACGACGACCGTGGCGAGCAACCGCGGGTCGTCGGCCAGTGGGCTGACCACCTCGACCCAGACGAGCGCCAGCAGGCCGGCGACGCCGGGCCAGGCCCCGAGCCGGTCGGGGTACGACCGGTCCAGGGATGGCAACAGCCCCGCCAGCGTCTTCCAGGGGTTCAGGACCGTCCAGGTGTTGCCCAGCAGGTACGTCGTCATCGCCAGGCCGGCCCACCAGCCCACCCACACCAGCAGGATCGCCAGGTTGGTCCGGGCGTTCGTCGGGCCGAGAAAGCCCGTCACGAGGATGGCGGCGAGCCCGACCACGCCGACGGCCCGGCCCGCCAGCACCAGGCCCCGTTCGCCGCCCGACGTGAGCGGGACGCCCCAGGCGTGGGCGCGCTCGATGAACGACCGGTCGGTCACGAACGAGGCGAGCAGGAACGAGGCACCCACGGCCGCACCGCCCGTCGAGAGGAAGAGCCACGTCGGGACCGTCAGCGTCTCCCGGCCGCCACCGGCCAGGCTGCCCCCGTGTGCGCTCGCCGTGCCGACCGCGAGGAGCCCCACTGCCGCACACAGAACGCTGACGACGAGCCGGCCTCGACGGACTGTCATCGGTTCCGATTGGTTCCGCCCGTCCCTGTATGTTCCGACATCGGGCGAGCGAATTGGATGGGCTTTTAGTAATCGACTCGCAAGGACCGGGTATGAGCACGACCGAAGAACGCACAGACGGTGGCCACGGGGACCACCACCTCCCGGCGACGGAGGACTGGCCCCGCGGGTTCGGCGAGGCGAGCTGGTGGCCGTTCGTGACGGCCATCGGCGCATCGGGCATCTACGTGGGCGCGGCGCTGTTCGTCCTCTCGATGGCCGAGGAACCGCTCGTGGGCGGGACAATCAGTGCCGGCGCCGTCGTCGGCAGCGTCGGTATCTTCCTCGTGGGCCTGTACGGCTGGCTCTACCACGCCTTCGTCTCGGACTTCTGGGAACGTGGCACCAACCACCACTCCAGTCGAACGCTGAAGTTCGCCATGCTCCTGTTCCTCGGGACTGAGGTGGCGACGTTCGGGGCCGGGTTCATCTACTACTTCATGATCCGCGGTGGCGACGTCTGGGTGGACGCCGCCATCCCCGAGGTGTTCGGGTCGCTCGTCATCGTCAACACCGTCATCCTGCTCATCAGCTCGGTGACGCTGCACTACAGCCACCACGCGCTCATCAACGGGAACCGCGACCGGTTCATCAAACTGCTCGGCGTGACGCTGCTGCTCGGCATCGTCTTCATCGCCGGCCAGGTCTACGAGTACTACGAGTTCATCGTCCACGAAGGGTTCACCATCGGCGAGGGCATCTACGGGTCGGCCTTCTACGGCCTGACCGGCCTGCACGGCCTCCACGTGACGATGGGCGCCGTCCTGCTCGGTATCGTCTTCGCCCGCGCCTACTACGGGCAGTACTCCCCCGAGCGCCACACCTCGGTCTCGACGGCCTCGATGTACTGGCACTTCGTCGACGTCGTCTGGGTTTTCCTGGTCGTCGTCCTCTACATCGGCGCGAACCTGGTCTGAGTTTAAGCCCCTCCCCCCGTTGTCCCCGGTATGGAGCAACTCGACGTCAACGACGGGTTCGACGTCCACGACTACCGCCACGGGTTGAAACTGCTCACCCAGGACCGCGACACGATGACCCTCGAGAACCGCGCGGACTTCGCCTGTCCGGCCTGCGGCGAGGCGTTCGACCGCCTGTTCGTCAGCGAGAAGCGCACGAACACGTTCGGTGACCCCGGACGCCCCTTCTGTCTCGCCCGAACCGACGCGCAACTGCTGGTGCTGACGCACTGACCTCCCGATCACCTTCGCGACGGACTGCGGACCAGAGTTGGAATCCCGACGGGTACGGCGAGCGAAAATGAAACGATATTTCAGGGCGCTCGATAGAAAAGCCACACATGCGAGATGCGCAGCGGGGTGACCAGGTATTCATCGCTCTCGCCGACGAACGACGGCGGCGCGCCCTCTCGTTACTGGCCGACCACACGGAACTGACGCTCCCCGATCTGGCAGACGAGATCGCCGAACGGGAACACCGGACGTCGCTCGCCGACATCCCGCCAGAGGCGGTCTGTCAGCTGTACCTCGAACTCTATCACCGACACGTCCCCCAGCTGGAGGCCGCCGACCTCGTCACCTACAGCCAGGAGCAGGACCGCCTCGCCGTGACCGAACTCGGGCAGAAGGTCGATCAGACGCTGCTCGAATCCGTCGAGTCGTTGCTTTCCTGACCCGTCTTCGCACGAAATACCAAGTAAGCGGGTCGTTACCTGTCTATTTGGTCTATTCCGAAGGAAAGAGCCGGTGGAGGGATTTGAACCCTCGGCCTAATCCTTACGAAGGATTCGCTCTAGCCAGTCTGAGCTACACCGGCACGCCGAGCGCCTCGCAGCACTCGAACAGTGTGCGATAACCGCAATAAGGATTGCGAATCGGGGGCGTCGAGCGAACGTGTCCCACGCCCCTCCGGCGCTTCTCGGCCGCTCTCGACCCCGAACTCACCGCCGGAGGTGCACGTCCAGGACGACGTTCTGTTCGCCCGGCGCGTAGGACCGGACCGCCCGGCGCGCCTCGACGGCCACCTCGTACTCGGGTTCGGCGGCGGCCCGAATCGCGCGCTCGCCGGGCCCGAACAGGTCGTCGTCGGACTGGATGTCGTAGTAGTGGAGCGTACAGTCGTCGCCGGCGAGGCGAATCGCCGTCTCGAGGAACTCGTCGGCACTGTGGGGGAGGTTCATCACGACGCGGTCGGCCCACCCCTCGTAGTCGGTCGCGACGTCGCGGACGTCGCCACAGACGGCCGTCACGCGGTCGGCGACACCGTTGCGCTCGGCGTTCCGCCGGAGGTACTCGACGGCCGCCGCGTTGATGTCCGTCCCGACGCAGGTGGCCCCGCGCTTCGCGAAGGGGACGACGAACGGGCCGACGCCGGCGAACATATCGAAGGCCCGCTCGCCCGCCTCGACCTGTTCGACGACGCGGTGGCGCTCGGTGGCCAGTCGTGGCGAGAAGTACACCTCGGCCAGGTCCAGTTCGAACGCACAGCCGTACTCGCGGTGGACGACCTCGGTGGTGTCGCCGGCCAGCACCTCCCAGTCGCGGACGCGCTGCTCGCCTTTGATCTTCGAGGCGCGGTTGAGGACGCCCTCGACGGGGAGGTCCGAGGCCATCAGCGCGTCGGCGACGGCCCGGGCACGCGCCGGGTCGTCCTCGTCGACGATGACCAGGTCCCCGATGCGTTCGTAACTCGGCTCGAACCCCAGGATGTCCGCGGGCATCGTCTGGCCCTCGCGGACGGGCGCGTCGAACTCCACGACGGCGAACTCGTCGGGAACGCCGGTCGGGTCGGTGACGGGGACGTAGAGCCAGCCGTCCTCGACCGTGATGTCGTACCCGTCGTCGACGAGGTCCGCCTCGGCGAGTCGCTGCCGGGTCACCTCGCCGTCCTCGCGCGGGACACGAACGCAGGGAACGCCCATACCACCCCTCCCCCGCCGCCGGCGGTAAGCCTGACGCTTCGCGCCATTTATCTCCGCGGCTCTCCGACAGCGGATATGCTCACCTTCGTCGGCCTCGGCCTCTACGACGAACGCTCTGTCACGCTCGCCGGCCGCGACGCCATCCGCGACGCCGACCGCGTCTTCGCGGAGTTCTACACCAGTCGGCTCGTCGGCACCGATCTGGAGACGCTGGAGGCGTTCCACGACACCACCATCGAGGTCCGGGACCGCGCCGGCGTCGAACAGGACCCCGAACCCGTGCTCGCGGCCGCCGAGGACTCCGAGGTCGTCTTCCTGACCGCCGGCGACACGATGGTCTCGACGACGCACACCGACCTCCGCCTGCGGGCCGCGGAACGGGACATCGAGACCCACGTCGTCCACGGGACGACCGCCCAGACCGCCGCCGGGTCGCTGACGGGTCTACAGAACTACCGCTTCGGGAAGGCGACGACGCTCCCCTTCGAGGACGCCCACGGCGGCGACGGCGTCCCCGACAGCGTCGTCACGACCATCGCGGACAACCGCGCCCGCGACCTGCACACGCTGGTCTACCTGGACATCAAGGTCGACGACCCTCACTGGGACGACGGGGACGAGACGTACATGACCGCCGACCACGCCGCCGGCCTGCTCGCGAACGAGTTCCCCGAGACGCTGGGCGTCGTCGTCGTGCAGGCCGGCAGTCCGGACCCCACCGTCGCCGCCGACACGCTCGCGGCGCTGGCCGAGCGATCCTTCGGCGACCCGCTACACATGCTCGTGATTCCCGGGTCGCTGCACCCCATCGAGGACGACGCGCTGACCGCGCTCGCTGGAAAACCCTAGTCGTCGCCCGGCGCCGCCGCCTCCTCACTCGGGTCCGTCGTCCCCTCGAACGCGCCCGCCAGGTCGTACTCCGTCCCGGTCACCAGGAAGAGCAGGTCCTCGACGACGACCGTTATCTCCGGGAGCTCGCGCACCAGCAGCCAGGTGATGCCCACCAGCACGACCACCGACCCGACCTGGGCCAGGATGCGGTCGGCGATGTAGTACGAGACCATCCGCGGGTCGGAGAGGCCAAAGAGGGTCATCATCGGGTCGACGAACCACTGCATCTGCTGGAGCCCGAAGGAGATGGCGATGAAGACGTTCCGGACCAGGTTGAGGCCGTAGATGACCGCCGAGGTCACCGCGAGCGCCTTGAGTTTCCGCCCCCAGGGCGCCTTCACCGCGAGGATACCGCCCGCGAAGATGGCGATGCTCCCCAGGCCCGTACACGCGAGCAGGATGTTGTACGTGATGGGGCCCTCCTCGTGTTCGAACCAGAACGTGCTCTCGTAGGGGTACTGCTTCGTCGCGATGCGGACGCCGTCGTGGGTCAACCCGTCGACCACCAGCGGGTCGACGCCGACCAGGCCCAGCAGGAAGGCGGTCTGGTCGGTGACGAGTTCGACAAGCCACTGGCGAATCGGCCCGACGGTCACGGCGGGGACGTAGACGATGCCCATCAGCCCCACCGCGCGGGTGAGGACGAAGAGTGAGTCCCGGCCGTTCCACAGCAGGTAGGCCGTATAGGCCGACAGCGGCACCGCGGCGACGCTGCCCAGACCCTCGACGAGGCTCTTCTGCGTGAACACGAAGTGCGGGACGAGGACGAGCCAGAAGAGGGCGAACAGCCCCCAGCCGGCGACCGCGACGCGGCGCGCCCATCGTTCGTTCGTGTACGCGAGGACGCTGCTGCCGAGAAACGCCGCCAGCACCAGCCACATCAGCGGCTCGGAGTACACCAGCGGGTCGAACGACAGTCCACCCAGCTCGACCGTCGACTGCAGGACTGTCGCTGTCATGGATGCTATCTTGGCAAATCCGCCGTATATGTTTTGTCGTTACGTCTGCGTGTGCATCGACACCGCACGGCCGCCGGCCGGCGCTGTCGCTATCGGACGGAGCGCGAAAGAAAGGTCGGAAGTCAGGGACCGGAACTGCTCCGGTTAGTTGTTACGGCGGACTGCGAGGAGCGCCGCGGCGACCAGTGCGATGAGAGCGAGCACGGCCGTGAAGCCAGGCCCGCTGTCACCGGTGGTGGTCTCCTCCGGCGGTTCCGTTTCGGTCTCCGTCTCGGTCATCTCGGTGGCCGTTTCGGTCTCCGTCTCGGTCTCCGTCTCCGTCTCAGTCTCCGTCTCGGTCTCTTCCTCGCCGACGGTCACGTCAGCGCTGTCCGTCACAGCGGTGCCGTTGTCGGTGTACGGCGCGTCGTTGTCCGGGAAGTCGTAGGTCTCGTCACCGTCGTCGTCCAGGTGCGGCATGGCGACTGCGGTGAAGTCCCCGTCCTGCGGGGAGTCGAGCGTGACCTCGATGTCCGAGTGGCTGCCAGATTCGAGGTAGTCGGAGGCTCCGATGACGTCACCGGAAGCCGAGCCCTCGTGGATGGCGATGAAGCCGCCGTCGGACAGCTGCGCGCTGTCGACGACGACCGTCGTGCCGTCGGAGTCCTGGTCGGAGATGCTCACGGAGGCCGTGGCGGCACCAGCGACCGTCCCGTCGATCTCGTCACCCACGTCAGAGCCGCCGAGGCGGGTCTGCGCGGTGAAGTTGGCGCCGGGGCTCACGTCGCTGAAGTCGGCCATCGCGGTGAAGGTGCCGTTCGGGCCAACCGTCGTGGACGGCTGGAGCAGGAACGGACTCTCGCTGTCCGAGCTCCGGATACGGACGGTGACCTCCGAATTCTGCGGGAGGTTCGTCGTACCGCGGAACTGCTGGTCAGCACCAGCGCGGACCGTGATGTCGTCGTCGTTGTTCAGCGAGGCGTCACGGTCTTCCATCGTGGCCGTGTCGTTGACGACTGCGTCGTCGTCGACAAGGTCACTGCGCTCCTCGTGGAGCGTGAAGTTCGCGAGCATCTCGTCACCATCTCCGAAGTTCCCGGCAGCGGAACTGTCGAAGAAGTGGTCGGTGTCGACCGTGACGAAGTGCGTGTTGTTCTGCGCGTCGTAGATGACACTGCGGTTCTCGTTGTTCAGGTTGTCGTACTCGTCGAAGGTGACTTCGACGTTCGCACCGGGGTCCGCGTTCTCGAAGGTGAGGTTCGCGGGCGAATTGGCGGCACCGAAGTTAGCCTCGTTGTTGAGGTAACTGTATGCGACAGTGTCGTTCGCGATGTCGTTACCGTTCGGGTCGTTGATGCCGTTGTCCTTGACGAACTCGAGGGCACCGTCGAGACCGGAGGCCTGAACCTGAACGACCATCGTGTCGTTCCAGGTGACCGTGTCGGTCTGCGTGAGGTTGCCCTGTGCGGCGAGGTCGTAGACCATCGAGACGTTCCCGTTGTTACCCTCGTTGAGGTCGCCGAAGTCGCTCTCCGGGGCGACCCAGACCTGGGCGCTCTCGGTCGAGCGCTCGCTGAGGGAGATCGTCGCGACGTCGTCCTCGTCCTCGACGCGGTTCGTGTGACCCGCAGTCACGTTCATGTCGTAGTCGGTCGCGTCGAGGAGCTTGGAACCGACCTCGTCGAGGTCAACAGTCCCGGAATCGTCAACGTCGTTTTGCGAGAAGCCACGCTCGTCGAGGACCGTGACTTCGTCGTCGTCGTCAACCGTGGTCACGACTGCAGCGGTACCAGAGTGGGTAGTGTCGGTCCACGTGGTATCACGCGCACTGGATGCACCAGCGGAGAAGCTGTTGAACTGGATGGTAACCTCACCGTCACCATTGTCGTCGGTGACCTGCATCGTGAGGTTGTAGTTCGTATCGGCGATGTTACCGATCTGGACCGTACCTTCGTCCGTACCGTCGAGCTGGACGGTCACGTTGACCACGTCGCCGCGCTCCTGGCTGTAGACAGCCTGACTGAAGCTGGCTTCGTCGTCAGCAGCCTCGGAGACGTTGATCTGAGACGTCGTGGCGCCGACGGAAGTCTGGTTGTCGATGACACGGACGGTGTACGGACCGTCGCCGGCGTCCTGCGTGCCGAAGTTGAACGTGTTGTTGCCGGTGCTGGAGAGCGACGTCGTGTTGGTTCGGCTAACGACGTCGTCGTTGTTGTCACGGAGAAGGACCTCGGCGCCCTGGCCACCGCGCGTGATGGTGACGTTGGCTTCGAGGTCGTCGTCGTCGGTGATGTCGGTGTCGACGGCTTCGATGCCGAGGCCGACCTGGTTCACCGTGAACCCGGTCGCACGCTCGAACGCATCGTCACCGTCGGTGTCGTGCGTGATGTTGTAGCTCTCACCGACGTCGAGGTTCTTCGTGTTGAGGTAGACAACGTCGCTGTTGTCGTCGAAGGTGCCGGAAGCGATGATACTGCCACCGCTCTCTCGGACAGTGAATGAGTTAGTGGCGGTCGGGCCGGCAGCGGTATCCTCGACGGCGATACGCTCACCACGGTAGACGTCGATGTAGTTCAGTCCCCCCTTACTGAACGAATCGTCGCTGGCGACGTTAGTGGTGGACGGCGCCACTGTCCGGGAGGTGACTCGAATGTTGCGCTTGTAGAGCGTGGTGGTATCGACACCGTTTGCCGACACTTCCCGCAGAACGACGGTCACGTTCTGGTTCGGCGATGGGTTTGCCAGCGAGCCGCTGAGGGAGACCTCAATTCGGCCATTCTCGTCAGTCCCACCGTTGTTGTCGATGTTGACGTTTCCGTCACTTACCTTCTTGCGCTCGACATAAACGTCTATTTCTGGACTAGCGGCTGTAACGGTACCGTCAGAGTTGACGGCCGTGTCGAGCGTTGAATTGAGCTGTACTTCGATATTGTCCGCGTTACCCCCGCTATTGGCAGTATACTCAGTCGCCTGAGTAATGCCGACGTTAGCGGCGGCAGCAGCCCCTCCCGAGAACGCAATGGTCCCGGCGAACACCGAGAAGACCATCAGCGCTGTCAGGAACAGGCTTCTGAGTTTTTCGTTTGTATCTGTCATAGTTTGTTGATTGCTATCGGGCGGCGCCAGCTGCTTTCCACGTAGCCAGAGCGCAGTCGCCGCGACCACGCGTAGACCGAACCAGTGTACTCGCATCTAGCACCATGGGTAGGGGTACGCTCTAAACCTATGGTGGGTATTATAAATGTTTTGTGGTCAGCCATGCGGGATGACACACAGCACCAAGCCTGTCAACGGCCCCGAGAGAGAATCTCGTGGACGTTTCGGACCGTTACAGTTCGTTTCAGGTACGTGTCATGCGACCGTCTGACGTGGAGCAGACGTGTTATAAATGAACGAAAAGCCGCCCGGTCAGTTCGTGACGATCTCGACCTCGTGCCCGTCGGCGTCCTTGGTAAAGGCGTAGCGGTCGTCGCAGCTCGCGGGGTCGCGGTAGTCCTGGGCGTCCCGCTCCAGCAGCGTCTCCCACGTCTCGTGGAGGTCGTCGGTGCTGACCGCGAGGTGGCCCCAGGCGTCGCCCAGCTCGTAGGACCGACCGTCGTAGTTGTAGGTCAGCTCGACGGACATCGCCTCGTCGGCGGCCTCGCGGGGCTTCAGGAAGTACAGCGCGAACGAGTCGTGCTCGGAGCGACGGAACAGCTCGTAGTCGAGTTTGCGGGCGTACCAGCCGATGGCCTCGTCGGCGTCCTCGACGCGCAGCATCGTGTGGTCGAGGGACCACGTCGCGCCGTGGTCGCGCTCGACGATCTCGACCTCGTGGCCGTCGGGATCCTTGACGAACGCGTACGAGCCACCGCAGGAGTCCGGGTCCCGATAGTCCTCGACGCCGGCGTCCATCAGTTCCTCGTAGGCGTCGTAGACGTCCGCACACCGGACGGCGATGTGGCCCCACGCGTCGCCCATCTCGTAGGAGCGCCCGTCGTGGTTGTAGGTCAGTTCGAGCATCGCGCCCTCGTCGTGCATGTCCTCGGGGCCGAGGAAGACGTTGGTGAACGTGTCGGCCTCCCAGCGGCCCTTCTCCTCGTAGTCGAGGTAGTTCTGGTACCAGTCGAGCGACGCGTCCAGGTCTTCGACGCGCATCATCGTGTGGTCGAGCGTCAGCATATGCGTGCCGTGGGACGGGTGCGCGAAAAGGTTACCGTCCTAGGAGAGACACACAGTGGGTCTGGGGACGGGAGTACCGAGAGCCAGAAAGCCCCCGACCTATCGACTCCCGCGGCTCGCTGCGCTCCTCGTTCGTTTCACTCACTGCGGTGCTTGCGTCGCCGGGGTTCGTCGATAGGTCGGCCCCTTTCAGTCCCGCCCGGGTGGAAAGTCCACGGGGTGGGACTGAAAGGGGCCGCTCGCTCCGGGAAGACGGGCGACGTAAGGACCGCAGGCCTGCGGCCGAGGACCGCAGCGAGCCCCTCGACCGGAGCGAGCGGGGGCTTTCTGGCTGTTCGAAACTGTCTGGACCCTGCCAGCAGAGAGACGGACGACTCTTCGAAACTCAGCCGGTCCACCAGCTCACTCAGCGTCCGACCCGACACCGAAGACCCCAGTCTCACGCACCGTCGGCCAGTAGAACCACCAGACGACGGCCAGCATGACGACCGTTCCCAGCGGGAACCCGACGTAGCCGACGCGGCGGTTGAACCCGAGAACGACCGTAATCTGTGAGAGGCCGGCCGCGGCGAGCGCGAAGGCGGTCAGGCGCACGTCCTCGCGCCAGACGACGCCGGCGACGGCGCTCCCCAGGGCGATGAGATACAGGAGGACGCCGGTCCCCCAGGCCTCGATGAATCGGGGGAGGCCGTCGGTGAAGCGAAAGAAGAAGTCGTACACCGAGACCACCATCGGGGGGTTGGTGTTGAACAGGCCAAAGGAGAACACCAGCGTGAGTTCGTCGCCGATAAGCAGCACCGTCCAGGGGACGAAGCCGGCGACGGCGACGGCGAGAAGGCGGCGGCGTGGGCCGTGCTCCATACGCGTGGGTAGGGAGTCGGCGCAAAGAGTCCACGCATTCCCACGCGGGGCCGCCCGTGCATGCGGAGGAGAATACTCGGTCGCAGCTTACCGCCGGGCGACGATACGCAGGACGTCCTCGTCGGCCAGTTCGTGGCCGCGCCCGACCTGTTGCTCGTCGTGTTTGGCACTCGGCCCGGTGACGCGGGCGAAGCGGAAGCGCTCGTCGAAGCTGCCCCCCAGCTTCTCACAGGCGTCGTCCACGGTGTCGCCCTCGCGGAGGATGAGCGGTTCCTCGTAGTCGACGCCGCGGCCGGGTTTGTCCATGTAGATGCGGATGAGCCCCAGTTCCTCCCAGATGCGCTCGGTCAGGCCCTCCAGCCCTTTCTCCTTCTCGGCACTGATGAAGATGGCCTCCTCGGGGTCGATGTCCCGGTCCCGGAGTTCGCCTTTCACCGTCGGGAGGTAGTTCTCCTCGATGAGGTCGGCCTTGTTGACGACGACGATGGAGGGGAGGTACACCCGGTTGTCCATCACGCCGTCGATGAGGCGGTCTAAGTCCATCTGCTCGCCGATGGTGACGTCGGCGTTGACGTAGCCGTGTTCGCGCAGGACGGCCTTGATCGTCTCCTCGTCCAGGTCGAGGTCGACGGAGCTGTTGATGCTCAGGCCGTCCTTGGCTTTCTTTCGCACGGACACGCGTGGGGGGTCGGTGTCGAGGCGGATCTTGTTCTTGTACAGTTCCTCGCTCAGGCGGTCGTACTGGTCGATCTCGAACACCGACACCATGAACACGATGAGGTCGGCGGTCCGGACGACCGAGAGGACCTCCTTGCCGCCGCCGCGGCCGCCGGCGGCACCCTCGATGAGGCCGGGGACGTCGAGAATCTGGATGTTGGCGCCCTTGTGCTTGAGCATCCCCGGGTAGACGTCGAGCGTGGTGAACTCGTAGGCACCCGTCTCGGACTCGGCGTTGGTCAGGGCGTTCAGCAGCGTCGACTTGCCGACGCTGGGGAACCCGACGAGGGCGACGGTGGCGTCGCCGTGTTTCTCGACGCCGTAGCCGCCGCCACCGCCCGAGGAGGACTGCTGTTGCTCGAGTTTCTCTTTCTTCTCGGCGAGTTTCGACTTCAGCCGGCCGATGTGGGCCTCGGTGGACTTGTTGTAGGGCGTACTCGCGATTTCCTCCTCGAGTTCCTGTATCTCCTCTTCGAGCCCCATTACGTGTACCTCCGCCGCGCGCGCTGGATAAGGCTTTCTTCCCTCGCCGACCGGCCCGTCGTCAGTCGGTAATTCTTGCCAGCCACGTGTAAGTCGACACGCCTTTAGGCGGCCAACCGTCAGGTTCGATCATGGCAGACGTCGAGCGCTTCCGCGACAGCACGCAGATCCGCCTGCCAGCCGGTGCGCTCGACGGCATCCGCGAGGAACTGGAAGCGCGGTTCACCGTCACGGTCCGTCGGGAGGACGACCACGTCCGCATCATCGGGTCGCCGGTCGAGATCAAGGCGGCCGGCGAGTTCCTCGCGATGAACGGCGTGACCTTCGCCTAACGGCCGCAGGTCGGCCGGTCCGGCCGTGTGTCGCACTCACGGGGGCGTCGGTGAAACGCAATCCTTTAAACCGCCGAACGGGATGGCTGAGACATGGCTGGAACTATCGAAGTGCTCGTTCCCGGCGGCCAGGCCAACCCTGGCCCGCCGCTCGGTCCCGAACTGGGCCCGACTCCCGTGGACGTGCAGGCAGTCGTCCAGGAGATCAACGACCAGACCGCAGCGTTCGACGGCACCGAAGTCCCCGTCACCGTCGAGTACGACGACGACGGGTCGTTCTCCATCGAGGTGGGCGTCCCGCCGACGGCCGAGCTCATCAAGGACGAGGCCGGCTTCGAGACCGGCAGCGGCGAACCCCAGGAGAACTTCGTCGCGGACCTCAGCGTCGACCAAGTCATCCAGATCGCAGAGCAGAAACACCCCGACCTGCTGGCCTACGACCTCAAGAACGCCGCGAAGGAGGTCGTCGGCACCTGTGCCTCCCTGGGCGTGACCATCGAGGGCAACGACCCCCGGGAGTTCAAGGAGCGCATCGACGGCGGCGAGTACGACGACGTCTTCGGCCAAGCGGCCAACGCGTAACGCCGACCCGACTCTCGGAGTGCGATTTCCCTGTTCGCTCGCCCGAAAGCGGTGTGTCCGTCCCCGTACCCGCGCCGGTATGTGACTGTCACACACCGTCTGCGCGGTGGTTCGACGCTTTTAAGTGTCGCATCGGCCTCCACACGGACGAGACAGGCAACCGCCTGTTTCACTGACCCGTAGCAGCCGTTTGGCGCACTACGGAGGTGAACAATGGCAGACCAGGAAATAGAGAATGCAGTCTCTCGCGCACTCGAGGACGCACCTGAGCGGAACTTCCGCGAGACGGTCGACCTCGCAGTCAACCTGCGCGACTTAGATCTCAACGACCCGTCGAACCGCGTCGACGAGTCCGTCGTCCTCCCTGCCGGCACCGGTCAGGAGACCGCCATCGTGGTCTTCGCCGAGGGCGAGACAGCCCTCCGTGCCGAGGAGGTCGCAGACGACGTACTCAGCCAGGACGAACTCGAGGAGCTCGGGGGCGACGACGACGCCGCCAAGGACCTCGCAAACGAGACCGACTTCTTCATCGCCGAGACGGACATGATGCAGGACATCGGTCGCTACCTCGGGACCGTCCTCGGTCCGCGCGGCAAGATGCCGGAACCGCTCGACCCCGACGACGACGTCGTCGAGGTCATCAACCGAATGAAAAACACCGTGCAGCTGCGCAGCGGTGAACGTCGAACCTTCCACACCCGCGTGGGTGCCGAGGACATGTCCGCCGAGGACATCGCCGACAACATCGACGTCATCCTCCGCCGCCTGCACGCCGACCTAGAGAAGGGGCCGCTCAACATCGACACCGTCTACATCAAGACGACGATGGGGCCCGCCGTGGAGGTGGCCTGACATGAGCGCCGAAGGCGAACGCAAGACAGAGACCATCCCGCAGTGGAAACAGGAGGAGGTCGACGCCCTCGTCGAGACCATCGAGTCCTACGAGAGCGTCGGCGTCGTCAACATCGCGGGCATCCCGTCCCGCCAGCTCCAGGACATGCGCCGCGACCTGCACGGCACCGCGGAACTCCGCGTCTCGCGGAACACGCTGCTCCGGCGGGCCCTCGAGGAAGTCGACGACGGCGCGGAGGACCTCACGCAGTTCGTCGAGGGCCAGGTCGGCCTCATCGGAACGGACAGCAACCCGTTCTCGCTGTTCCAGGAGCTCGAGGCCTCGAAGACGCCGGCTCCCATCAGCGCCGGCGAGATCGCCCCGAACGACATCGTGATTCCCGAGGGCGACACCGGCGTCGACCCCGGACCGTTCGTCGGGGAGCTCCAGAGCGTCGGGGCGGACGCGCGCATCCAGGACGGCTCAATCCAGGTCCTCTCGGACTCGACCGTGCTCGACGCGGGCGAGGCGGTCTCCCAGGGGCTCTCGAACGTCCTCAGCGAGCTCGGCATCGAACCGAAGGAGGTCGGGCTCGACCTCCGCGGCGTCTTCGCGGACGGCGTGCTGTTCGAACCCGAGGAACTCGAGCTGGACGTCGACGAATACGCGGCCGACATCTCGGCCGCGGCCAGCCGGGCCTTCAACCTCTCGGTCAACGCCGAGTACCCGACGGCCCAGACGGTCCCGACGATGCTCCAGACGGCAAGCGGCGAGGCAAAGAGCCTCGCACTCCAGGCCGCCATCGAGGACCCCGAGGTCGTCCCCGACCTCGTGAGCAAGGCCGACGCGCAGCTGCGCGCGCTCGCGGCCCAGATCGAGGACACGGAGGCGCTGCCCGACGAGCTCCAGGACGTGGAGGTCGCCGCGGCACCTGCGGAATCGGCTGACGAAGACGACGAGGACACCGCAGACGAGGACGCCGGCGACGACGTCGAGGCCGAGGCCGAGGAGGCCGAGGACGACGATGACGACGATGACGACGCTGGCGACGCGCTCGGAGCGATGTTCTAACCACCCACACACCACATCACAGAACAATGGAATACGTTTACGCTGCACTCATCCTGAACGAATCGGGCGAAGAGATCAACGAAGACAACCTCACCGGCGTGCTCGAGGCCGCCGGCGTCGACGTCGAGGAGTCCCGCGTCAAGGCGCTCGTCGCCGCGCTGGAGGACGTCGACATCGACGAGGCCGTCGAGCAGGCCGCCGCTGCACCTGTCGCCGCGAGCGGTGGGGCCGCGGAGGCCGACGAGGAGAGCGCCGACGAGGCCGACGACGAGGCCGACGACGAGGCCGACGAGGAAGAGGCCGACGACGAAGACGACGACGAAGACGACGACGCAGGCGGCGAGGGCCTCGGCGAGCTCTTCGGCTAATCAGCCGACGGCAACCAGCGAACTTTTCTTCGGTGCCGACCCGCACAGCGACGCGTCCCGCGAGCGCCCGGGCGAGTGCTGCCCTCGCGAAGCCACCGGACCAGCGCGCGGGGATACGGACGCCACCGACCGGTGCTGAGGTTCAAGTACCGGGACGGGACCAGGGGCATCTATGCTCCCGGTCAGACTCTCGGGCGACCCCGTCGCGACGGCGACGCTGCTGGCGGCGGTGGCCGGGGGCGTCTGCCTCGGCACGGTCAGCGGCCTCGTCCCGGGCCTCCACGCGAACACGTTCGCGCTCCTGCTCGCCGCTACCGCCGGCACCGTCCCGGGTCCGCGCCGCTACGTCGGGGCGGCGATGCTCTCGGCCGGCGTCGTCCACACGTTCCTCGATGTCGTCCCCGCCCTGGCGCTTGGCGTCCCGGACCCCGCGATGGCCGCCGGCGCGCTGCCGGGTCACCGGCTCGTCGTCGAGGGCCGGGGCCGGGAAGCGCTACGGCTCTCGGCCGTGGGGAGCGCCGGCGCCGTCGTGCTGGCGGCGCCGCTCGCGCTGCCGGTCACGGCCGGGATGGTCGAACTCTACCCGCTGGTCGAGGCCCATCGCTCGCTGGTCCTCGGCGGCGTGGCGGCGCTGCTCGTCGCCACCGAGCGCGACGCCAGAGCGATGGTCGGGGCCTGCTGTTCGCTCGCGGCCAGCGGGGGCCTGGGACTACTCGTCCTCGACGCCGAGGTGACGTCGCTCCTGCCCGTCGCGGACGTCCTCGTGGCGCTGTTCGCGGGACTGTTCGGCGCGCCGGTGTTGCTCGCGGCCATCGACGGCGAGGGCGCCCCCGCACAGGCCGACGCGACGGTGACGACGCCGCGGCGGAGAGTCGCCGGCCTCGTCGTCGTCGGGACGCTGTGTGGCGCGGTCGTCGGCTACCTGCCGGGCGTCTCAAGTGCCGTGGCGGCGACCCTGGCGCTCGGGCTGACCGCGGACGGCGGCCCGCGTGCGTTCGTGGTCACGACCAGCGGCGTGAACACGGCGACGGCGGTGTTCGCGCTGTTTGCGCTCGTCGCGCTCGGCGAACCGCGCACCGGCGTCCTCGTCGCCATGGAACGGGCCGGCGTCCCGCTCGCGCTCCCCCCGCTGCTGACCGCGGTGGCACTCGCCGCCGTCGCCGGCGCGGTACTGGTACCGGTGCTCGGCGACCGGTACCTCCGGACCGTCGGCCGACTGAACCCGACGCGCCTCTCGCTGGCGGTCCTCGCGGCCCTGGGCGTCCTCTCGTGGGTCTTTGCCGGCGCCGTCGGCGTCGGTGCGTTCGGCGCGGCGACGCTCGTCGGGCACGTCCCGCCGCACTTCCGGACGCGCCGAGCGACGCTGATGGGGGTGTTGCTCGTCCCGCTGACCCTATAGGTAGCCCCGCCGGCGGAAGTGAGCGAGCATGACGGCCACGATGAGCGCCATCCCCAGCATCGTCGCCGGGTAGCCGAAGGTCCACGTGAGCTCGGGCATGTTGTAGGGGCTGTCCGCGAAGTTCATCCCGTAGACGCCAGCGACGAACGTCAGCGGGATGAATATCGTCGCGACGACGGTCAGCACCTTCATCACCTCGTTGGTCGACTGCGAGAGGGTGTTCAGGTAGATGTCGCGGGCGCCCGCCACCAGGTCGCGGTAGGTCTCGGTCAGGTCGACGACCTGGACCAGGTGGTCGTAGACGTCCCGGAAGTACTTCTCGGTCTCGGGGGCGACCTGGGCGGGATCGCCGCGGGCGAGGACACCTACGGCCTCGCGGGCCGGCCAGGCCTGCTTGCGAAACGAGAGCAGGTCCCGTCGGACGTCGTTTATCTTCTCGAGGGTCTCCCGGTCCGTCGAGACGGTGACCTCCTCCTCGATCTCCTCGATGTCGGTCTCGATCTCGTCCAGGAGGTCGAAGTAGCCGTCGACGATGACGTCCAGCACCCGGTAGGCGGTGAAGTCGGCGCCGCGGTGGAGCAGGCGCTCGTCCCCGCGCGAGACGGCGTCGAGGACGCGCTGGACCGGTCGCGCCGCGCCCGGCGAGACGGTGACCACCCAGTCGTCGCCGACGAAGATACCGACCGGCGTCGTCTGGACCTCCTTCTCGAAGGTCGTCTCGCCCGGCGAGAGCGCCGCGACTTTCAGCAGGACGAACGTGTAGTCGCTGAACTCCTCGGTCTTGGCCCGAGCGTGGTTCCGGACGTCGTCGATGGGCAGCGGGTGGAGGTCGAACGCGTCCCGAATCGCGTCGACTTCCGCCTCGGTGACCGACGTGGCGTGCACCCAGGTCGTCCCCGGGGCGCGACGGGCCGCCGAGAGGTCGTCGTAGGCCACCGCCTCCTCGTCGGCGTAGACCACGGCCGAAATCACGGTTCGGTTCCCCCCTGGGCACGGCCGACGGTCAGAAGCGTCAGCCCGAGCATCAGCGCCGTCAGCGAGAACGCCCGGCCCGAGTACGGCACGAGGACGCCGACGGCGTAGCCCCCGAGGCCGACGGCGGTGAGCAGCGCCCCGGCGATTGCTGCCGTGTGCATACCGGCCACTCGCCGGCCGGGCAGAAAACGGTACGCCCCGGTGGCGTCAGGAAGTGGGGTGCTGGATGGCGCCCAGGAGCGTGTCGACCCGGTCTCGCTCGTCGATGCGCTCGGGGTGGACGGCGATGGCGACGACCACGTCACCCTCGTGTTCGAAACTGGAGACGTGCAGGCGGACGTCTATCTCCTGGCCCTGGACCTCGGAGGTGCCGGTGAACTCGCTGACCGTGCGGTCCTCACCGAGGATCTGGACGGTCCGGTTGCCCTGGCTCTCGACGTCGCTGATGCGCCCGGAGCGCTGGACGAGTCGCTCGACGAGGCGGCGGTTGGACTGGCTCGCGAGCGGGTTCAGCGACTGGCCGGCGACCGTCGCCCCCGGCGTCGAGAGGAGGACCAGGCGGGCGAACTCGACTTCGCCCAGCGGTCCAAGGTCGACCGAGCGGTTGTACTCGGCGACGTGGTTCGTGATGCGGACGGTCCGCTGTTGTCCGACGACGGAGACGTTCCGGGTCACGGTCTGGGCCTCGGCGCGGGCCTCGTCGTAGCCGGTCGTCTCGAGGGCGGCGGCGTCGACCGCCGCGGGTTCGGCCTCGAAGGCGACGGTCTCGCCGGTGATCAGGCCGACGCATCCGGAGGAGACGACGAGGAGAGCGACGAGCGCGGTGAGGAGTCCGGTTCGCATGGTGTCCCAACAGATGCCCCGTGGTGTAAAAAAACAACACGTGTCGGACCGTCGGCCCGGCTCGGGCAGAACCAGTCAGCGAGGGGGCCCGTCCCAGAGCGGTTGCTGCGCTCGATTGCGGGTGTCGGCGACAGTCACTCGGCTACGGGCCCACCCGGGTCAGATGGTCACACCGGTCGAGGACAGCGAGGCCACGACGAGCAGCAGTCCGAGTGCCAGAAGGATGCGGACCGGCCGCGAGTTTGCGTGGAACAGGTTCATCGTACGTTCCACTGACGTGCAGGTACGGTATTGGTATACACTACCTGTCACGACCCGGGCCACGGGAGGGCGGGTGTCGGCGCGGCGGAAGTCGTTGCTTACAGCCAGAGGGCGGTGTCATCGTGCGCGCCCGGTACCTAGACACCGAGCGCCGTGAGCTCGTCGTGTCACTCGTCACCCGCCACGGCTTCCCAGCCCCGCATCCCGTCTTCGAACCTGGGTGTAACCGGCTCGCCACTGACGGGACCAGCACGTTCCGATGACAGAATCGAGAGGGCGCCCGGACCCCACTTGAATCGGAGTCACAGGCGTTACGGGGCCGCGTACGTCGGTGAAGATATCGACCGGAAAGCTATCAGAACAGGCTCGCCAGCACGTTGATCACGGCCCATTTCAGTGAGTTGATGACCCCGATGCCGTCGATTCGGATGTCACCGTCCATGAGAGCGTTCTGGAACGCGGTCGTGGGGGTGTTCGATTCGAGGATCCTGTCGATGGTCGCCCGGTCGGTCGTCATCTTCAGCGTCGCGTCGTCACGAGTTCCCTGTTCGAGTTCCTGAATCTGGAGTTGCGCGTTCATTCGGAACGACGCAGTGCCTTGCGTGCCATCTGCATCGGTGACGATTAGATTCACGCGCTCGTTTTTCAGCTGGTCGGCGGCGATGCCGAGGTCACTCGCGTCGACGTTCTCGTTGTACGTCGAGACGAATCCCTCGAAGCTCCCGAACATCTCGTCGGCCCACGCTGGCTGGTCAGATTGGGCGAGGGCTGGGGCGACTCCGAACGACGCGACCGAGACGACGACGACCGTCGCAATCAGTAGTCGGACGGATTGAGAGCTACTTGGTAAGCATTTCATAACGACAGTAGGTACGCCGATCGAGTATATATACTCGTGCTGACGGGTGATAGCAGTCGTCGGCTCCACATCGCAGCGAGCCGGCTCTGACAGTGTCGTGACGTCGCTGCAACGACCCCAGTACCACCAGACCCAACGGAGAGACGACCGGAGGGGTGCCGATACCTCAGAGCCGGTAGGTCGGGCCGTCGTCGGTGTCCTGCACCTCGACGCCGAGTGCCTCGAGCTCGTCGCGCAGCTCGTCGGCGCGCTCGTAGTTCCCGGCCTCCCGCTCCTGCTCGCGGACCTCGAGAACGAGTTCGACGAGGTCGCCGGCGATGGTCACGTCGCCGTCCGTCTGTTCACCGAACGAGAGGCCGAGGATGCCACCACCCAGGTCCTCGAAGGTCTCGACGGCGCGCCGGAGGCCCCGGTAATCGAATGCTTCGTGTGCATCCACGTGGGTGTTGACCGCCGCCGTCACGTCCAGGAGGGCCGTCGTCGCCTCGCGGGTGTTGAAGTCGTCGTTCATCGCCGCCTCGAAGTCCGCCCGGGCCGCGTCGACGGCCTCGCGGAGCGTCTCGTCGGCGACGGTAGCGTAGGCGTCGACGTCGTCGCAGGCCGCGACGGCGCGCTCGTAGCCCCGCTGGAGGCGGTCCCAGCGCTCCCGTGCCTCGGCAATGGTCGCCTCGCTGTAGACGGCGCTGGAACTGTAGGCCGTCGAGAGCAGGAAGGTCCGGAGGACGTCGGGGCCGAACTCCGCGACGGCGTCGCAGACGGTGAAGTAGTTGCCCAGCGAGGAGGACATCTTCTCGCCTTTCGTCTCCAGTAAGCGGACGTGGAGCCAGTACGTGGCGAACTGCTCGCCGGTCGCGGCCTCGCTCTGTGCCACCTCGTTCTCGTGGTGGGGGAAGACGAGGTCCTGGCCGCCGACGTGGACGTCGATGGACTCGTCCAAGTGGGTCATCGACATCGCCGAGCACTCGATGTGCCAGCCGGGTCGGCCCTCGCCCCACGGCGAGTCCCACGTCTGGGCCGTCTCGCAGGCCGCCGCGGCCGGCGCGGCCTCGGGATGCTGGTGTTCCTCGACGTCCTCGGGTCGGACGCCGCCGGCCTTCCAGAGCGCGAAGTCCGCCGGGTGGTGCTTCTCCGACTCGGCGGCCGCACCCTGTGACTCGATGTCTTCGACGGTCTGGTTCGACAGTTTGCCGTAGTCCTCGAAGCTGCGAACGTCGAAGTACACCGAGCCGTTGGCCTCGTAGGCGTGGCCCGACTCGACGAGGCGCTCGACGAGCGAGATTATCTCGGGGACGTGCTCGGAGACCCGGGGGTAGACCTCCGCGCGCTGGAGGTTCAGCGAGCGCATGTCCTCGATGACCTGCTGGACGTAGTGACGGGCGACGTCGGCTTCGCTGTCGCCGTCCTCGCCGACGCGGGCGACGATCTTCTCGTTGACGTCGGTGAAGTTCTCGACGTGGCGGACGTCGTAGCCCAGGTGCTCGAGCCAGCGACACATCACGTCGACGTGGACCCACCCGCGGGCGTGGCCCAGGGGGGGCGGGTCCGACGTCGTCAGCCCGCAGTAGTACAGCAGCACCGAGTCGGGGTCGCGCGGCTCGAAGGGCTCTTTCTCGCCGGTCAGCGTGTTCGTCACGCGCAGCGTCATTGGCAGGAGGGTCTGTCCGCGCCCGCTTTAAGTCGTCGGATGCCTGCGCGCGGTCGCTGCCGGGGCTACCGGCCGACCGCGGCCTCGACGAGACGGAGCGCGTCCGGTCCGTCGCGACGTTCGACGACGACGACGAGCGTCTCGCCGCCGACCGCGGCGGCCTCGACGTCGACGTCAGCGGTTCCGAACCGGCCGAGCACGTCGGCCAGCGCCGCCCCGGAGAGGTCGCCGGTGGCGACGACGGCCGTCAGTGACCCCGCGTCGCGCCCGAATCGAGCGTCGCCGACGACCAGCAACGGGTCCGTCGCCTCCGCGTCCACGGGCCCCAGGCCGGTCTCCATCGACACGCGCGCCTCGGCCGCGGGCGGCCCGTACTCTGGCAGCTCCTCGGCGAACCGGCGCAACGCCGTCGCGACGGCGTCTACCTCACCGTCGACGTCCAGCGCCCTGGCGGCGGCGGTGTAGTTGACGACGTCCGCCCGGAGCGCGTCGTAGAGGAAGGGGCGCGCCCGGACGGCGTCGCGCGTCTCGCTCGCGAGTGACATACCGGACCTGACGCTGGAGGGGACAAAAACCCGCGTGACTCGCGGGCGAAGCCCCTATGAACGGTTCGTCCTAATCCAGAGGTATGACCCCAGCGCTCGTCATCGCCGCCCACGGCTCGCACCTGAACGCCGAGTCGAGCACGCCGACCTACACCCACGCGGACACCATCCGCGCGACCGGCGCGTTCGAGGAGGTCCGGGAGTCGTTCTGGAAGGAGGAACCGTCGTTCCGCGAGGCGTTGCGGACCGTCGACGCCGACGAGGTGTATCTCGTGCCGCTCTTTGTCTCGGAGGGGTACTTCACCGAGCAGGTCATCCCCCGGGAGTTCCGCCTCGAGGGCTGGGACCCGGACCTGTGGCGCTCCGACGGGACGAGCGCCACACACGCGACGCTCACGGCCGAGGATACCGGCCAGACCGTCCATTACTGTGGCCCGGCGGGCACCCACGACGCGATGAGCGACGTCATCGTCCAGCGTGCCGAGTCGGTCACCGGCGACCCCGACGTCGGCGAGGGCTTCGGCCTGGCGGTGGTCGGCCACGGCACCGAGCGCAACGAGAACTCCGCGAAGGCCATCGAGTACCACGCCGGCCGCATCCGCGACCGGGGCCGCTTCGACGAGGTGCAGGCGCTGTTTATGGACGAGGACCCCGAGGTAGACGACGTCACGGAGTACTTCGAGAGCGACGACATCGTCGTCGTCCCGCTCTTTATCGCAGACGGGTTCCACACCCAGGAGGACATCCCCGAGGACATGGGCCTGACCGACGACTACCGCCTCGGCTACGACGTCCCCACGGACGTCGACGGCCACGCCATATGGTACGCCGGCGCGGTCGGGACCGAACCGCTGATGGCCGACGTCGTCCTCGAACGGGCCGCCGACGCCGGGGCCGACGTCGACGCAGCCATCGAACAGGTCCGCGAGCGGACCAGCGGCGCCAACCCGACCGCGGGCGACTGACCGCCGGTCGGAGACCGACTCGTTTTTTTCGCGGGAGCCCTGTCTCCCGGTATGCACGGCGACCATGTGGACGCGCTGGTGGCGACCGCTCCGGACGGCATCGCCTTCGACGACCTCCGCGTCGACCGCGAGGGGGACCGCTACGCGTTCGAGACGCCCGAGGAGACCCACGGCGCGCTGAGCGAGGGCGACCTGCGGGACGTGGCCGCCGACTCGGCGTACGTCAGCAACTGGTACTTCTGGCACGCCGTCGCGCCACAGAAGGCCGACCGCTGGGCGTTCCTCCGGTGGCTCGAGGACGCCGACGAGACGGCCCTGGAGTCCCGCCTGGACGACCTGGGGGACGGCGTGGTCAGCGAGTGGGGCCAGCTTCGGGTCACCGCGACTGTCGACGACGAGGGCGAGCGGCGCTACCACGTCCGTCACGCTGACGATGCGCGGGCGGACGCCGCCGCCCTGACTGCCCACGAGGACCCGCGGGCGGCCCGCGACCTCGCGAAACACGACCGACGGGGGCGGTACCGCCCGCTGAAGTCGGCCCCGACGCTCCGGACCGGGTGGCGCTTTGCCGACCTCGCGGCGGCCGACCTCGTCGAGACGGTCGAGACGTTCTATCCGGCGTCGGTCGCCAACTGGCACCGCGAGCGCGAGGGCGACCTCGATATCACCCACTGGCACGAGACCGTCGAGCGCCAGACCGGCATCTACGGCGTCGTCAAGACCTGGGATCGGGGTGAGGGGTACGAACACGTAAACTGGGTCGCCGAGGCCTGCTGTGACGACTCGCAGTGTCTGAAGCGCCGCGAGTGGCACTACGACGGGGAGACCGACCTCGACGTCGACGGTGGCGACGGCCGCTTCCCGTGTCGCGAACCGTGTTCGGTGGTCATCGCGGCCGCCAGACAGTGGACGAAACTCGAGAGCGAGGACACCCGGACCTACGAGTTCGAGCTGACGCCCAGCGAGAAAGAACAGGTCGAGGGCATCATCGAGGCCGTGGCCGACGGGCGGGCCGGCGACATCCGCGAGGCCGACGTCTACGAGGACGCGAACCGCTATCGGGCACGCTTCCTCCGGGCGAAGCAGTTCGACGAGGACGGCAACCTCGGCGGCGTCCCGACGGACCGTGACGACGGGGAGTGACCCCTATTCGGAACTGCGGACGTACAGCGCGACGAGCGCGGCCGCGACGACGGCCAGCGAGCCCAGCAGCAAGCCGACGTTGTCGAGGACGGTGACCGCGACGACGGCGAAGGCGAGCGCGATCCCGCCGAGCGCGAGGACGGGGACCGACTGGTTCTCCGGGAGCAGCGAGCCCGACCCCCGCTCGGGCCGTGGCTGTGGTTTCGAGAGCGATTCGTCTACCAGCACCGACTCCTCCCCGGCCGCGGGTTCGTGAACCTCGACGTCGACGTAGCGCGTCTGGGCCCCGTATCCCGTGACCACCTTGAGCGAGCCCCGGACCGGGAAGGACGCGTCCTCGTCGACCTCGATACGGACCCGCCGCTCGGACTCGCCGCTGACGTAGTGGTTCGACGCCTCCAGCGTCGCCGCCGCCGACAGGTCGTCGTCGATGTGCAGGTGCACGTGGAGCGCCTCGCCGTGGTTGACGACGCGGACGTCGAAGCTCCCGTCGGCCTCGAAGGCCGTCGGAACCTCCAGTCCGTGGAGCTCCTGACGGTTGACGTGCACGGGCAGGGCGTCTGTCACATAGTCGATTCCGGCGGGACAGGTAAAAAAGGTTCAGGCGGGGGCCTCGTCGCGCATGTCCGGCGGGAGGAGGTTGGGGATGCCGTCCTCGATGGGGAACGCCTCGCCACACTCGGTACAGACGAGTTCGCCGGTGAGTATCTCCTCGTCCGCACGTTCCTCGACGGTGAGTTCGAGGTCGTGTTTGTCCAGCGGGCAGCAGATGATGTCCATCAGGTCCTCTTTCATACGTCGGAGGTGGGCTGGCGGGCGCAAAAGTCTGCCGCTCTCCAGAAAGTCGGGTGCGAGAGCGCCGTCTAGAACGGGTGTTCGCGGACGATAGTCTCGCCCCGGCCGGGCCCGACGCCGATGGCGTAGGCCGGCGTGTCGAGCTGGTCTTCGATGTACTCGACGTAGGTGCGGGCGTTCTCGGGGAGCGCGTCGTAGCCCTCGTCGGCCACCGCACCCCAGTCCACGTCGTCCCAGCCCTCGAAGGTCCGGAGCGTTGCCTCGCAGCGTGCCCACTGCTCGGTGGTAGCGGGCATCGTCGTCAGTTCCTCCCCGTCGAGGGTGTAGGAGTGGCCGACCTGCACTTCCGCCAGACCGCCGAGCACGTCCAGGTGATTGATCGCGAGGCCGTCGAACCCGGAGACGCGGGTCGCGTGGCGCAACATCGGCATGTCGAGCCAGCCGACCCGTCGGGGTCGTCCGGTGACGGTGCCGTACTCGCCGCCCTCCTCGCGGATGTAGCGGGCCAGGTCCTCGTCGGGGCCCTCCTCGTCGCCCTCGTAACCCGGCGTGTCGCCGACGACGCCGCCCAGTTCGGTCGGCAGCGGTCCGCTTCCGACGCGGGTGAGGTAGGCCTTCACGATACCGACGACGTCGCCACTGCCGACGACCCCCGGACTCAGACCGGTGCCGACGGCCGCGCCGCCGGCGGTGGGGTTCGAGGAGGTGACGAAGGGGTAGTTCCCGTGGTCGATGTCGATGATGGTCCCCTGGGCGCCCTCGATCATCACGTTCTGGCCGTCGACCATCGCGTCGGAGAGAAACTCGCCGGCGTTGACGGTCATCCCGTTGGCCTCGAAGCGGCGGCCGTACTCGCGGAACTCCTCGAAGAGCGCGTCGACGTCGAAGGCCTGGGGCTCCTCTAGATCCGCGATATCGACGCCGTAGACCTCCTCGACCAGCGCGCGCTTCTGCGGGACGGCGTACTCGAGTCGCTCCCGGAGGACGTCCGGCTCGAGCAGGTCCCCGATGCGGACGCCCCGGCGGCCGGCCTTGTCCTCGTAGGTCGGGCCGATACCCCGACCGGTGGTCCCGACCTCCTGGTCGTCCTCGCTCTTTACCTCCTCCTCGATGCCGTCGAGGACACGGTGGTACGGGAGGATGACGTGGGCGCGCTCCGCGACGCGGACGTCGGGATCGAGGCCACGTTGCTGCAACGTGTCTATCTCGTCGAACAGCGTCCGCGGGTTGACGACGCACCCGTTGCCGAGCACGCCGACCTTGCCGCGGATGGCTCCGCTCGGCACGAGCGAGAGTTTGTACTCCTCGCCCTCGTGGACGACGGTGTGGCCGGCGTTGTCGCCGCCCTGGTAGCGGGCCACGACGTCCGCGTCGTCGCCGTACAGGTCGACGATACCGCCCTTCCCCTCGTCGCCGAGCTGTGAGCCGACGATGGTTACGGTCATCGCACGACCATTCCGGCCACCGTGATAAACAGATTACGGTCCGAACGTCCGGTTCGCTGGCCGTCGCCGGCTGTCAGCCCTTCCCATGTGAACTGTTGCGATGGCTTTATGACACCGCTGTCCGTACGAAACAACCGGCAAAGGCGGGTAGATGAGGGTAACTTTTAAACCCCGCAAACACAAGTTAACAATTGCCATGATAGACAGGCTTGAGAAGGAAGTAGACATGCTGGAGCGACACCTCCAGGTGCTCCGCATGGTGATTGAGAACGAGCCTATCGGTATCGTGAAGATGTCCAACGAGACTGGATATCCCCACCACAAGGTTCGCTACTCGCTGCGCGTGCTCGAGGAGGAGAACCTCATCGAGCCCTCCAGCCAGGGAGCAATCACCACCGAGCAGACCGGCGAGTTCGTCGACGACTTAGACGAGAAGATCGACGAGATCATCGAGAAGCTCGAGGGCATGAAGATCGAAGATGCCGCCGAGATAGAAGGCTAGGACGACTGTTTTCGTCTCGCTACAGTTCGGGTACCGCCAGGTGGAACTCCTGGTTTCTCGCTTCGAGCAGACAGAGGTGGTACCCGTCCTTGCGCGAGAGGTTCACGTAACTGTCGCGTTTGTCCCGGCTGAACAGTCCGCTCGAGGTCGCCTCCTCGGCGGTCTCCAGGGCACCCGGTTCGAAGAAGCTGCTGGTGACCAGGAACGCCGCCGCGAGCGTCTCGGAGGCGTTGCCAACGCGCTCGCCGTCGCGGACGAGCGTCGTCATCTGCTCTTCGGTGGCGGGGGAACGCGAGTCGTTCATGTTCGCGACGACGAGCGGGTTGCCCATCCGGTCGCGGACGACCACGTCGAAACGCTCCTGTGAGCGGTGTTCCTCGCCGTTCTCGACGTAGGTCACCGACACCTGGCCGTTGAGTTCCGCGCGGTCGATTCGGGGGATGGCGTCGAAGAGGTCCTGCATCCCGCTGGCGTGGCCGGTGTTGGCGATCTCGTAGAGCAGGTGGCGGATGAGCCAGTCGACGAAGCGGTACTGCATCGTCCCGTGGAGGAACGCCTCGAAGGGCTCGCCGTCGACGGACGCCTCCTCGGCCTCGAACTGGGTGTGGTACTCGAGGCGCAGGTTCTCCTCGACCGCCTCGCGCCCGACCTCGCCGTCGTGAGCCTTCGCCAGCGTGGCCTCGCCCTTCGAGTGGTACCGGACGAACAGGTTGGTCTTGCTGATGGCGTCGCCGGGGGTGAGGGCGGTCCCGGAATCGGTGACCGCACCCCCTGCCTCCTCGAGCTGGCGCTCCAGGCGCTCGATCTCGGCGCGTGCCTCCTCCAGGTCGGACTGGAGGCGGTCACGTTCGGCTCGAAGGTCATCCGCCGTCGACTCCAGCGATTCGACCTCCGCCTCCAGACGTGAGATCTCGTTCTCGCGCTCTGCCAGCTCCGACTCGAGGGACTCGACCTTGCTCGGATCGCCGTCGTCGCTCTCGTTCGAGTTCGTCGGGGTCGGCCGCGTCGCCGGACTCGAGGACTGCGTCGGTTGCCGGCGCGTCTGTGGCGACTCGGCTGTCCCCGCCCGGGGTCGGTCACGCCGCGGGCCGGCGTCGGCCCCGGGGTCGCTCTCGGACGCACTCGCGGCCGACTGGTCGGACGAGGCCGACCGCTCGGGGTCCACGGACGGAATCGAGCGCGTCTCGAGGTCCGCCGCCGTGGTCGCACCGCCGCTGTCGCCGCTCGTGTCGGCGCCGCGCTCGGCGTTCGCCAGGCTCTCGTCTCGCTGTTGACTCACCGGCCCGGTCTGGACGGCCCCGTCCGTTGGCTCCCCGTCGGGCGTCGGGGGCGACTCGCCGCTCGACGCCGGTCGTTCGCTCGTCGGCTCGGTCTTCGGCGTCGGGTCGTACCGTTCGACGCCCGAGTCGGTCGTATCGGACTGTTGCCGGGGGTCCGACCGTGACTGTGTCGGCTCCGTGTTCGACGCCGCCGCGTCCGCCGACGTCGCCTGCTCTGTCGTGTCAGTCGACGCCTCGGCGGCTGGGTCGTCGGCCTCGCCGCCGGAGCGGACCGACGCCCCCTGACTCGACCCGGCGGCCTTCGACCCCGGCGGGCCACTGCTCGACCGGGCACTGACGTCCTCCCTCGACTCGGACTCGGCGTCCCCGTCGCTCCCGCCACCCGCCGGCGGCGCGTCCGCCACTGCACCCCCGGACGCGTCGGCGGCCGTCGCGTCGTCTCCGTCGTCGGCCACCTCGGACGGCGAGTCCGGGGCCTCCTCGACGGCGACTGCACCCGAGTTCTCGGCTTCCTCCGTGGCCCCCTCGGGTTCGGGGATCTCTACTGGCGTGATGTCGACGGGCTTGACCTCGTAGATGCCCACCTCACCGTTAGCCTGGTCGAAGGCCTCGTCGTCGGTGAGCAACCGCTCTGCCGACCCGACCCAGGCGACGCTCATCGAACGGCCCTGGTGGTAGACGACGTAGTAGTCGCCCGAGAGAACGTTCTCGGAGAGCTCGACGAAGCCGGTGAACTTCCCGTCAGCGAGCGTCCGGTCGACCTCCTCGATGGCGGTCTCTTCGGTGTAGTACTTCGCCCGCACCTCGTCGGCGCGGTCCTGCATCACCGCGAGCAGGGGGAGTGCCTCGTGTGGAGCCTCGCGGGCGGTGCCGTCGGCGTCCTCGAAGTCCTCGATGTCGCCGTCGAGGACTCCGACGACCGTCCCGTTCAGCATGAACAGTCGCGTCGGGCCGGCACGGACGGCACCCGAGAATTCGTCCGCGGCGAGTTCCTGGAGGCCCTCGTACCCGCCCGCGAACGGGACCGGTTCCCAGTCGCCGACCCGTTCGTCTGTACGTGTGGTCATTACCTCATGGAAGCCCCATGGAAGACAAATAGTTTGTGCCCAGACCGGCCAGAACAGCGAGTCCGATGGGCATATGTCGCCCGACCCGTAACGAGGGGGTATGGAAGAGCAACCGGGGTTGAGCGACCAGTATCGGACCGCCAGCCCGTGGCCGGTGTTCATCGCACTCGGCCTCGCGCTGTCGGAGGTGGGCGTCTTCGTCGGCCTGTTTCCGGTGGCCGTCTTCGGCCTCATCCTCTTCGGTGGCAGCGTCGCCGGCATCCTCACCGAGTCGGGCTACGCCACCCGCCCGTGGCCGACGCTCGTGGCGGTGGGTGCGGTGCTCGCGCTCGTCGCCGCTGCCATCGCCCTCTGGCAGATCCCCGCGAGCGAGTTCTACGTCGCGAACATCGGCGACAACGGCCTGCTCTCGCGGATGGTCGCCGTCGTCGTCGCCGGCGTCGTGATGGCCGCGATGGGCAGCGTCGGGTCGCTCTTAGAGCAGTCTGCGGTCTGACGCCGACACGCTGACGGTCCGGGCGACCGTCTGTCGGGTATGACCGAACCAGCGATGACCCGGTTCCCCGTCCCCGACGAGGCGGACCTGCCTGCCGACGTGCGCGAACGCATCGAACGAGAGACCGAGGAGGCCGGCTTCACCCCGAACGTCTTCTCGGCGCTGTCCTACCGGCCGTCGCAGTTCCGCGCCTTCTTCGCCTACTACGACGCGCTGGTCGAGGACAGCGCGCTCGAACGCGCGGAGATCGAGATGATAATCGCGGCCGTAAGCGGCGTCAACGACTGCCTCTACTGTGTCGTCGCCCACGGCGCGCTGGCCCGTATCTACGCCGACGCCCCCCTGCTGGCCGAGCAACTGGCGACGAACCACCGGACCGCGGACGTCGGCGAGGCCCACCGGGCGATGCTCGACTTCGCGGTGAAGCTGACCGAAGCACCCGCGCGCGTGTGCGAGGACGACATCGAAACCCTCGAAGACCTCGGCTTCTCCCGGGAAGCGGTCTGGGACGTCGGCGCCGTCGCCTCGTTTTTCAACCTCTCGAACCGGATGGCCCACCTCGCGGACATGCGTCCGAACGAGGAATTTTACACGCTTGGTAGAGAGTAATTATTCGCCGAACGGGTAGCGGACACATATCTACGGGTAAGACCGAGATACCGGGCTCGATACACTATCAATTCTATAATACTTTTTCCCATCACGGGAAGCAAACCAGCAGGTATTCCACGCCCCACCGACCCGTACAGCTCGTGGCGGTATTATTCTAGTAGATAGAATAGGAACGCCCGCCTCGATACTCAGCAGGCTCGAGTAATCTCGGAGTACCGACCAGAGTTGGTGTGGCATGAGCCCCCAGTCCCCGGTCGTCGACTGTCGCCTGGCGACTGTCCCTGGTTCGAACGGAGCGATTCATCTCTCCCGTTTGTATCCATCTCTTGATATCAGCACCCTTCGATCGGCAGGTCGACGTGGCGTCCAGCGAGGTAACTATGTATTATCGTTGGTAATTCAATCGAACTATCACACTGCCGGATGAAAGGTTGTCACGTTATTAGACATCGTAACACTTCGATTGCGAAGGATGCACACACATACCAGAAAAGTCACAGCACTCTCGCTGGTGCTGTTGATGCTCGTATCATCTTCAATCGCGATCGGCTTTGCCGGCGCGTCGCTGCAACAGGCCGGGAACGCCGGGAACGCTGGGAACGTCGGCGCCGCGACGGTCTCGTTCTCCGACCAGACGACGGCCGGGACGACAGTCACCGTCGACTCGGTCAACGTCTCCGAGGGCGGGTTCGTCGCGATACACGATAGTAGCCTGCTGGAGGGCAACGTAGCCGGGAGCGTCATCGGAGTGAGCGAGTATCTCGAACCCGGCGAGCACGAGGACGTCGAAATCACGCTGTTCGACGTCCCGGGCGCAGAGTTCGATCAAAGCGAACTCACCGAAGACGACACGCTGATCGCGATGCCGCATCTGGACACGAACGCCAACGAAACGTACGACTTCGTCGAGACGGACGGCGCGGCGGACGGTCCGTACGTGACAGAAGACGGCTCGCCGGTGACTGACGCGGCCAACGTCACCGTCGAAGCGGAGGAGCTCACGGAGGGTGAGTCGTACACCGTCTCGAACCTCTCGGCACCGCCGTCCGTCGAAGAGGGTGACCCGGTGACCGTCAGTGCGACGATAACGAACCCGAACGACGTCGCAGACACGCAGGAAGTCGTCTTCAGGTTCGACGGCACCGTAGTGGTCCGCGAAGAGGTCGAACTCGCGGCCCAAAACTCGACGACCGTCTCGTACACTCTCGATACGTCGGAAGTCGACACCGGGTCGTACTTCCACGGCGTGTACACGCGGTCCGACGGCGCGCCAGCACAGATCCAGGTCGTCGACGACGTACAGTCCTTCGAGGTGTCGAACCTCTCGGCCCCCGAGGCTGTCGAAGTTGGCAGCGAGTTCACGGTGACCGCGACCATCACCAACCCCAACGCGTTCGTCAGCAGACAGTCCGTCGAGTTCCGGTTCCAGGGTGGCCTCGTCGAGGCACGGGACGTCTCCCTCGACGCTGAGAGCAATTCCACGGTCGAGTTCCAGGCTGACGCGAGCGACGTCAGTCCGGGCACGTACATCCACAGCGTCTTCACCCGTGACTTCGGACAGTCGGCACTCATCACCGTCGAGACACCTGGAGAGGGCCCACCGACTGAGGAACCCACCGAAGAACCGACTGAGGAACCCACCGAAGAACCGACTGAGGAACCCACCGAAGAACCGACTGAGGAACCCACCGAAGAACCGACTGAGGAACCCACCGAAGAACCGACTGAGGAACCCACCGAAGAACCGACTGAGGAACCCACCGAAGAACCGACTGAGGAACCCACCGAAGAACCGACTGAGGAACCCACCGAAGAACCGACTGAGGGCGACGCGTAGAGGATAGCCGAGACCCTGTTCGAGTCGCGGGCGAGCAAGGCGAGCGACCACTACCGAGTTGGGCAGTCGGTCCGGCGGTCTGTGTCTCCGTCCCGGCTCTTCCTCGCGACGTCTCCCCACGTGCTGGCCCGTCCGTCGTGGTTCCAGCACGGGGTCGTCAGACGTGCCGCGAGCCGGATCGGCGGTGACGACCGACGACCACCTGAGCGAAACCAACAGTCTATTTACCGCCCTGTGCTAACCCCGATTTATCCATGGCACTGTTCGGATTCGAGAAAGACACCCTGCTCGACCTCACTGTCAACTTCATCCCGCTGGGTATCATCCTCTTTTTCATCGCCGCGTTCGCCGTCGTGCCCGCGTTCGGCGTCGACCCGGTGTTCTCTGGGATGCAGTTCGCGCTGATGATCTCGATGTTCTTCTTGCTTGGCGTGCTGACCTACTACGCCGGGCGTGCCATCGAGAACGCCGAGAAGGAAGCGGAGGCGGCGGCGCTCGAGGAACCGACCGACAGCGACCCGGAAATCGAGGGGACGACCGAGGAGTCGGCGGCGCTCGACGACGAGGGAGCGGACGCCCAAGCGGCGATCGAGCAGACTGACGACGACGCCTGAAGACGGAGACGGACCGACCGAGGGCGGCGCGGAACCGACCCTTTCATTATCGTCTAGTCCCGAAGGGCGACCATGGCAGCAGGAGATCTATTGCTGACGGGGTTGATGGCCGTCCTCCTCGTCGGCATTGCCGCGCTTTTGACACGCATCGAGGACTGGCGGTCGTACACGCCGCTGGCGGGCGGGGGTTCCGCTACCGGCGAGACCGTCGTCCACAGAGAGAAGCCGACGGGGGTCATCCGCTGGCTGACGACCGTCGACCACAAGGACATCGGCCTCCTCTACGGGGCCTACGCGGTCATCGCGCTCGCCGTGGGCGGCATCATGGCGATGCTCATCCGCCTCCAGCTGGTCACGCCCGCCGGTGCCCTGCTGGGGCCGAACGCGTACAACGGCATCCTGACGAGCCACGGCATCACGATGCTGTTCCTGTTCGGGACGCCCATCATCGCGGCGTTCGCGAACTACTTCATCCCGCTGCTCATCGGGGCCGACGACATGGCGTTCCCGCGCATCAACGCAATCGCGTTCTGGCTGCTCCCGCCCGCGGCGCTGCTCATCTGGGCCGGGTTCTTCCTCGCGCCCATCACCGGCAACATGATCGAACCGGCCCAGACCAGCTGGACGATGTACACGCCGCTGTCGGTCGAACAGACCAACCCCGGCGTCGACTTCATGCTGCTCGGCCTGCACCTCTCGGGCGTCGCGGCGACCATGGGGGCCATCAACTTCATCGCGACCATCTTCACCGAGCGAGACGACGAGGTGAGCTGGGCGACGCTTGACATCTTCTCGTGGACGGTCCTCACCCAGTCGGCGCTCATCCTCTTTGCCTTCCCGCTGCTGGGCAGCGCCATCGTCATGCTGCTGCTCGACCGCAACCTCGCGACGACGTTCTTCGCTGTCGAGGGCGGCGGGCCGCTGCTCTGGCAGCACCTGTTCTGGTTCTTCGGCCACCCCGAAGTGTACATCCTGGTCCTGCCGCCGATGGGCCTGGTCAGCCTCATCCTGCCGAAGTTCTCGGGCCGGAAGCTCTTTGGCTTCAAGTTCGTCGTCTACTCGACGCTGGCCATCGGCGTGCTGTCCTTCGGCGTCTGGGCCCACCACATGTTCTCGACGGGCATGGACCCGCGACTGCGGGCCTCGTTCATGGCCGTCTCGATCGCTATCGCCATCCCGAGTGCAGTCAAGACGTTCAACTGGATCACGACGATGTGGAACGGCCGGCTGCGCCTGACGACGCCGATGCTGTTCTGTATCGGCTTCATCGCGAACTTCATCATCGGCGGCGTGACCGGCGTCTTCCTCGCCGCGGTCCCGGTCAACCTCATCCTCCACGACACCTACTACGTCGTCGGCCACTTCCACTACATCGTCATGGGCGCCATCGGCTTTGCCGCGTTCGCCGGCATCTACTACTGGTTCCCGGTCTTCACCGGCCGGATGTACCAGCGTACGCTCGGGAAGGCCCACTTCTGGCTCTCGATGGTCGGGACGAACATCACGTTCTTCGCGATGCTGGCGCTTGGCTACCTCGGGATGCCCCGCCGGTACGCGACCTACCAGTTCGACGGCGCCATCGCGCCGCTGGCACAGGTCCAGACGTTCCACATCGCCGCGTCCGTCGGTGCGGTCATCCTGTTCGTCGGCCAGATAATCTTCGTCTGGAACCTCGTCCAGTCGTGGCTCGAGGGCCCGGTCGTCCAGGACGGCGACCCGTGGGACCTGGAGCGCGACGGCATGCTCGACCGCGAGTTCGAGTGGTTCGACCGGAAGCTCGAGACGGCCGTCGCCGACGGCGGTGAAGACGAGGACCAGTCAGTGCTGCCCGACGGCGGCGAGCGGACCGACGCGGACGACTGAGACGGGCGGCCCTGTTTTCGCGACGGCGGACGCATAGATTCACGCACAGCGCCGACGAACCGGCGAGTGACGGGCTCGTCCGTTGGCGCAGTGACGCTGGACGACAGGGAGAGCGACCCGCCGGGAGCACACGAGGACAGTCAGGCCGCGCCGGCGACCAGCACCATGGCGGTCACGAACATCATCACGGCGATGCCGGAGAGCACGAGGAACAGCAGTTCCTTCTGGGACATACCCTCCGTAGGGGACGGAAGTGAAAAAGGCTAATCGTCTCGCGGCCGACGCTCTGGTATGAGCGAAGCAGTCGCCGCGAGATCCGGCGACAGAATCGTCGTCCGCCTCTACGTCGCCATCGTCGCCCTGGCGGGCGTGATGGGGTACGTGCTCGGCGTCATCCGCCCGGAGAACCTCCAGCCAGTGCTGTTCGGGATCATCCCGCTCCCGCCGACGCCGCTGGGGGTCGCCATCTACGGAGTGACGACAGTGGGCGTGGGGCTCGGGGTGTTGCTCTTGCTGGTCGTCTACGTCTCGCGGTACGACGAGGCGAGCGAGTGACGGCCGGTCCCGCAGGTCACCGGGCTGTCGACGCACGGACCGACGGGCCCGCGTCGCCGACGACGGACCGGGAGGGCGGGCCGACGGCTCAGACCGCGCCCGCCGTCTCGGTGTAGGACCCGTAGGCCGCCTCGAAGACGGCCATTATCTCGCCCATCGTCGCGTAGTCTTTCACCGCGTCCACGATGGCCGGCACGACGTTGTCCCCCTCGTCGACGCGGTCACGGAGCGCGGCCAGGTGGGCCTCGACGGCCGCGTCGTCGCGCTCGGCTTTCACCCGTTCGAGGCGCTCGTGCTGTCGCTGCTGGACGGATTCGTCGACGCGCAGCAGTTCTGGTTCGGTCTCCTCGGCGACGGTGTAGGCGTTCACGCCGACGACGACCTCTTCGTCGCGCTCGACACGTTCCTGGTACTCGTAGGCCGAGTCCTGGATCTCGCGCTGGAAGTACCCCTGCTCGATGCCCGCGAGGACGCCGTCGCGGACCGACCCGTCACCCAGCTCCTCCTTGATGTGTTCGATGTAGGCCATCGCCTGCGACTCGATGTCGTCGGTGAGCGCCTCGACGGCGAAACCCCCCCCGAGCGGGTCGACGATGTCGGCGGCGCCGGACTCCTCGGCGATTATCTGCTGGGTCCGCAGGGCGACCCGGACCGCCTCCTCGGAGGGCAGCGCCAGCGCCTCGTCGAAGGAGTTGGTGTGGAGGCTCTGGGTGCCCCCGAGGACGCCCGCCAGCGCCTGGATGGTCACCCGGACGACGTTGTTGAGCGGTTGCTGGGCGGTCAGGGACTGGCCGGCCGTCTGGGTGTGGAACTTCAGTTGCTTGCTCTGGGGGCGGGCCGCGCCGTACCACTCGTCCATCACCCGGGCGTAGATGCGCCGCGCGGCCCGGAACTTCGCCACCTCCTCGAAGATGGCGTTGTGCGAGTTGAAGAAAAAGGACAGCTGGGGGGCGAAGTCGTCGACGTCCAGCCCCCGGTGGAGGCAGTCCTCGACGTAGGCGAAGCCGTCGGCCAGCGTGAACGCCAGTTCCTGGACGGCCGTCGATCCCGCCTCGCGGATGTGATAGCCCGACACCGAGACGGGCTTGAAGTTGGGCGTCTCATCGCTTGCGTACTCGATGACGTCGGTGACGAGCTTCAGCGAGGGCTCCGGGGGGACGACCCACTCCTTCTGTGCGATGAACTCCTTGAACATGTCGTTCTGGAGGGTGCCCCGAATCTGGTCGCGAGCCACGCCTTGCTGGTCGGCCAGCGCGACGTACATCGCGTAGACGACCGGTGCGCTCGGGTTGATGGTGAAGGAGGTCGAGACCTCGCCCAGGTCGATGCCGTCGAAGAGCACCTCCATGTCCGCGAGGGTGTCGACGGCGACGCCCTCCTTGCCCACCTCGCCGTCGGCCATCGGGTCGTCCGAATCCAGCCCCATCAGCGTCGGCATGTCGAAGGCCGTCGAGAGCCCCGTCTGGCCCTCGTCGGTCAGGTAGTGGAACCGCTCGTTTGTCTCCTCGGCGGTCCCGAACCCGGCGAACTGCCGCATCGTCCAGGTCCTGCCCCGATACATCGTCGGGTAGACGCCGCGAGTGTACGGCGCCTCGCCGGGGAACCCCAGGTCGGCGTCGTAGTCGATGTCGGCGACGTCGAGCGGGGTGTAGAGCCGGTCGACCTCGAGGTTCGAGACGGTGGCAAAGCGGTCGCGGCGTTCGCCGTGGGCGTCCAGCGCCGGGTCCAGCGTGTCGTTCTCCCAGGCGTCCTTGGACTCACGGATCTTCCGGAGGTCCGCCTCGTCGTACATACCACGTTATATGACACCAGATTGCATGAACGTTCGGGCGCTTCCCCCGTCACTCCTGGAGGCGCTGGGTCGTCTCGACCAGCGGGTGGTGGGCGTAGTCGACGACGTCGATGTCGGCGATGGACTCGAGGTCGGACTCGGCGGCCGTCTTCGCCATCCCCAGTTCCACCGGGGGGTCGAGCACGATGACGTAGGCGTCCATCCGGTCGATGTCGAGGCGCTCGGCGGCCTTCACCCGGTGGTGGCCGTCCGCGAGCAACAGGTCGCCGCCGTTGTCGATGACCACGAGCGGTTCGGCCAGTTTCCGCTCGAGCTCGTAGACCCGGCCCTCCAGCTCGTCCGCGTAGACCGTCGTCTGTGTCGGCGTCAGGTCCGCCAGGGACACCGTCCGCCGCTCCTCGTGGACCGTCGTCCCGTGGATGTTCTCTAGGGTCCGGCCCAGTTTGTCCACCTTGTCGGGGGTCGCGCGCTCTATCTGCGAGCGGATGACGTCGGCGTTCGAGATGATGCCCACGAGGTTGCCCGCGTCGTCGACCACCGGCAGCTTCTGGATACCCGACCGGAGGATGACCCGGGCGGCGTCCTGGACGGCCATCTCCGGGTGGGCGACGAGGATGTCGTCGGTCATCACGCGGAACATCGGTTCGTGGTCCTCGGCTAAGAGCAGGTCGCGGGAGCTGACGAACCCCTCGACCCGCCGGCCGTCGGTGACCGGGAAGCCGCTGAACTCCTCGTTGTTCGAGATGCGCTCGGCGACCTCGGCAACCGTGTCGTCGAGTTCGACGGTGGCGACGTCGCGTGTCATGTACTCCCCGACGGTCGGCCGGCCGGAGTCCTCCATCGACACTCGATTGACGACCGACGGCCAAAAAGACTCCCCTACCGGGGGTCGGCGTCGCCGTCGCCGCTCGCCGGGGCCGTCGCCTCGTCGTCCTCGTCGCCGGTCTCGCCGTTCGAGCTCGATTTCGACTCGCCCTCGTCGGGGCGCGCCCGCCCGACCAGCGAGTCGCCCAGCGTCGCGCTGGCGAATCCCTCGGTCGCGTACTCCGAGGGGCCGTACACGTCAAGCAGGCGGTTCGACCGCGCCTCGACGGCCTCGAGGAACCGGTTGTTGACGACCCCCGTGACGATGTCGTGCAGCGACTCCGCCCGGTCGTCGACGGACTCCAAGACGCCCAGCGTGATCTGGGCGCCGGCCATGTCGGCGTGGCCGCCCGCCGACCCGATCTGCCCGAAGGCGTCACGGAGCGCCTCCCCCAGGTCGATGTCCGCGCCGCGGGCCCGGGCCGACGCGTAGATGGTTCCCTCCATCACGCCGTAGACCATCGTCGCGTGGACGCCATCCAGGTCGAGCAGTCGGTCCGCGGCCTGGGCCAGCGCGTCCCGGTCGGCGACCTGGCCGACACAGCTGAGCAGGACCGACCCCTCCTGCTCGCGGTTCGTGATGGCCCGCCCGATGACCGAAAGCGTCTCCGAGGTCACGCTCGGGTCCTCGATGCGCTGGAGGATACCCATGTCGGCCCGCTCGACCAGGCGCGCCGCCGCCAGGAAGTCCTCGGCGGAGACTTCCCGGCGGAAGTCCCGCGTGTCGACACGGATGCCAAAGAGCAGCCCCGTCGCGATGGGTCCGGGGATGTCGACGTCGAACCGTCGGAAGTAGTCCACCAGCAACGTGCTCGTCGCGCCGACGCCGCTCCGGAGGTCGACGAACCGTCCCTCTATCGGCACCCGCGGTGGGTGGTGGTCGATGACGATGTCGATGTCGAGGTCCTCGGGCAGCTGGTCGTTGACGCCTGGCCGGGAGTGATCGACCAGCGCGAACCCGGCGAACCGGTCGAGTCCCTCGTGGTCTCCGGGCTCTAAGTTCTCGAGGTCGTAGTCGAGCAGGTTGACGAACGCCCGGTTCTCCTGGTGGGAGATGTCGCCGTAGTAGCAGACGGTCGCCGAACAGTCGGCGCGGTCGGCCAGTTTTGCCAGGGCGACGGCGCTGGCGATGGCGTCGGGGTCGGGGTTGTCGTGGGTCACGATGGCCAGTTCCCCGTCGACGTCCCGGAGGATACGCTGGAGCTGGCGGACGCGCGTCCCGTCCTCGCCGACGGCCTCCCTGAACCAGCCGGTGAGCACCTCCTCTGGGTCGACGAGTCTGTCGGCGACGGTCCCGAAGGACTCGCGCTGGTCGGCAGTCGCCCCCGTGCCGGTGTAGACGAGCAGGAACGCGTCGGGAAACAGCGTGGCCGCCGTCCGCGCGGCCCGCAGGTTCGTCGCGGGGTCCTCGGAGGCGACGACGACGGTGTCCGGCGCGACGTCGAGTGCCACGAGTTCGTCGGGGTCCGTCTGGTCGGCCTCTGTCACGCCGATGCCGTCGTCCCGGAGCGCCCCGGCCCGGGGCCTGTCGTCGGTGACGACCACGAGGTCACCCTGCCTGTCACCGAGCGTATCGAGCAGCGACAACGCGGTGGGCCCGGCGCCCAGCACCAGCCGGGAAGACATACCAGCTCCTCTACCCGGAGCGGCTAAAAACCCTTCACTTCAGTCGTTCCTGGAGGAACGAGGGGTGTGCGGCGGTGACGCCGTCGAGCGCGAGGATATCGTCCTCGATGACCCTGGCCATCGACCCGCCGTCGGGCGCGCGGACCTCGGCCATCAGCATGTGGTCGCCGCTCGACGTGTACAGTGCCTCGATGGCGTCGACGTTCTTCAGCTGGCGCGTCGCCTCGACGTACCGCTCGCTCGCCACGTCCATCCCCACCAGCGCGATAGACTGGCCCGCGAGTTTCTTCGGGTCCACGTCGGCCGAGTAGCCGACGATGACGCCCTCCTCCTCGAGCTTCTCGATGTACTTTCGCACCGTCGGTTTCGAAACGTCGGCTCTGTCAGCGATCTCGGCGTACGACGCCTGTGCGTCTTCCTCAAGGATAGACAGGATTCGACGCTCCGTCGACTCGGTGCTCATGTAGCGTATTTTTCCGTGGACAAAAAAATATCTTCCGAACAAGAAACCCCTCGTGTACGACAGCCCAAACGGGGTTGTCGACGGGTTACTTGTGGTGGTGGAGCAGCTCGTCGTAGGTGCGCTCCCACTCGGCGTCCTCGTCGAAGTAGCGCTCGGCGAGTGGCTCGTCGGGCATCTCGCCGGTCGCACGCTTCTCCTCACCGTAGGACGGGCTCTGGTCGTCGACGTAGTAGCGACCGGTCAGCACCTCACCCTCGTAGAGCTTGTTCTCGGTCTGGAACATCATCTCCGCCGCCTCCTGGCGGTCGTTGACGTCGTGGTCGTGCTCGTCGGACTGCTGGATGTCCGTATACGGGACGTAGTGTTTCGCGTCCTTGTTCCAGGTCGGACACTGCGTGAGGAAGTCGATGTGGGCGAACCCGTCGTGTTCGATGGCCTCGGCGATGATCTCCTTGGCCTGGTTCGGGTTGACCGCGGCGGTGCGAGCGATGTAGGTCGCACCGGCGTTCAGCGACTGGCTGAGCGGCCGGATGGGCGACTTCGCCGAGCCGTGGGGCTGGGTCTTTGACTTGTGGCCCTTCGGCGAGGTCGGCGAGGTCTGGCCCTTCGTCAGCCCGAAAATCTCGTTGTTGAACACGATGTAGGTCATGTCGTGGTTCTCACGGGCCGTGTGGATGAGGTGGTTGCCACCGATGCCGTAGCCGTCACCGTCGCCGCCGGCGGCGATGACTTCCAGTTCCGGGTTGGCCAGTTTCGCGGCCCGAGCGACGGGCAGCGAGCGGCCGTGGATGGTGTGGAACCCGTAGCTGTTGAAGTAGCTGTTCAGTTTCCCGGAACAGCCGATGCCCGTAAAGAGAGCGACCTCGTCGGGGTTCTTGCCCACCATGGGCATGGCCTGTTTCAGCGCCTTGAGGACGCCGAAGTCACCACAGCCCGGACACCACGTCGCCTGCGGTTCGATGCCGGGTGTGAATTCGTCTCGGTCTATCTCGCTCTCGTCTCCGATTGCACTGAATGCACTCATAGTTAGTCACCCGCTGCGGGGAGGTACTTCATGTTGGTCGCGGCGAGGTCCTCGCCGTTGATGCTGGATTCGAACCCGTCGACGATCTCGGCGGGTTCGAAGGGGTTGCCGTTGTACTTCAGGAGGCTCGACATCTTGTCGCCGTACTTGCCGATCTCCTTCTGCGTGAGGCCGCGGAACTGCCCCGTGGCGTTCATCTCGACGACCAGCGCCTGGTCGACGGACTCGAGGAACTCGCTGACCTCCTCGACGGGGTAGGGCATCATGTCGGAGACGCCCAGTGCCTTCACAGAGTGACCGGTCTCGTTGAGGCGGTCGACGGCCTCGAAGGCCGTGTCCTGCTGGCTGCCCCAGACGAGGATGCCGTAGTCGGCCTCCTCGGGGCCGTGGTAGGTCTGGTGGTCGGCGTTCTCGTCGAGGTCCGCACGGATGTCGTCGAGCTTCTCGAGCCGGCGGTTCATCTGGGCGATACGGTTCGCGGGGTCCTCGCTGATGTGGCCCTCCTCGTTGTGCTCGTTCCCGGTCGCGAGGAAGCGACCGTTCTTCTGGCCGGGGATGGAGCGCGGACTGACGTTCGACCCGTCCTCGGGTTCGTGCAGGAACCGCTTGAACTTCCCCGAGGAGTGGTGGGCCGCCTCCTCGATCTCCTCCTCGGTGAGGACCGAGCCTGGGTCGGCGTTCGGTTCCTCGTCGAAGTGGCTCGCCGGCAGGTTCCGGAGCTCGCCCTGGATCTTCTGGTCGTAGATGACGATGGTCGGGATCTGGTACTCGTAGGCGATGCGGAACGCCGAGCGCGTCTGCGTGTAACACTCGCGGATGTTTGCTGGGGCGAACACGACCCGTGCGGAGTCACCCTGTGACGTGTACAGGACGTGTTCGAGGTCGGCCTGCTCGGGCTTGGTCGGCATCCCGGTCGACGGACCGGCACGCATCGCCTCGACCAGCACGACGGGCGTCTCGGTCATCTCCGCGAGGCCGAGCGGTTCGGACATCAGCGCGAAGCCACCGCCGGACGACCCGGACATGGCCTTGACGCCGGCGTGCGAGGCCCCGAGTGCGAGCGCCGCGGCCGCGATCTCGTCTTCGACCTGCTCGGAGATGCCACCGAAGTTCGGCAGGTGCTGAGACATGATGGTAAAGACGTCGGTCCACGGGGTCATGGGGTATCCGGAGATGAACCGACAGCCCTCGTCGAGGGCCCCATACGAGATCGCGTTGGAGCCCGAGAGGATGACCTGCTCCTCGTCGTGGGTGTTCTCCGGAACCTCGATGTCGTGGTCGACGTCGAGTTCGTTGGCCGCCTCGTAGGCGTCCTCGAGGACCGCGAGGTTCGCTTCCTGCATGTCCCCGCTCATGTTCTGTTCGATGAGCGTCTCGAACTCGTCGGTCTCGATGTCGAGGATGGCGGCGGTCGCGCCGATACCGGCCGTGTTGCGCATGATCTCGCGGCCGTGTTCCTTCGCGATGCCGCGCAGGTCCATCGGGACGACCTCCCAGCCGTTCTCCTCGGCGGCCTCCTCGAGGCCGACCTCGTCGACGTCTTCCTCGTCGAGGAGTCCCTCGTCGTACAGCAGGACGCCGCCCTCGCGCAGTTCGTCGAAGTTCTCGTACAGCGGTTTGAGCTCCTCTTTCCCGTAGTAGGCCTCTTCCTGGGGGTTGCGTGCGAACGAGTCGCCCAGGGCGAGCAGGAAGTTGTAGCCGTCGCCGCGTGACTGTACCGGTTCGTCCTTGGCCCGTACCTCCACGTACGTGTGGCCACCCCGGATCCGCGACGGGTAGTGGCGATGTGTGAACACGTGAAGTCCCGAACGCATCAGGGCCTTCGCGAAGTTCTGACTCGTCGAGTCGATTCCGTCGCCGGAACCGCCAGCGATTCGCCAGATTAGCTCGTTGTCTGTCATGGTTAAATCTCGGCCCCAGCTGAGGTGCCGTACTCTGGCAATTGGGGGGCCGTGACTAAAGATTTTCCACTCCGACGACACTCATTAATCGTTATCTTTCGTTTGACGGGGCTCAATCGGCCGATTTCGGGAGGCGAGCGACAACGGAGTTCGAAGAACGTCGAGTCGGGAGTGGGCAGATACACACGTGGGAACCAACCTGGGACCCTGACCGGCGGAAGGCATAACCAGACGGGCCACCTACCTCTGGCGTCGATGTCGCTCTCCGAACTCATCGCCGGCGTCGAGGGGCACGAACAGACGCTGACCGTGTACAACGCCGGCGACGACGTCAGTGACGAACTGCGGGCGCAGTTCGCCGACCGCAACATCCGCGTCGAGACGGAACGCACCGAGAGCGGCCGGCCCGGCGAGTTCGTCACGCTGAGCGACGACGGCGAGGTGGTCACGGCGACCAGTCTGGCGGCCTTCCGCGACGAACTCGGCTCGGGGTCGGCCACGGGATCGGTCGGCGACAGCCCGTACCGGCCGCTTCTCGACCACCTGGACGAGACGATGTTCACCTCGTGGTCCATCGACCGCCTGGTGGCTGCCTCCCGGGAGATCGAGGACCGGGCCTGGCGGGTCGGCCGCGGGGCACTCCACGCCGGGTTCCAGACCACCACGACGCTCGAGGGCGAACGCGACCTCTACGAGCGTCTGGGCGAGACGGACGTCGACGTCCACGCCTACGCGTACCCGGACTCGGATCCACCCACCCACGATCGGTTCACGCTCCATCATCCACCCACCCACGATCGGTTCACGCTCCATCTCGAGCGGGCAAGCGAGATCGAGAACTCGTGGTTCGTCGTCTTCGACGGCGGCGGCGACGACGAGCAGAAGAGCGCCCTGCTGGCCGAGGAGCGCGAACCCAGAGCGTTCTACGGGTTCTGGACCTACGACCCGTCGACGGTCGACTACATCCTGGAGCATCTGGAGTCGACCTACGGCTTCGTCGAACAGTGAGCGAGGTCGAGGCCGGCGAGGGCGAGAACCGCATGTTCCGTATCGTCGAGACCGGTCAGCGGGTGAGCGGCCTCGAGCTGGAGTTGCACCTGTTTTTCGACCGCTGGCGCGTCAGCGAGCGCAGCGACGACCGCCGGGTCGTCCGGACCGCCGACGGCGAGACGCTGACGCTCGAACGCGACCGGGAGTACGCCCGGCTTACGTAAGGTTCTCGAACACCGAGCGGTCGTGGCCCAGCAGCACGTCGGCCCCCGTCTCGCGCTCGAGGTCGCGGCACCGCTCGAGGCTGTCCTTCCACGCGCCGTTGTTCCACAGCAGACTCGTGGCCATGGGCTGGCCGGCGTAGTTCGCCTCGACGTAGGCCTCGTCGCCGACAACGAGCAGTGGCCGGTCGGGCCGATGAACGAGCGCCCCCAGCAGCCCAGGTGTGTGACCCGGCAGGTTGAGCAACTCGACGCCCTCGGTCAGGTGGTACCGGTCGCCGTGGACCACCTGCCAGTTCAGGTCGTGGTCGAAGTCGCTGGCGAGGTAGGCGATCGAACCCTCGTCGGTCTTCGCGCTGTAGTACGCGAAGGGCAGTTCCTCGCGGTGGACGTAGATCGGCACGTCCGTCCCCGCAAAGTTGTAGAGGCCGCCGGCGTGGTCCAGGTGGAGGTGGCTCATCACGACGGCGTCGATGCCCTCGATCGAGTAGCCCGCGGCCCCCAGATCGTCCGAGAGGTGGTGGTCGGCGGCGTCGACGTGAGCGAACGCCTCGTACAGCGGGGCGGGCCAGTACCCGTCGCCGGCCTCGGGATGCGAACCGGTGTCCCAGAGGATGGTCATCTCGGGCGTCTCGATGACGAGGTTCCAGACGACGAACTCGGCGTACTCGTGGTCGGGCGAGCGGTTCGAGGCGGTGGCGACGGCCTGCCCGTCGACCACGAAGTTCATGTCGGCAGTGACAGTCCCGCGGTCGACGAACGAGACCGAGATATCGTCCATACCCCAGATACGTGTCAGCGCCGGATAAGGAGTGGCCCAAACAGGTAGGGAGTGACAGTGCGACGCAATGACCCGGCGTTACTGCGGGGCCTGCCGGTAGATGAGGTTGCGCTGGATGTCGTTTGCCCCTTCGTAGATGACCGGGATGCGGACGTCACGGTAGACCCGCGAGATGCGGTTCTCGGTCAGCACCGAGCGGCCGCCGTGGAGCTGCATCCCCTTCTCGGCGCAGTCCGTCGCCGCCTCGGTGGCGCGGGTCTTCGCCAGTGCGGCCCAGTACCCGGCGTTGTCCTGGTTCGCCACGCGGTCGGCGGCGTGCCAGGTGAGCGTCCGAGCCGACTGGAGTTCGAGCTGCATGTCGGCGAGCTTGTGCTGGACGGCCTGGAACTCGTCGACGGTGCGGCCGAAGGCCTCCCGGTCGTGGACGAACTCCCAGGCCTCCTCGATGGCGGCCGTCGCCAGACCCAGGCCGTGGCCGCCGACGATGACCCGGCCGTGGTTGAAGAACTCCGCGAGCATGTAGAATCCGGCGCCCTCGACGCCGACGAGGTGGTCCTCGGGGACCCGGCAGTCGTCGAAGACGATGTGGGCCTGCTTGGAGGCGCGAAAGCCCATCTTCTCGGGGATGTGCTCGGCGTCGTACCCGTCGGTGTCGGTGGGCACGATGAACATCGAGTAGTTGCCATAGCGGTTGTTCGGGTCGTCGCCCGTCTTGGCGTAGACGGTCACCCAGTCGGCCTCGACGCCGTTGCCGATCCAGTACTTCTCCCCGTTTATCACCCACTCGTCGCCGTCCTTCTCTGCGGTCGTCGACATCCCCGCCAGGTCGCTGCCGGTCTCGGGTTCGGAGACGGCCAGGCCGGTGATCTGTTCGTTCTCGGCGACCGGCCGAAGGAACTCCTCTTTCTGGGACTCGTCGCCGTGGTCCTCGACGATCTCGGCCCCGAAACTCGCCAGCTGGAGCGTGAGCGCGATACCGGCGTCGGCCCGGTAGAACTCCTCGGCGATGGCGAGTATCTGGTGGAGGTCGTAGCCCTTCCCGCCCCACTCCTCGCCGATGTCCTGGGCGACCAGGCCGGCGTCCATCCCCGCTTCGAGGATGTCGACGGGGTACTCGCCGGACGCGTAGTAGTCGGCGGCGTTGGGCGCGATGTGTTCGTCGGCGAACTCCCGTGCGGCCTGCTTGACCTCGTGGGCGTGCTCGGGGACCAGCTCGTCTGAGAGTAACTCCATGGCCGACCCATGGACCGTGCCACCATATACCTCGTGAAACTTCCGAAAACGTCGCCGGAGTTGTTTCCGCGAAATCGCCGATAATCGGCCGGTAATCTTTTGGCAGTCAATAGCAAGCGAGTGGTATGGATCGACGCGACTACCTGGCCGCGGGTGCGGGTGTCGGTGTGGCGGCGCTCGGTGGCTGTTCGTTCCTCGCGGCCGCGGAGACGCCCCCGCCCGCGGTACCACGGCAACGACTCGACGAGGGCGAGTGGGTCCAGACCGGCGAGACGTCAGGGACGGTGCTCGAACGCAGTTACGGCCCGGTGACGCTCGAGGCCGTCTCGCACGCCCTGCGGTACGTCGACCAGGGCCTGCAGACGCAGGTAGCCGACCGGACGCTGGGACAGATAGCGACGGCGCTGGCGGTCTTTTTCGCCTCGCGGGTCGACTTCAGCCCCGACCTGGACAACCTCCCGGGCGGCGTCGGCCAGGAAGAGATCGTCGACCAAGTCCGGGCCAGCAGTCGCGAACAGTTCGAACAGCAGCTGCGCGACCAGGGACTGACCGACATCGAGAAACGCGGCGAAGGGACGCTCGATATCGATACCGGCGAGACCGCGGAGACAGTCGAGATGACCGCCATCTACCCCTTCGAGGGCATCGAGTTCCCGGTGACCGAGGACGAACGCGTCACCATCCCGGCGGCGGACATCGAGGTGTCGGCGCTGCTGGCCGTCTGGCACCACGGGGACTTCGTCCTCATCTCCGGTGGCGCTTTCCCCGCACAGAACTTCGCGACGACCGTCGAGGACGACCTGAGCGAGGGCATCACGGTCTCCGTCGACGTCGATCTCGGCCTGACGCCGGCGGCCTACGGTGAGGAGATCCGCGGCCTCGTCGCCGGCGTCGAGTGAGACACTGCACGTCGACATCCCGGTCCTGGCCGTCGGTGGACCGACGGTCGCCGGGCGCCCCCGACCCGGCGACTCGCACTGGTACACTCCCCGAGTATCGATCGGCCCGGCTATCTCGCTGCTCTCGAGCGGTCGACTCGACCAGGAATCCGCCCTCAGACGTCGATTTGCTGCATGAGGTCGACCAGTTCCTCGAGTTCGGGGAAGGTGTAGACGGTCACGTTGATGTCGGAGTCGAGCGCCTGGACGCGCGAGTCGAACATCAGCGCCATCTCGCCGTCTCGGTCGCCCACGAGCTGGTCGACCATCCCGCTACCCGGCCCGAACGTGAAGTTCGGCGTGGAGATGTCGATGGTCGTGTCCAGGACGTTGGCCCACCCGTCGATGAACCCGGAGGTCATGATGTTCCCGATCTCCTGGATGGCCGACCGCTCCATGTCGGTGAAACCGGTCGCGCTGGGGTCGGTCTCGCCCATGTCGCCGATCATCCCAGCCGCGAGGTCCTTCGCGCTCCGGGCGCTGAACAGAAAGAGGATGTAGCCGTGGGGCTTTTCGACCATCTCGATGCTGATGCCGATCTGTTTCTCGTCGCCGATGTGGGTCTTGATGTCCGGGATGTCGATGAAGTTGATCTTGGTAATCTCCATCTTCGTCTCCATCCCCGTCATCTGGCTGAGGTGGCTGGCGACCGTGTTGCCCCCCTCCTTGGCCATCTGGTTGAACAGTCCGAGCTTCCGGATATCTATCTTCAGACTCATGAGCAAAGGGGTCTTGGCGGAGATTCTGTCCGCTCGTACATAAGCGGTGCACCCACATTTTCGCAGGCGAGAATCGGACTCACGCGACTCTGACGCTCACCGCGACCCCCTCGCCCAGCGGGAGGAGTCCGGTCTCGAAGTCCGGGTCGGACCTGACCGTCTCGAGGTAGTCCGCGATGCCCCTGCTCATCGCGTTCGCGTCGACGGACTCGCCCGCGAGCAGGGCCCGCACGTCCGTGAAGTCCAGCGGCCCGGCCTCGATGGCGTTGTCCGCCGCGACGACGCCCCCGACGGGCACCTTCTCGCGAACCGCCGCGAAGGCCTCGGCGTAGCGGTCCTTCTCGTTGTCGACGAGCACCACGTCGAACGGGCCCGCGTAGTCCTCGACGGTGTCGATGGCGTCGCCGTGTTCGAAGCGCGCCCGGTCGGCGTAGCCGCCGCGCTCGAGGAACTCGCGGGCCTCGTCGAGTTCGTCGGCGTCGACCTCGGTCAGCACGACCTGGCCGTCCTCGGGGAGTGCCGGGGCCATCCAGTACGCCGAGTAGCCGAAGCCGGAGCCGAACTCGAAGACCCGCTCGGCGTCGACCATGCGGGCAAGCATCCGGAGCCACCCGCCCACGGCCGGGCCGACCGTCGGGAACCCCTCGCGGTCGGCCTTCGCGTCCATCTCCGCGATGACCTCGTCGGGCTCGGGGGCGAGCGTCCGGGCGAACTGTTCGGTGACGTCGAGCAGCGGAGTCTCGTCCATACCGGTCGTGTGTCCGGCCCGGTGGTAAATCTCTCCCCACGAGCAGGCCTCCGACAGGTACTCAGTCCCCGTCCCGGGCGCTGGCGACCAGGGACTCGACCCGCTCGCGAGCGACCGGGTTCGTCGTCACGCCGTCGCGTTTCAGCGCCGTCCCGACGACGACGCCGTCGGCGGTTTCGAGCAGGTCGCCGACCGTCTCTGCCGTGACACCGCTGCCGACGAACACCGGGACGGACGGGTCGACCTCGTCGCGGGCCGCGACGACGGCATCGAGGACGCCCTCGTCGGTCGTTGCACCGGTCCCAGCCCCCGAGACGACCAGGCCGTCTGCCAGGCCCCGATCGATGGCGTCCGCCACCTGCTGGTCGAGCGGGCGGTCGGCCAGCGGCGCGGAGTGTTTCACCGCGACGTCTGTGAGTATCGCCACGTCGGCGTCGATGCGCTCGCGCAGACGGAGCGTCTCGTGGGCCCGTCCCTCGACGACGCCCTGGTCGGTGAGACGGGCGCCGGTATGGACGTTGACCCGGACGAACGAGCCACCGGTCGCGGCGGCCACCGAGAGCGCCGCCGCCGCGTCGTTCCGGAGGACGTTGACCCCGACCGGGACGTCGACGGCGTCGCGGACGGCACCCGTGACGGCGGTCACGTCGGCGACGACGTGGGCCGGCACCTCGTCGGGGTAGAAGGGCGCGTCGCCGAAGTTCTCGACGACGAGCGCGTCGACGCCGCCCGCCTCGAGCGCCCTCGCGTCCGCGACGGCCCGCTCGTGGATCTCGGCGCGGGAGGCCTCGTGTGCCGGTGCGCCGGGGAGCGCCGGCAGGTGGACCATGCCGACCACGGGCCGTTCGGCACCGAAGACCGCCGCTCGGTTCATACCGCTCGCTTCGGCGGCGGGGCTGAAAAAGGCAGTCGCCCGACTCCGGCGCTACGCGTCCCAGTAGTCCGGTTCGTTCCCGGGCTTCCACTTGATGGAACAGCCGCGAGACGGGCGTTCCGTGGCGGTCACGTCCTCGCCCGCGAGCACCGTCTCGACGTGGGCCGCCATCTCGCGCTCGGTCGGGTCGTCGTCGGGGTTCGGGGCGTCGTCGAGTCGGCCGTGGTAGGCCAGTTCGAAGGTCCCGTCGACGTTCCGGAAGAGGAACGGGTCGGGCGTACAGCGGGCGCCGTAGGCCGCCGCGACGGACTGGTCCACGTCGAAGAGGTAGGCGTCGTACTGCACGGTACCGTCTGCGACGACCGCCTGCATCCGCTCGAAGGAGTCGTCGGGGTACTGCTCGGGGTCGTTCGGGTTGATACCGACGACGGCGAGGTCGTCGAACTGCTCGGCGAGGCGGTTCAGTTCGGGCATCTTCGCCTTCGCGTACGGACAGTGGTTGCAGGTGAACACGACCAGCAGGGCGTCGTGGTCCTCGAGGTCCGAAAGCGAGTGGGTGGCGCCGTCGGTACCGGGCAGTTCGAACGCCGGCGCGGGGTCACCGTGTTCGAGTACGTCGGATTCCGAGTCTAGCGAGACCATACCCTCACTTGGGCGAGTGTGGACAAAAACGTCCTGTCGGCGGTGCCCCGGTCACTCGGGGACTGGTCGCCCGGCGGAGGCGTCGCCCGCGACGGCGAGTACGACCGCCGTCAGTGCGATGGCCAGCACGCCGATGCCCGCGACCGCCAGGAAGGCCGCCTCGACGCCGGCCCGTTCGACGACGACCGCGAGCACCGGCGGCGCGACCGCCGCCCCGCCGGAGATACCGACCGTGAGGAGGCCGAAGTTCTTCCCGGCCGAATCGGCCGACGAGAGCGCGTCGGCCAGCGACGCACGGGCCGGTCGACTCGCGTCGACAGTGGCGCTCAGGACGAGCACCAGCGCGAGGGCACCGAGCGTCGGGAGCACGCCGAGTCCGAGCGCCCCCGCGACGGCGACCAGCGCCGCGTACCCCGCCACGAGCACCACCGCGGGCGAGAACCGGTCGGTGAGCCACCCGCCACCGAAGATGAGGACGGCCCCCGTGACGAGCATCGCCGACACCGCGAAGTTGGCCGTCGGGTCGGGGACCCGGTAGACGGTCGCGAGCAGGCCGGCGGTGAACTGCTTGATGCCCCACCCGGCCATCGACGTCACGAACCACAGGACGGTGAGTGCGACGATGGGGGGCGAGGAGAGCACCGTCCGGAGTTCGGCGCGCGCTCGCTGGGGGAGTGAGGCCGCCGTCGGCGCCGTCGCAGTCGGGGCGGTGACGTCGTCGTCGACGTACCGGTCCAGCGTGACAATCGCCACCACGCCGTAGAGCCCCCCGAGCACCGCGATGGAGCCGACGGCCAGTCGCCAGTCCAGGCCCAGCGTCGCGAACAGCGCGACGACGGCGGGCGGCGCCGCGAACCCGACGGCGCCGGTGAACCCGTGGACGCTGTAGGCCCGGCCACGCGTCGCCGGCCCCGTCGCCGCCCCGATGAGCGGGTAGTGGGCCGGGTGGTGGCCGGCGATGCCGACGCCCGTGACGGCGCTGGCCACCAGGAGCCAGGCGTAGGACTGGGCGGTCGCCGTCAGCAGCGCCCCCAGCGCGCCGAACGAAAGCGAGAGTGCGAGGACCGGCGTCCGCCCGCGCGAGTCGGAGACCGACCCGAGCGGGAGCTGGAGTGCCGTGACGACGACGCCGACGACGCCGAGCGCGACGCCAAGCTGGGCGTCTGTCACTCCGAGCTCGCTCCGGAGCGGGCCGAAGATCGGCGGCAGGAGCATGAAGTACGCGTGGTTCGCGACGTGGGACCCGCCGACGAGCGCCACGACCAGACGGGACTGGGAGTCGGTGACCACCGTTGGCGGTGCCTCGTGGCGACGGTAAAAGAGCGTCCTGATTGCGCGCTCGCCGCGGCGATCGGGTTACGACGTCGACTCCGTGGCGCCGAGGCGGTCGGTGACGGCCTCGTCGAACGCGGCGGCCGCGGCGTAGACCTCGCTGTCCCGGTCGACGGTGTATGTCGTCTCCTCGCCATCGGCCTCCTCCTTCGAGAGAAAGCCCATCTCGACGAGGTGCTCCAGCGTCCCGTCCAGGTACAGGGTCTTCATCGCGACGCCGGCGGACTCGCTCAGTTCGGTCCGCGTGTACTCGGTGTCGGCGTCGAGACGGAGTATGGCGTCGATGACCGCCGGTGCGTCGTCGTGTTCGGCGACGTGGCCCCACCCCGTGTCGGGGTCCTGTGCCTGCCCAACTTCGTCGTGCATTACGTTCACCCAGGTCGGGCCTCTCAATAAAGTCCGGGGCTTCTCTGTGAGGGGACGGGTCGGCCCGGCACGCGACGGGCGGGAGGAAGCAGTACCGCGGGAGGGGCGAGGGAGCAAGGTTTTTGTCCGCGACCCTCCGCCTCCTCTGTATGAGCAGTCGACGAGAGATCCTGGACCTGCTTCGGGAGAACGCCCGCTACACCACCGAGGACATCGCCCGCCAGACCGACTTCTCCGTCGAGGAGGTAGCGGCCGCAATCGAGGACTTCGAGGAGGCAGGCATCGTCCGCGGGTACCAGGCCGTCGTCGACTGGGGCGCCGTCGAGACCGAGGACGAGCGGGTCCGGGCGACCGTCGAGCTGAACGTCGCGCTGGACCGCGAGACCAACTACGGGGACATCGCCGAGCGCATCGCCAAGTTCCCGGAGGTCACCTCGCTGCGACTCGTCAGCGGCGACTACGACTTCGACCTCGAGGTCGAGGGCGACTCGATGCGCGAGGTGTCCCACTTCATCAGCGACAAGATCGCGCCCATCCCCGAGATCACCCAGACGGTCACCCACTACATCATGGAGTCCTACAAGGAACAGGGGATGGAGTTCGGCGACCGCGACGACGACGATAGACTATCGGTCTCACCATGACCTTCGAACCTGCCGACCGGGTCGAGAAGGTCCCGCCGTCGGGTATCCGCCGGTTCTTCGAGCTGGCCGAGGAGATGGACGACATCATCTCGCTGGGCGTCGGAGAACCGGACTTCACGGCGCCGTGGGCCGCCCGCGAGGCCGCCATCGCTTCACTCGAGCGGGGCCGGACCTCCTACACGGCCAACCGCGGCAAGCGGGAACTGCGCGAGCGCATCGCCAGGTTCGAGGCCGACAAGCACGAGCTGCCCTACGACCCCGACGAGGAGATACTCGTCACCGCGGGCGCCAGCGAGGGCATCGACCTCGCCTTCCGCGCGCTGTCGAACCCCGGCGACGCCATCGCCGTCGTCCAGCCCTCGTACGTCTCGTACGTGCCGGACGCGACCTTCGCCGGCGCGGAGGTCGTCGACGTGCCCACGCGGGCCGAAGACGAGTTCAAACTCACGCGGGACGTCCTCGAGTCGTCGGGCGCCGCCGAGGCGGACGTGCTGGTCTACTGCTACCCGAACAACCCGACGGGCGCGACGATGACCGGTGACGAACTCGCCGAGGTGGCGGCGTTCTGCCAGGAGCACGATCTCGTGGTGTTCGCCGACGAGATATACGCCGACCTGACCTACGAGCACGACCACACCTCAATCGCGACGCTGCCGGGGATGCGCGAGCGGACCATCGTCTTCAACGGGTTCTCGAAGGCCTTCGCGATGACCGGGTTCCGCCTCGGGTACGCGATGGGGCCGCCCGAAGCCATCGAGGCGATGAACCGCATCCACCAGTACACGATGCTCTCGGCGCCGACGACGGCCCAGTACGCCGCCATCGAGGCCCTGGACAGCTGCTGGGGGGAGGTCCAGGAGATGACCTCGCAGTACGACCGTCGTCGCAAGTACGTCCTCTCGCGCTTCGAGGAGATGGGCATCGACTGTTTCGAGGCCGCCGGCGCGTTCTACGCGTTCCCGAAGTGCCCGTGGGACGACGCCGAGGAGTTCGCCGAGGCCCTCTTGCAGGAGGAGGGCGTCGCCGTCGTGCCGGGCACTGCCTTCGGTGAGGGCGGGTCCGGCCACCTGCGCGTCTCGTACGCCACCGGCCTGCCCGACCTCAAAGAGGCGATGTCGCGCATGGAATCGTTCCTCGAGTGAGAGACGGTCCGGTGTGGCGACGTCCGAGTTATCAGATATTGTAACGGTCCCGTAAGTTTCAGTATGGGCCGGGGTAAAGCACAGTCAACCGTGCCGAATCGTGTCAAACCGCGGATAATACCGCGGGACGGGTCACTGACAGTCGATTTCTCTACGGGTCAGCGAGCATGAAACACAATGGCAATTGACCACTCCGAGGACCGAGCGACCGACCAGCCACAGGCCGGACCGGCGGACGAGGCCGCGACCGTCGGCGAGTACACCTGGGACGACCTCCGTCGGGAGGTCCACAGCGGCGGCCGGTTCGACCGGAGCGAGTACCTCGGGTTCGAACCGAACAAACTCCCACAGCACCTCGATGACGGGGCGAGCGCCGCCAAGTCACTCACCGAAGTGTTCGAGTCACACATCGACCCGAGCACGACGCCCGTGAGGAAGGACGTCTACTCGTGGGAGCACTTCAAACAGGAGTATTACTACGAGGACGGGGAGCGCCCGACGGACGGCGAGGGCAACGTCGTCCCGTTCGACGCGTCCGAGTACCTCGCGTTCGAGCCCGAGCAGACGGAGAACGTCCTCTCGCACGGCGAGGACCTCGCGGCCGAACTGGACGCCGTCGTCGACCGCAACACCGTCGACGTCAACCCCGACCTCGACGAGGACGCGTTCTTCTCGACACGGGAGGGCTACACGACCGTCGTCAACCGCTACGACCTGGAGAAGGCGGTGCCACAGTCCAAGAAGTCCCACTTCAAGGAACTCGAACGCTACTGGGTCAACAAGCCGTTTGCCTGCGTGGTCATCTTCCACTCCCGGAAGGAAAACGAGAAGAAGTACTACGTCATCGAACCGCACCGCAACCCCATCGAGTCGGACCTCATGTCCTTCCTCTCGGGCAAGCTCAAGACGGCCATCAAGTACTCCGAGGACGACGTCATCGTCAAGGGGTCGGAGGCCGACCGTGCCGACGTCATCCAGCGCGAGGCCGAGCAGCTGCTCTCGCGGTACGACCTCTACGACGGGTCCGTCGCGAGTTCCGGCGACGACGGGAGCTTCGTGGGGCAGGTCAAGCGTCTCCTCGGGATGGAGGCCGAGTCAGAGACGGACGAGGGGCCACTCGAGGGCATCTCCGCGCGGCCGGAACCGGCCATCTTGGAGGACGACCCGAAGACCCTCAACGAGTACCAGGTCGAGAAGCTGCTGTACATGCTCAAGCGGGACTTCATCGGCTACGCCCGCATCGACGGCATCAAGCACGACATCAACGTCGAGGACATCTCCTGTGACGGGTACAACTCGCGTGTGTTCGTCTACCACACCGACTACGAACAGATCATCTCGAACGTCGAACACGGCGAGGGCGAACTCGACGACTTCGTGGTGAAACTCGCCCAGCGGTCGGGCAAGGGTATCTCGAAGCGCCAGCCCCAGGTCGACGCCACGCTTCCCGACGGGTCACGTGCCCAGCTGACTCTGGGCCGAGAGGTGTCCGACCACGGGACGAACTACACGATTCGTCAGTTCAAGGACGTCCCCTTCACTCCCATCGACCTCATCAACTGGAACACCTTCTCGCTCGACGAGATGGCGTTCCTCTGGCTGTGTATCGAGAACAACAAGAGCCTCATCTTCGCCGGGGGTACGGCGTCAGGGAAGACCACCTCGCTGAACGCCGTCTCGCTGTTTATCCCCTCGAACTCGAAGATCGTCTCTATCGAGGACACCCGCGAAGTCGAGTTGCCCCAGCGTAACTGGGTCGCCTCGGTGACACGGCCCTCGTTCGGCGAGGACGACAGAGGCGACGTCGACGAGTTCGACCTGCTGGAGGCCGCGCTCCGGCAGCGGCCCGACTACATCGTCATGGGCGAGATCCGTGGCGAGGAAGGTCGCACCCTGTTCCAGGTCATGTCGACCGGGCACACCACCTACACCACCTTCCACGCCGACTCGGTCGGCGAGGTCATCAAGCGCTTCACCACCGAACCGATAAACGTCTCGAAGACCCTGTTCACGGCGCTGGACCTGGTCTCCATCCAGACCCAGACGCGGGTCGACGGCAACAAGGTCCGCCGGAACAAGTCCCTGACCGAGATCAACGAGTACTCCGCGGAGAACGACGAGATCAACGTCAGGGACGTCTACGAGTGGCGGGCCCAGCGCGACGAGTACGTCCAGATGGGCAACTCCAACACCCTGGAGGAGATCAAGTTCGACCGCGGGTGGACCCAGGAGAAACTGGACGAGGAGATATTCAAGCGCAAGGTCGTCCTCGCCTATCTCATCGAACAGGGGCTCAACACCTACACCCAGGTCGCAGCGACCGTCCAGGCCTTTATCAACGATCCTGACACGATACTGACGCTCATCGCGAACGACCAGTTGAAGAACTCGCTCGAGGACCTCCGGGAGATGGAGTCGGTCAAGATCGATATCGACCCCGCGAAAGAGGAGATGGTCCCCCGGCCCGAGGCGCCCGCGGAGATGGTCGAGGAGACCAAGGCCGTCCTCGACGACGCCTCGTCGCTGTTCGACAGCTACCGGAGCCGCGACACCCCCGACATCGTCTCGGCCCTGATGGACGGCGAGATGGACCCGGAGTCCGAGACCGAGGACGCCGTCGGGTTCGGCGAGTTCGTCCCGAAGGTCGGGGAGGAGTGACCGATGAGCCTCAAGACGACGGACCGCCAGGAGCTGGCCAGCGGCGGCGCGCTGGGTGACACCTTCTACCCGGCCTACCAGCGGCTGTTCGACGAGGAGGGCGACTTCGTCCAGGGTGTCGAGGAGAAGCTCGCCCAGGCCCGGATGGCCGACAACGTCGAGATGTTCCTGGCGCGGGCGCTCGCCGTCGGCGTCATCGCCGGGCTGGCGCTGTGGCTCGTGGGGACGCTACTGGGCTACCTGGTGGTCAACCTCCTGATTCCGAACCCCTCGGAGTTCACCTTCATCGGTATCCCCGTCTCCGACTCGACGTCGGCGCTCATCGACACGCTGAAGCTGCCGATTCTGGTCCTCTGTACCGGCCTCGTGTTCGGGTTCATCGGCTTTGCCGTCGGCTTCGGCTCGCTCGTCTCGATTCCGTACTTCCGCGCCGGGGCCCGGAAACGGGAGATCAACGTCCTCCTCTCGGACTCCATCTCGTTCATGTACGCCCTCTCGGTGGGTGGACTGAACCAGCTCGAGATCCTGCACGCGATGGGCCAGGCCGACGACACGTACGGCGAGGCCGCAAAGGAGTTCCAGTCTATCGTCCTAGAGACCGAGTACTTCGATACGGACTACCGGACGGCAGTCAGGAACCAGGCGCTGGAAACGCCCTCGGATCAGCTCTCGCAGTTCCTGACCGACATGCTCTCTATCATCAACTCCGGGGGTGACATGACCTCGTTCCTGGAAGACCAGAAGGAGAAACACATGCGGACCGCCCGACAGGAACAGGAGAAGATGCTGGAGACGCTGGAGCTGTTCGGCGAGATGTACATGACCCTCTCGCTGTTCCCGCTGTTGCTCATCATCATCCTCGTCATCATGTCGATGATGGGCAACGCACAGACGATGCTCATCTACGGGACGGTCTACGGCCTGATTCCCCTCACCGGCATCGCCTTCCTCGTGCTCGTCTCGACGGTCACCCAGGACTCCGTCGGCGACGGCTACCTGCGGCCCAACAACCGCGAGGAGGACGTCGTCGTCGACGAGGGCATCGGCGTGTTCAACCTCGGCCTCGTCGAGCAGTACACCGGGCGCCACGGTATCTTCGACCGCATCAAGAACCGCGAGGGCACCTACGAACTCACGCAGATTCTGCTCAAACCCCACCTGTTCTTCCGGGACCACCCCATGCTGGTGCTGGGACTGACCGTGCCGACGTCCATCGTCGCGCTGGCAGTCACCGTCGTGCTCGGCTGGGCGCCGCTGTCGGTCGACGGGATGCTCGCGAACCCCGTGCTCGGCACGTTCGCGTGGGTGTACGTCCCGCTGTACATCAACTTCCTCCCGCTGGCGGTCTTCTACGAGTGGAACCAGCGCTCGCGGAAGGCCATCGTCGGCAACCTCTCGGAGAACCTCCGGAAGCTGGCCTCCGCCAACGACACCGGGATGACCCTGCTGGAGTCGATCAAGGTAGTCTCGGAGACGTCGGCCGGGAAGCTCTCCGACGAGTTCGAGACGATGCACGCGAAGGTCAACTACGGCACCAGCCTCAAGAACGCCCTCCGGGAGTTCAACAACAAGTACCACGTGCCACGCCTGGCGCGGACGGTCAAGCTCATCGCGGAGGCCCAGGAGGCCTCCAGCCAGATTCAGGACGTGCTCTCGACGGCCGCACAGGCCGCCGAGAACCAGGACGACATAGAGCGCGACCGCAAGTCCCGAACCCGCATGCAGACGGTCATCATCATCATGACCTACCTGACGCTGTTGGGCGTGATGGCGCTGCTGAAGACGCAGTTCCTCGACGTCATGGCCGGCCTCTCCGCCCAGGCCTCGAACGCCGGCGGCTCGGGCGCGGTCGGCGGTGGCGGTGGCTTCGGGGGCAACGTCGACACGAACATGCTGTCGATGCTGTTCTTCCACGCGGTGACCCTGCAGGCCATCCTGTCGTCGTTCATCGCGGGCTACATCCGCGAGGTCAAGCTCATCGCGGGCGTGAAGTTCGTCGTCATCCTCTCGACTATCGCCCTCGCCGTCTGGATACTGGTCGGGTGACCGGCCCGGACCGTTCCCACGACGTCTCGCGGCGTCGGTGAAGCCCCCGGAGCGCGTATCGATATCGAGAGCGCGGCCAGGCCCTCGCGCTCGGGAGTACGACAGATGACAGACGACGACGGACTCGCCCACCAGATTCGCGAGTCCCTGGGCGACCGACCGGGACTGACCGCTGAAGACGCCGTCGAGACGTGGCTCGACCGCTGTCTCGCGTTCGCCGAGTCGCTGCCCGAAAAGTGAGTGGGGCCGACTCCAGGCCGGGTCGGCGGAGCCGGCACGACGTGGCGGTTTTATTCGACCGGCCGCTCAAACGTCGCCCGTGTCCCCCGAGCGAACCTGTCCCGACTGCGCGGAACCGCTCGAGAAGATGGAGCTCCAGGGAACCGATGCGCTGGGCTCGCTCGCCATCGTCGCTCCGGCCTCGGACGACGGCTTCCTCAGCAGCCACCGGGCCGACGAGGTGCTGACGCCCGTGCCGTACGTCTGTCCCGAGTGTCGACGGACGCTCGTCTACGCAGAGGAGTGAATGGACTCGCCGGGATTGAGCGACCGCGAAGCGGTCGCGATGTTCGGCGAGTCCACGACTGAGGGAGCGAAAGCGACCGAAGAAAGTGGACTCGCCGGGATTTGAACCCGGGGCCTCTCCCATGCCAAGGGAGTGATCTACCTCTGATCTACGAGCCCTCTCGGCATTCACCTGTATCCGGTGGCCTTTCTTAAAGGCATCGAACCACGGGGGAGGTGTGAGACGGTCCCGTACGACACAACTGATAATTGCGGCACAATGGCTAAGAGCATCCAGTACGAGCATCGATCAGACGCGGTTACCAGGGTCATATCGGGTCAATTATCATGGATGTGAAACGGGGCGGAGATCGCGAGGCACGTAGCCAGCAGGGACGGGCAGCGACAGAGCGCGGGCAGACGACGCTCGATTTCGCCATCGGCATGAGCCTCTTCCTCGCGGTCCTCATCTTCACCTTCCTGTTCGTTCCAGGTCTGCTGGCACCGTTTACGGCCGGCGGGCAGGATGAGACGGTATCGACGAATCGGGTTGCCGACTACCTGACGAAAGGGGCGCTCGGGACGCCGCGGGACCCGTTCGTCCTCGACACGCAATGTACGATTCTCTTCTTCGATAACCGGACGGCGGCGGACAAGTGCGGCGGCGACTGGAGCAGTGACACGCCGGTCGAGGAGACGGTGGGTCTCGACCCGGCGCGGCAGAACCTGAACGTCACCATCCGGGGGACGGCACCGAACAGCGGCGACGAGGAGGTCCTGTGCTGGGACGAGGACGATAACGTGCTCGTCGGCATCTCGCACGGGACGTGTGGCACCAACCCCGGCGACCCCGACGTCCCGTTCACCAGAGGCGACACGCCCCCGGACACGAACGACGCGACGGTGACCGCCCTCCGCGTCGCCTCGCTGAAAGGGACGGACGTCACCGTCTACGTGGAGATGTGGTAGGATGCGGGGCCAGGCACACACGCTGGAGGCCACCGTCGCGAGCCTGTTGCTGCTCGCGAGTCTCGTCTTCGCGCTCCAGATGACGGCCGTGACGCCGCTGTCTGCGAGTACGTCCAGCCAGCACATCGAGAATCAGCAGCAGGCCACTGGCAGTGGCGTCCTCGCGGCGGCGGCCGAGGAAGGGGCGCTCAAGCCCGCGGTGCTCTACTGGAACAACTCGAGTCAGCGCTACCACGACACCAACGGCAACCTGGGCTACTACACGAACGGCCCGCCGAACAACACCTTCGGCGACATGCTCAACCGATCGTTCGACCAGCGGGGCATCGCGTACAACGTCTACTTCACGTTCCAGAACGCCGGCGGGGAGAGCATCACCCAGCGGTACGTCTACAGCGGGGCCCCCAGCGACAACGCGGTGTCGGCGTCCCGCACGGTGACGCTCCTCGACGACGACCACCTGTACAACGCAAACGAGACGCGCAACGCGACGGCGCTGACGAACCCGAACATCACCTACCCGATACCGGACACGGGCCGGAACGTGTTCAACACGGTCCGCGTGGAGGTGGTCGCGTGGCGCATCTAGCCCGCGAGGACCGGGGTCAGATAATCCTCATCGCCGCGTTCGCGCTGGCGGTGACGTTCGTCGCGCTGGCGCTCATCGTCAACTCCGCTATCTTCACCGAGAACCTCGCCAGTCGAGGCGAGACGGGCGGGAGCGACGACGCACTCGACGTGCGTGCGATGGTCGAAGCAAGCGTGGGCGAGGCTATCGCCGGCGCGAACATCCACAACACCACGTCGACGACGACGCTGGGCGAGGGGGTAAAGGACGGTATCGGGGAGACGACCGACCAGCTGGAACTGCAACACGTCACCAGCAGCGCGCTGGTGGAGGTGTCGCTGGTCTCGGGGTCGCCGGTGAACGGGTCGCGAATTGCCCAGAACGAGAGCGGGGGACGGACCTTCGAGGACAACGCCATGTCCGGCGACGCCGAGTGGCAAGTCGTCACCCGCGTCGAGCCTCACTCGGACCGGTACAACGGGACGCGTGCCTTCAGGATGAACGTCTCGACGCTCCCGGATTCGGGCGACGCGTTCGTCGTCACGGCCAACGGGACCGATGGGGAGCCGACCTGGGAGATGCGCCTCTACAGCGACTCCGACGGGGACGTCGACGCCGGTGAGGACGTCACCGTCGAGGTCACCACGCCGAGCGGGAGCGAGAGCTGCACCCACGAGACCGAGCACCCCTACGTCCACGTCGACGTGACCGGGGGGGCCGTGGCCGGCGAACCGTGTGACGCGCTCCGGCGAGGGTTCTACGATGGCGGCGATACATCCGTCTTCGACGGCCGGTTCGCCCACGGCGTCGGGGACGAGCGGTACAACATCACCTTCGAGAACGGCGGCGAGGTGGTCGGGAACTACTCGCTCGTGACCCGGTCGACGGGTGCCAACCCGACCCCGAACCTCAACACGGCCGTGGGCGCCTCGCCCTACGTCACCGACGCGGTCTACAACGTGAGCGTCGAGTTCACCTACGAGACCTCGGAGGTCCGCTACGAGACCAGGATTCGGGTCGCCCCGGGTGAGCCAGATGCGTGAGGACCGTGCCGTCTCGACGGCGCTTGGCTACGTGTTGACCCTCTCTATCGCGTCGCTGCTCGTGACGGGCCTGCTCGTCGCCGGCAGCGGCTTCGTCGAGGACCGCCGCGAGCAGGTGGTCCGTGAGGAACTGACCGTCATCGGCCAGCAGGTCGGGGCCGACCTGGCCCGGGCGGACCGGCTCGTCCTCGCGGCGGACAGCAGCGGTGGGGACCTGACGGTCCAGCTCAACCGGACCTATCCCGACCGCGTGACGGGGAGCCCCTACCGGGTAGCCATCGACCAGTCGAACGAACGGGTCGTCCTCAGCGCCTCGAACCCGGAGATTACGGTGACGGTCGGCGTCACCCACGAGACGTCGCTCCGGGACTCCTCGGCCGACGGCGGGAACATCCAGCTGGCCTACGACAGCGGGGACCTGGTGATCCGCGATGTCTGAGCGTGGGGTCAGCGAAGTGCTGAGCTTCACGCTGGTGTTCGCGCTGGTGGTGACCTCGGTCGCCATCGTGTCGGTGAGCGGCCTCGGGAGCCTCCAGGACGCGCGCGACGCGGAGCAACTCGAGAACGCAGAGCGCGCCTTCGACGTGCTGGCCGACAACCTCGCCGATCTCCACCGACAGGGCGCCCCGAGCAGGGCGACCGAGATCAGCCTCGGCCAGGCGCAGCTGGCGACCGAGGACAACGTCACGATGACCGTCAGAGTCGAAGACAGCGGCGGGACCACGACGGTCGGGACCTGGGAGATTCGGCCGCTGGTCTACAGCGGCAACCAGGAGCGAGAGCTCGTCTACGAGGCCGGCGCCATCTTCCGGACCAACCGCGACAGCGGGTTCGTCGTGCGCGACCCGCCGCTGGTGGTCGACGACGACCGGGTACTGCTCCCGGTTATCGGGCTCAACTCCCCGCAGGTCCAGAGCCTCGGCGGGTCGACGGTGCTGGTCCGGGCCACCCACCGCGAGGCCGACGTCGCGTTCTCACGGACGGACGGGTCCATCGAGTCGCTCACCGTCGAGGTAGCGTCCCCGCGGGAGGCCCAGTGGGAGCAGTACTTCGAGTCACACGGGTTCACCTGTACCGGCAGCGCGCCGATATCGTGTGTGTACGACCCGCCCCCATCGGACAACTTCGAGCGGGTCTACATCGTCTACCACGACATCGGCGTCGTCATCGACAAGTAGGGCTCACCCGCTCGTGACGTTCAGTTTGTTCTCCGAGATGTGGAGGTAGGTCAGCCGGACGATGTTAGTCTGGGGCGGGATGGCGCGCTGGCCCAGGAGCGCCTGGTCGTAGTGGACCGTCCCGCCGTTGTCCAGCTCGACGCTGCCGGCGACGATGCCGCCATAGAGGTGTGCCTTGCCGATGTAGACGTCGCTCGACCCGGTGATGCCTGCGGGCGCGTATATGACCCCCTCGTAGCGGATAGTCGAGGAACCCGACCCGCTGATGCGGGTCGTGAAGTCGGACTTGCCGTAGAGCCAGAACTGCGAGGCGTTCTGGTTGTCCGCCACGTCGACGACGCCCCCGGAGTTGGGAATCGAGAGGTGCGCGCCGGTGGGACTGGTGGCCTCGCCCTGGACGAACACACGCACCTGTCCGTCACCCTGCACCTCGATGCGCCCGTCGTTCTTGATGTGGACGAAGTCCCGGACCGCGATGGTGACGTCGCCGCTCCCGGTGTCGAGCGTCAGCGTCCGGCCGTCGAGCGTCAGGCTGTCGAGGTAGTAGACGCCCTCGGTGAGCGTCTGGTCGCCGCTGTCGAGCGTGGTGCTCGTGATGGGGACGCCAGCGTCGCCGTTGTCGTTCTCGGCGCTCGCGTTGTCGACCTGCTGCTGGACGTAGCCGTCGACCGGCGCGGCGCCGTCGACACCGCCGATCTGGGTGACGCTCCCCTCGACGGTCCCCTTGATCTTCTTGCTCGAGGTGTACTCGACGCTGCCGTTGACCCACCCGCTCCCCTTGACCTCGACGCGGTCGCCGGAACGAATCGACCCGTTGACCTCGCTGTTGCCCGTGACGACGACGTCGCCCGCGGTGGTGACGGTGCCGAACGCGCCCCTCGTGTCGGCGTACGCGCCCGTCCCCACCGAGGAGTCGTAGCTGTCGGTCCGGGCGGGGTCGCCACCGTTGCCCGAGAGGCGGATCTCGCCGCCGGCGGACGTCGCGGCGACGGCGCTGGTCACCTCCCGCGGGCCGGTCGGGACGGTCAGCGTGGCGGTGACCCGCTGATTCGGGTGGTCGTAGGAGGCCTTCCCGTCGGTCCGCTCCTCGAAGTACCGGCCCCAGGCGCGGTAGTACTCGCTGGTGACGGTGACGTTGACGACGCCGGTCTCGAGGGGGTTCGTCCGGTCGGCGCTCGCGTCGGGGTAGACCTGGGTCGTCTCGCCGGGGGTCAGCGAGGCCCGGCCGGACAGCGTCGTGTCGCCGCTGACGGTGATCAGCGGGAGCGTCAGCGTCGCGTCACGGTAGTAGAACTCCGGCGGTGAGACCATCACGGTCCCGTTCCGGGATTTCTTCCAGACGCCGCCGCCCTGGTAGGCGACCTGGCGGTCCTCGTTCTCGTAGACGACGGCGCCGAGCGGGACGTCCAGCAGCGTCGTCGTCGTCGTCGGGGACGCCGAGGAGTTCGTGATGGTTATCTCCATCCGACCGGCCGCGTCGTCGACGCGGTACCGGGCACCCTGTACCCGCGAGAGCGACACCTGCTGGCCGTTCGAAGAGCCCAGTGCGACCATCGCCGCCTGGGAGTCCAGCTGTGTCATCACTTTCTCCGAACGCGAGACGTCCAGTCCCACCTCGGTGTCGGTCAGCGCCGTCGCGCCCAGCCCCACGACCAGCGTCGACCCGACGATAACCATGCTGAAGACGAGTAACAGTCCGAGCGGCGCGGACTGCGCACGCTGTCGACCCTCGCGGCGACGCCAACCAGTCATTGCCGCCCCTTTGTTATCATGTGTGATAAATCAAGTGGCCACCCGACGAATTCGTGCCGTGTGAAAACGCCGGCCGGGATATATACTCGCCGCTCCGGATATCAGACGTGAGGATTTCCCCTCCCCCGGACGACTCGACACCGGTCCCCGGCGGTCAATCCTCGAATCGCACCGTGTTCTCGGAGACGTGCACGTACGTTATCTTCACGACGTTCGCCTTCCGACTGACGACCTGCGTGTCTCCGAGTGCCTGGTCGTAGTGGATGCGGCCCTTGGTGTCGATATTCACGTCACCGGAGACGATGCCGCCATAGATGTCCCCGTTTTCGACCCGGGTTCCCCCTGGACCGCCAGCTCCGACAGGTGCCCAGAGCACGCCGGTGAACTGACCCCCGTCCACCGATGCGTTGAACGTGTCGTTCGCGTAGAAGCGGAGCTGTGGGGCGTCGTCGCCGGGGACGGAGACCGTGCCACCGTGGACTCTGAGACCGGCGTCTCGCCATCCCGAGACGCTCACTTTGCCGTCGCTCGGGTTCGCCCCCATCGTCCGGACGTAGACGTTGACGCGATTGTCCCCCTGGACGTCGATGGTACCGCTCACGTCGACATACTCGTCGACGACGATGGTGATTGCGCCATCGTTCGTGTCGAGTTCTAGCGTCTCGCCACTGCCGAGGTCGATTCTCTCGAGGTGGTACCGCCCCGCGTTCTCGATCGTGACCGTCGACCGACTCGAGAAGTCGAGCGTGGGGTCCGGCCCGCCCGTTATCGCGTCGTAGGCGTCGTTCGCGTCGTCGTTGTCGTTGTCGTCTGCCACATCCTGTCCCATCGTGGCGACGAAGTGATTCAGCGGTGACCGCGTGTCGACACCCGAGATCTGCTCCTCGCTATCGTAGGAGGCGCTCCCGGACGCGGAGAAGCTGTCCGTCCAGTAGATGTCTCCGTTGATGTCGGCGCTGCCGGTGATGTCGACGTCGGACCCAGAACGGATGTTCCCGTGGAAGTTTGCGTTGCCCTGATAGTCGACGGAGCCGCCGAACGTGACGTTCCCGTTCGACCCCGTGGCGCCGGAGGAGTACTGCGAACAGTAGTCGCCTGGCTCCGACGAGTTGTAGCTGTCAGTGTAAAACGGGTTCGATCCGGGCGAGTCCCCACACGGGCGCCCCCCGTTGCCCTGGACCTGGAGGCTTCCGGAGGAGAGCCCGGCGACCGCAGACGTGAGTTTGGTGGTTCCGATAGGCGTCACCAGGTCGATGGTCACCCGCTGGTTTGGGGGGTCGTAACTGACTTCGCCGTCGGTCCGCGTCTCGAAGTATTGCCCCCAGGCCCGGTAGTAGTCGCTCGTTATCGTGACGACGATGGTCCCGTTCTGAATCGGGTTCGAGACGTCGACCTCGTTCGAGCTGGTCCGTCGAACCGACGCTCTCTCGCTCAGCGAGGTGTCACCCTCGACACTGATAATCGGGAACGTCAGCGTCGCGTTCCGGTAGTGAAACTCCGGCGGCGAGACCATCACCGACCCGCCGTCCGTCTCTTTCCAGACGCCACCGCCCTGATATGCGACGGTACTGCTCGCCCCAGTCGTGCGGACCGAACCGAGGTCACGGTCCACGAGCGTGACAGTTCCACTCGGTTTCTCGTGTTCGATAGTGACGTGCCCGGCAGTCTCGTCCAATACGTACCCGTCGTTCACCCCGCCCGGGATGTGAACAGTCTGTGCGTTCGAACTGCCGAGCGCGACCAGCGCCGTCTCGGAGTCCAGCTGCGTCAGGGCTTGTTCTGCCCGTTCGTTTGCCAGCTGGTCTTGCGTCGTCGTAATCGCTCCCGACCCCAGCGCGACGACCGCCGTCGCGCCGATAAACATCACTGCGAACACCAGCAAGAGGCCCAGGGGCGCGCTCTGTGCCCGGGTTCCCAACGGCGGCTCTCTGGACCCCATACTTCTTTCAGGATTCTATCGCTTACTTAATAAGTTCGGTGGCTCGGCTATCACTTTAGAGACTAACCGACAATCGCCGGGCACGAGCGCCCGTCGGTAGGCCGTGATCGGGTCACTCGTACGTGACGGTAGTCTGTGACGGCGCCGGTCGCAGGACGTAACTCGTGGCAGCACCGCGCTGGACGGGGCGGAGGCCTGCCGTGAGAATGGTGGCGTCGCCGGTCCCGATCTCGAACGGCGCGCCGAACCTCAGTGGACCGTCGTCGGGCGTCGTGACCATCGCCTCACGGCCGTCTGTCAGTGCGGCGTCGATGCGGGCGACCACGAGCTTGAGATAGACGTACTGGCCGGTCATCAGCTCCTGTTCGAACGCGAAGGCGGTCCCGTCGTCGGCTACCTCGACCAGGTCCACCGACGCGTCCTCGATGGAAAAGAGCAGCTCGGCGCCCTCGTGTTCCTCCGTCTCGGTGGCAGCTGCCGCCGGGAGCACGCGCAACTCGCTGACCGTGACGACACAGGAGTCGAAGTCCGCGACGGCGTCCGAGGCGTCCCGGAACCGCGTCACGAGGAGGCCCGTCTCGCCGTTCCGGCCAGGACAGCCCGCGAGCGCACCGCTGCCGGCCACGAAGCCGGCCGTCCGGAGGAAATCGCGGCGCTGCATACCGAGGTAGTACACGAGTCCGTTATAAAGGTCTGCTGCCCGCTCCCGCGAGATAGAAACCGTTTTGTCGGGCCGGCGACGACGACCCGGTGGGAACAGCACGACCGCAAATCTGACACGCCGTGGGCTTCCATGGCTCGGGATTGCGGCCGTGTTCGGCATCAGCCGATGCCAATACGCCTCGCTACCGGTTAGCGACGAGCGGTCTGTGCCGTTCCAACCAGAACTATGGCACGAATGCACACACGCCGCCGCGGCTCGTCCGACTCGGACAAGCCCGTGGCAGACGAACCCCCCGAGTGGAGCGACGTCGACGAGGACGCCATCGAGGACCGCGTCGTCGAACTCGCCGAACAGGGCCACTCGCCCAGCGAGATCGGCCTGCAGCTGCGCGACGAGGGCGTTCAGGGCACCCCCGTCCCGAACGTCAAACTCGCGACCGGCAAGAAGGTCACCGAGATCCTCGAGGACAACGACGCCGACCCCGACCTCCCCGAGGACCTGCGGAACCTCATGGAGCGGGCCGTCCGACTCCGTGAGCACATGGACGAGAACCCCGGCGACCACCAGAACAAGCGTGCGCTCCAGAACACGCAGTCGAAGATCCGCCGGCTCGTCGACTACTACCGCGGTGACGAGCTCGACGAAGAGTTCACCTACAGCTACGACGAGGCCGTCGAACTCCTCGACTGATGTCGGCGACCGGTCGGGACAGCGCGCCAGCCCACGCCGCCAGTGACCTCGCCGCGTCGCTGCGCGAGGCCGCCTTCGTGCGCCTCGTCAGCGGTGCGTCCGGCGCGTCGCTGGCCGCGACTGGCGTCCTGGCGCGGGCGCTCGACGACGACGGCACGCCGTTCCAGGCGAGTGTCGTCGGGCCCTTCGCCGACTCCGACCGGACCACCGACGCCGACTGCGTGGTCGCGCTCGGCCACACCGTCCCGAACGCGGACGTCACGCTCACCGGCCGGGTGGCCGTGACGGCCTTCGAGACGGCCCGGGAGCTCGGCGCGTCGACGTCCCCGACCCTCGCGCTGGCCGGCACCCTCGCCGCGGGGCAGGTCGACGGGACGGTCGCCGAAGCCGCCGAACGCGCCGGTCTCGACCGGCGCCCTGGCGTCGCCGTCCCCGTGGCGGACCTCGCCGACGGACTGGCCCACTCGACGCTCCTGTCTGGGCCGTTCTCCGGCGACGAGGAGCGTGCACGGGCGACACTCGCCGACCTCGACCTGCCCGCCAAATTGGGTGCGGACGACCACCGGCGCGTCGCGTCGCTGGTCGCGCTGGCGGTGACGGGCGCCGAGACGGCGTCCGAGCGCGCCACGACGGCGGTCCAGCGGGTGCTTCGCCCCTACACCGGCGGCCCGTTCGAGACGGTCGGTGGCTACGCCGACGTCCTCGACGCCGCCGCCAGGACGCGGCCCGGCGCCGGCATCGCGCTGGCGCTGGGCCACGACAGCGTCTGCGAGGACGCGCTGGCCGCGTGGCGACGACACGCGAGTCGCGCCCACGAGGCCGTCCGCGAGGCGACGACCGGCCGCTACGAGGGTCTGTACGTCGCGCGCGGCGACGCGATGCCCGTCGGCACCGTCGCCAGACTCGTCGCGGACTTCCACTCGCCCGAACCCGTCACCCTCGTCGTCACGGACGGCGAGGCGGCGGTGCGGGCGACCGATGGCCGGGACGTGGCCGCACCGCTCCGGGCCGCGACAGACGCCGTCGGCGGCCGCAGCGTCGAGACAGACGCCGGCGCGCGGGCGCGGTTCGACGTCTCCACGGCCGACCTCATCGAAGCGTTCAGGGAGGCCCTATGAGACGCGCTGAAGTCCGCACGACACACGGGTCCGCCGACGCCGCAGCACGCGTCGCGGCCGCACTCCGGCCCGACAACACCGACGAGATGGACACGCGCGTCGACGACGACGCCGTCGTGACCACCGTCGAACGCGAAACCACGGGCGGCCTGCAGTCGACCGTCGACGACTACGTCGTCAACCTCAGAGTCGCAGCACAGCTTACGAACGACACCACAGAATCCAACCATGAGTGAACGAAGCGTCTCCAAGCGCAAGCAGCAAAAGCGGTGGTACACCGTGCTCGCTCCCGAACAGTTCGACCGGGAGGAGCTCGGGCGCACACCCGCAGACGAACCGGACCAGGTGCTCGGTCGCACCATCGAAACCACGCTGGGCGAACTGAACAACGACGCCAGCGAGAACAACACGAAGCTGACCTTCAAGATCAACGAGGTCGCGAGCGACTCCGCGTACACGGAGTTCGTCAAGCACGAGCTGACGCGGGACTACCTGCGCTCGCTCGTCCGGCGCGGTTCCTCGAAGATCGAAGCCTTCGTCACCGTGCTGACGACGGACGACTACCGCGTCCAGATTCAGCCCGTCGCGGTCACGACCAAGAAGGCCGACGCCTCCCAGGAGAAGGCCATCCGCCGGACGATGATCGACCTCGTCAGGGAGACGGCCAAGGACCGCACCTTCGAGGAGGTCGTCGACAGCGTCGTCGAGGGACGGCTCTCCTCGGCCATCTACGGCGAGGCCAAGGACATCTACCCCCTGCGGCGCGTCGAGATCCAGAAGACCACCCTCGAGGCTCGTCCCGAGGAAGTCGCCGCCGAGGAAGAGGCCGCCGTGGACGTCGACGAGGAGGACGTCGACGTCGACGAGGCCTGAGCCGGTCGCAACTCACTTTTCTGCGGGGGAGTCGTGGCTCGTACTCACCAGCAGGCACCCGACGCAGCGACGCGAATCGAGCCCGTCCGCTCAGTCTGACCCCGGGGTCACGACCACGGTCCCGACCATCCCGCCGCGCTCGTGGGGGATACAGAAGTAGGGGTACTCCCCCTCGACCTCGAAGGTGTGCTCGTAGGACTGCCCCTCGAACAGTGTCCCGCGGTTGCTGTTGCCCCAGGACTTCCGGGCGGACTCCTCGGAGTCGAAGTCACCCGACGCGAAGAACGCGGCACCGTCGGGGAGTTGCCCCTCGTAGGCCGTGACCGTGTGGCCCTGCTTGCTCGTGTTCAGCCACGTGAGCGTCGTCCCCGGTTCGATTTCGATGCGCTGGGGTCGGAAGGCCCGCGCCGACATCCCGACGTCGTAGTCCTGGGTCCCGCTGCTCCCGCCGATACACCCCGCGAGGCCGGCCACCGCGGCCGGTCCGACCGTCCGGAGGAAGGCCCGACGCTCCATGGCCGGGAGTGAGGCCTACGCGACTAAAGACCGCTCGGTTCCGACCCGGTCAGTCCCGGAAGGTCAGGCCGTCGCGCAGGACCCTCGCGTCGGCCAGGAGCGCGTCCCGGTCGGCGTCGGTCGCGCCGGTCAGCGTGACGTGGCCCATCTTCCGCAGGTCGTAGACCTCGCGCTTGCCGTACCAGTGCAGGTGGGCCCGCGGGGTCGAGAGCACCTCGCGCTCGCCGTGGAGTTCGGCGGCCTGGCGCTCCGCGACGTCCCCGAGGATGTTGGTCGAGACGGCCGACGAGCGGAGGTCGGTGGGCCCCAGCGGGAGGCCAGCGACGGCCCGGACGTGCTGTTCGAACTGGGAGGTGTGACACCCCTCGATGGTCCAGTGCCCGGAGTTGTGGGGGCGCGGCGCGATCTCGTTGAGCAGGATCTCGTCGTCGCTCGTCTGGAACAGTTCGATGCCGAAGACGCCGCGGCCCTCCATCACGTCGAGGACGTCGAGAGCCACCTGTCGGGCGCGCTCGCGGACGGCCGCGTCGGCGCGGGCGGGAGCGACCGACTCCCGGAGGATCTCTTCCTCGTGGACGGTCTCGGTGACGGGGTAGGTGTCGCGCTCGCCGTCGCCCCGACAGCCCATCACGGCGAGTTCGCGCTCGAAGTCGACCATCTCCTCGACCATCGCCGGCCCCGCGATGTCCGCGACGGCGTCCGCGACGTCCCCGGGGCCCTCGACGGGCACGTTCCCGCGGCCGTCGTAGCCGCCGGTCCGGGCCTTGAGCATCGCCGGGTAACCCAGCTCCTCGCAGGCGTCCCGGAGGTCGTCGGCCGTCTCGACGGCACGGTACTCGGGGACCGGCACCCCTGCCTCGGAGAGGCGGCGCTTCTGGACGAGCTTGTCCTGGATGGTCCGCAGCGTTGCCGGGTTGGGGTGGACCGGCGTGCCCGTCTCGGCGGCGACGGCCTCGAGCACGTCCGGGTCGGCCAGCTCGATCTCGAAGGTGAGGTAGTCCGACCGCTCGGCCAGCTGGCGGAACGTCTCGCGGTCCTCGAACCCGCCGACCAGCTGGTCGCGGACCACCGGCGCGGCCGGGCAGTCCGGCGTCGGGTCGGCGACGACCAGTTCCAGCCCCAGGGGGGCCGCGGCCTCCCCCATCATGCGCCCGAGCTGGCCACCGCCGACCACGCCGACGGTCGGTCCCGGCGAGGTGAGTGTCATGTCGCTGGATTCCGGTGCGGCGCGCTTAAGCGTTGACTTCTGGCTCGGCGTCAGCGGTAGGACTCGTGGACCCAGACAGTGAAGACGTTCTTGTAGCCGCTGGTCCGCAGCCGGTAGGTCTTCCCGGTGTAGCCGTTCTCGCGGAGTCGCTCTTTCGGGACCGTCGAATCGTAGTCCTGCGTGAGTATCATCGGCGGGCGCTCGGTCATGGCCGTCACGCCCAGTGCCGTCGGACTGTTCTCGCAGGCGGTCTGGACGTCTTGCGCAGCGAAGTACCACGGGATCGGGAGCGCGTTGTACCACCGCATGCAGGTCGGCTCCAGGTTCCAGTAGGAGTCGTCCCACTCCGAGCGGTTCTGCTCGACGAAGGCCTCGTTGTCGTCGTAGGCGTCGCCTTTTTCGCCGTGGTAGACGACGACGTCGGTGCCGTTCGCGTTGGCCGTCGCGACGCGGTCCATCGTCTCGAGCGCCGTCCGGGTCGACTCCTCCGGCTGGGCGAACTGCACCAGCGGGTTCTCGTCGGCCGTCCCGTCGACGTAGACGTTCGTGACCGCCACGTTCGCGACGAGGACGGTCACGAGGACGACGACGAGGCCCGTTATCGCGACGCCGACGACGTCGTCCATCTCCAGGGACTGCACGCCCCAGCGGAACACGGCCGCGAGGCCGACCCCGGCCGGCAGTGCGAGCGGCACGACGGCGTGGGTGACCAGCCACGGGGCACCGATGTCCGTCCCGGCCGGGTACCCGAAGATGGAGACGAACCCGCCGTAGGCGACGAAGGGGACGAGGTGGCGCGCGCGGACGACCCCCAGGCGGTCGAGCGCGAACCCGAACACCGAGAACGCGAGCAGGGGCGCGGAGGCGAACCCGAGGGCCTTCAGTGAGGTGCCCAGATGGCGCCGGTAGTTGTCGGGGGTCTTCTCGGAGGCCGGTTCGAACCACTCCCCGTACTGGTCGACCACGCGGTCGAGCGTTGCCTCGACCATCTGTGGGAACAGCCGCGGTTCGAAGACACCCTGCCAGAACCCGACGGCGCCCTCCGAGGGCGGGGCCGGCGGGTGTCTGAGTCCCTCCAGACCGGCGCCCCGGGGGGCATAGAAGAACAGCGAGACGACGAGAAAGACCCCGGCGGCCAGCGCGACGTGGCCGGCGTAGGCGCCCAGCACGCTCGCGGGGCTGTCGTGGCGCCCTCGGAACGCTCGGACGGGTTCGACCAGCGTGTGAATCCCGCCGTAGAACCGGCCGACGATCCGACGCTTGACGGCCGCGAGCGAGGGGCCCGCCCAGACGAAGGCGGCCGCCTCGCGGTAGCCGTTCGGGAGGACGAACACCTTCGCGAGCAGCAGACCCAGCGCGCCCAACCAGGTGAGGACGTAGACGATGGCGTTCTCCTTCGAGGCGAAGCCAAGCGCCATGAAGAAGGCGACGGCATAGAGGTACCGTGGCCGGCGCGTGTCGTAGAACCGGACCAGGAGGCCAAACGCGGCGAACATGAACGCCGCGACGAGGACGTCGCTGCGCATGAACCGCGAGTAAAAGAGCACGACGGGATTGACCGCGAGCAACAGCGCCATCGCCACCGTCTCGGTCTCGCGCAGGTGCGCACGGAACAGGAGTGCCGTCAGCGGCAACAGACTGCCGACGACGGCGACGGGCAGTCGCATCGTGAAGTCGTTCGGTCCGAGCGCGGCGAACACGTAGCGGTCGACGTGCTGGATGAACGGGCCGTGGATGATTCGCCGGTAGGCGAAAGAACCGGTCTCACCGTAGTGGAGCGCCCAGTAGGCCACGCGCCCCTCGTCGAAGTGGGCGGGGCGTGCACCCAGGAAGGCGAGTCTGAGGACGAACGCGAACAGCGAGACGCCGACGACGAGTTTCACGAGGGCGTGCTCGTCGGCGTCGAGCCATCGCTGGACGCGGCCCTGAAACGCGCGGAGGGGCGATAGGACGTCGCGTGACCCGACCATACTGGGGTCAAGCCCATGAGGGATTAGAATCCTTCTGGTTTCTCGAGGCGGAACGGTAGTTCTTTAGTGCCAACAGCCACCCAATCAGGTATGGTGCAGCTCGGACTGGTCGTCGCCCAGTACGACAAACACGGCGCCGTCGTCGAGGAGATGACCGAGTCGGCGCGATCGGCCGCGGCCGGCCACGACGTCGTCGAGACGGTGACCGTCCCCGGGGCCTACGATACGCCGCTCGCGGCGGACCGCCTGGCCCGGCGGGACGACGTCGACGCCGTCGCCGTCCTCGGGGTCGTCATCGAGGGTGACACGGACCACGACAAGGTCATCACCGACGCCGCCGCACAGGCCCTGACAGACGTCTCGCTCGAGCGAGACACCCCCGTCACCCTGGGCATCCTCGGCCCGGGGATGAGCCGGGCCGAGGCCGAGGCGCGGACCCACAAAGGGGGGACGGCCGTCACGAGCGCCATCGAACTCGCGACGAAACTACCATGACTATGGACTTTTCAGCACGGGTCGAACGTGTAGAGCCGAGCGCGACGCTCGCGATCAGCAACAAGGCCGCCGAACTGGAGGCCGAGGGCAAGGACGTCGTCGACCTCTCGGTGGGCGAACCGGACTTCGACACCCCCGAGAACATCAAGGACGCCGCCAAGGCCGCACTCGACGCCGGCCACACCGGCTACACCCCCTCCAACGGCATCCCCCAGCTCAAGGAGGCCATCGTCGAGAAGCTCCACGACGACGGCCTGACCCAGTACGGCACCGAGAACCTCATCGTCACGCCGGGGGGCAAGCAGGCCCTCTACGAGATATTCCAGACCGTCGTCGACGACGGCGACGAGGTCGCCCTGCTGGACCCCGCGTGGGTCTCCTACGAGGCGATGGCGAAGCTCGCCGGCGGGACGCTCACCCGCGTCGACACCGCGGCCCACGACTTCCAGCTCGAGGGCGCGCTCGACGACCTCGCCGCTGCCGTCTCCGACGAGACGGAACTGCTCGTCGTCAACTCCCCGGGCAACCCCCACGGCGCCGTCTACTCCCGCGAGGCGCTCGAGGGGCTTCGCGACATCGCCGTCGAACACGACGTCACGGTCATCTCCGACGAGATATACAAGGAGATCACCTACGACGGCGTCGAGGCCGTCTCGCTGGGCACCCTCGAGGGCATGGCGGACCGCACGGTCACGCTCAACGGCTTCTCGAAGGCCTACTCGATGACCGGGTGGCGCCTGGGCTACTTCGCCGGCCCCGAGGAACTGGTCTCCCAGGCCGGGAAGGTCCACTCCCACTCGGTCTCCTGTGCGGTGAACTTCGTCCAGCACGCGGGCGTCGAGGCCATCACCAACACCGACGAGGCCGTCGCGGAGATGCGCGAGGCCTTCGCCGAGCGCCGGGAGTTCCTGATGGGGCTCTTCGAGGACCACGGCGTCGAGGTGCCCGAACCCCAGGGTGCGTTCTACATGATGCCCCACGTCGCGCCGGAGGGGGACAGCGAGTCGCGGAGCGACTCGACTAGTCGACCGGTGGAACCGGGAGACGACACCGAGTGGTGCGACCGGGCCATCTCCGAGGCCCAGGTCGCCACCGTCCCCGGGAGCGCCTTCGGGACGCCGGGCTACGCGCGCATCTCCTACGCCAACAGCAAGGACAGGCTCCAGGAAGCCGTCGACCGCCTGGCCGAGGCAGACCTCATCTGAGGACGGCCGGCTGACGGTCTGTCCGGCGGGCCCGTCAGGCCCGCTGCTCCAGAACCCGGTCGACGATGCGCCCGGTCGAGAGCAACCGGTCGTCGACGTCGTCGAGCGGCGTCGCCCGCCGAATCTCGGCGTCCAGCCCCCGTTCGCGCAGGGCAGTCCGGAGCGCGTCCGCGTCGTGGTGCTGGTCGTACCCCAGCGCGATGACGTCCGGGTCGATGCGCTCGATGGGGACGAAGATGTCCTCCGGGTGCCCGAGGTGGGCCTCGTCGACCGGTTTCAGCGCGGCGACCATCTCCCGGCGCTGGCCGTCGGGAATCACCGGCGGTTCCTTGTGGGTGACGTTGACCGAGCGCGCGACGATGACGTGGAGTTCCTCGCCCATCGCCGCGGCGTCCGTAAGGTAGTGGACGTGGCCCGGGTGGAGGATGTCGAAGGTCCCCTGGGCGACGACGCGAGTCACGAGTCGAACTCCTCCTCGCGCAGCTCGCGGTCGATGTCGGTCTGGTCGAAGTCGAAGAAGGCCTCCTCCGGCGGGTCGACGTCGAGCACGTCGAGGTCGACGGCCTGGCCCTCGCTGTCGAAGGCCCGCCAGTCGTCTGGTCCGTACGGGTAGCCGATGATGATGTGGACGTCGCCGCGGCCGAACGTGGCCAGGTCCGCGTCGCTCGGCCGGAGGACCCCGTTGGGGTGCGAGTGGACCGACCCCGCGGCCCGCATGTCGTTCGGGACCATGCTCGTCTTGACCGTCGCGCTGACCGGGTTCGACTCGGTGCCGGGGATGACCAGCACGTCGGTCAGAACGGTGCCGTCCTCGTCGATGCCGACCTCGCTCGCGCTCGCGCCGCGAAGCAGGCCCATGTACTCGTTCGGGTGGGCGTCCTCAGACGCGGCGAGTGCGAAGTCGAGCGCCGACTCGGCGATGCCGAGGATGCCGCCCGAGCGAAACAACCCCATGCCTGGCGCTCGGGTCCGGTCGGTTCTAAGCGTTGTGTCTCGCGTCCACGGATTCCGAAGAGTACAAACGGCGGCTTGCCGAAGAACGTGCAAATGTCTTCGCCAACTGGCACCCCCGACGGTGCCGTGGTTCCCGACGGGGGAACCGTCGTCTTCGATCTCGCTGCAGAGTGTACTGTCGACGACCTAGAGGAGGGCGCGCTCTACCACGCGACGGTCAACGGGACCGTCGAGTACGGCGTCTTCGTCGACCTCTCGGAGGAGGTCTCGGGCCTGGTCCACGACTCGAACCTCGTGGGCACCTACGAGGTCGGCGACGACCTCGTCGTCGAGCTGGGCGAGATTCGCCCGGACGGCGACCTCTCGTTCGAGGAGGTCCAGATAGCCGACTACGAGGAGCGCCACGTGGCCCACGGCGATGCCCGCGACGTCGCGGCCCTCGCGGACGCGACCGGCGAGACGGTCGTCGTCGAGGGGCAGGTCGTCCAGATCAAACAGACCGGCGGCCCGACCATCTTCCAGGTCCGGGACACCACCGGCGTCGTCCCCTGTGCCGTCTTCGAGGAGGCGGGCGTTCGCGCCCACCCCGACGTCGAGATAGACGACGTCGTCCGGGCCTCCGGGCGCGCCGAGGAACGCGACGGCGGCGTCCAGGTCGAACTCGACTCGCTGTCGGTCCTCGACGGGGCCGAGGCCGATGCGATTCGGGCCGACATCGAGGACGCCACCGCGGCGGCCGCCCGCCCGGCCGACGTCGAGCCGCTCGTCGAGTGGCCCGCCTTCGAGAAGCTCTGGGACGACCTCCGCGAGGTCGCGACCGAGCTCCGCCGGACGGTGCTCGAGGGGCGCCCCATCCGGATGCGCCACCACGCCGACGGCGACGGCCTCTGTGCGAGCGTCCCGCTCCAGGTCGCGCTGGAGAACTTCATCGCCAGTCACTACACCGACGAGGACGCCCCGGACCACCTGCTCAAGCGCCTGCCGAGCAAGGCGCCGTACTACGAGATGGAGGACGTCACCCGCGACCTGAACTTCGCGCTCGAGGACCGCACCCGCCACGGACAGAAGCTCCCGCTCGTGTTGATGCTCGACAACGGGTCGACCGAGGAGGACACTCCCGCGTACCGCAACCTCCGCCACTACGACATCCCCGTGGTCGTCGTCGACCACCACCACCCGGACCCCGAGGCGGTCGAACCCTTCCTCGAACACCACGTCAACCCGTACCTCCACGACGAGGACTACCGCATCACGACGGGCATGCTCTGTGTCGAGCTCGCCCGGATGATCGACCCCGACCTGAGCGACGACCTCCGGCACGTCCCCGCCGTCGCCGGACTCTCGGACCGCTCGGAGGGCGAGGCGATGGGCGACTACGTCGACCTCGCGCGCGAGCAGGGGTACTCGGAGGGCGACCTCCGGGACATCGGCGAGGCGCTTGACTACGCGACCCACTGGCTGCGCTACTCCTCGGGCGAGCAACTCATCACCGACGTGCTCAACGTCGACTGCGACGACCGGGAGCGCCACGAGCGGGTCGTCGAGTTCCTCGCGACCCGCGCCGAGCGCGACGTCACAGACCAGCTCGACGCCGCGATGTCCCACGTCGAACACGAGCGACTCGACAACGGCGCCCACCTCTATCGCATCGACGTGGAGAACCACGCCCACCGCTTTACCTACCCCGCGCCGGGCAAGACAACCGGCGAGATACACGACCGGAAGGTCGCCGAGACGGGCGACCCCGTCATCACCATCGGTTACGGGCCCGACTTCGCCGTCCTCCGGTCCGACGGCGTCCGCCTGGATATCCCGCGGATGGTCACCGAGCTCACCGAAGAGGTCGACGGCGGCGGCGTCTCCGGCGGCGGTCACCTGGTCGTCGGTTCCATCAAGTTCGTCTCGGGGATGCGCGACGCCGTCATCGACGCGCTCGTCGAGAAGATGGCCGAGGCCGAACGCGACGACGCGCTCGGGAGCGCGACGGCCCTGCCCGAGGAAATATAGGCGACCTCTCGCCCTTCGTTCGCGGTAGTCCGGGCAGGTTCGAGGGACGGGCTTGTGCGGAGAGTCGGGCCGGTCCCCGACGAGTAACCGCTTCGACAGGCCCGGTCACGGCGGATCGACCCCCGCGTTCGACCCGAACCTGACGCGGCGCAGCGCGAGGCCGGCGACGGCGAGCGCCCCGGCCGCGGCGGCGACCGTACCGACCGGCACGTCCGGCTTTCCGCCGCGCCAGTCGGCGTCGAAGACGGCCCCGTAGTACGAGGCCACGTCGCGCCCGTGGAGGACCAGCACCGTCTCGCGGTTCGCCGTCGCGGCCTGTTCGTTCCAGTTGAGGCTGCCCAGGACGACGGCCCGGTCGTCGACGACGGCACCCTTCGCGTGAATCTTCGCGTAGCGGCCGCCGGGGTCGGCAAGTTTGGCGGTAAGCGGTGCCCCGGTTCGGTCGGCCCAGCGGTCGAACCGTTCGACCGTCCGCTGGTTCTCCTCGCGGACGTACCACGCGCTGCTGAGGAGCAGGCGAACGGTGACCCCGCGACGGGCCGCGCTCCGGAGCGCCCGCAGTAGGGGTTCGTCCCACGCGCCGACCGTCGGTTGGACGACGTCGACGGACGAGGTAGCGCCGTCCACCTGCGCGACGAGTTCGCGCTGGGCGTTGTCAGGGGTCACGAGCAACGTCGTACGGTCGACCGACACCGTCTCGGGGTCGAAGCGGCGGGGGTAGGACGCCGTCGCGGGTTCGCCGCGCTCGAAGCGCCGGCCGTCGCGGTATGTCGACCACCGGACGGCGTCGCGCCACCCGGCGTCGGCGCGAAAGGTCGCCGCGAGCCCGTCGACGACGGCCGACTGGCCCGTCTCGACGCCCCAGCCGCGACTGCTGTTGCCGCCCGTGCCCGCCGGCTTCCAGTTCTCGGTGAGGACGACCGCCCGGTCGTCGCCGACGGCGTACTTCGCGTGGTGATATCGATACCGGGCGTGCGGGCCGGCGACGAGGCGGATGTCGATTCCCGCCCCGGCCAGCCTGTCGAGCGTCCGTGCGCCGGCCCTGGTTCGGCCGCCGACTGGTTCGCCCTCGAGCAGGACCCTGACGTCGGCCCCGCGGCGCTGGGCGGCCACGAGCGCGTCGGCGACCCGTGCCGAGGTCAGCGTGTAGCCGGCGAGGTAGACCCGTCGGTCCGCACGCCGGATAGCGCGCAGCGGGGCCCGCGGGGCGTCGGGGAGCGTGAAGACGCGCACGTCGGCAGAGCCACCGGCGACGACCGGCCTGTCGGTCGCTCCCAGCGGCCGCCAGCGGAGCGTCGACCCGCGCACGACGCCCACCTCGCCCTCGACGGCGTCGGCGTACCGGACCCGCTGGACGGTGTGGTTCGCCCGCCGGAGCGAGACGGTGTCACCGCCGTTGGCCAGTTCCAGCGACCCGTTCACGCCGACGACGGTCGCGTCGGTCAGGTTCCGGACGCGGCGCGGGTCAGTCGTGACGGCGACGCGACCCGCGACCGTCCCGTTCGGTAACTCGAGCGTCGAGCGCCCGTCGGTCAGCGCGTACCGCCCCAGATCGGTCCCGGGTGGCACCGACAGGACGACGAACTCGCCGCGGTCACCGCCGGCCAACGGGTTCGGGTAGACGGCGTGGACCTGCGGGGCGGAGGAGGGCTCTGAGGGTGTGGACGCACCCGGTGCCGGTGTCCCGCCGGCGGCGGGGCTCACGACAAGGAGCGAGACGACGAGCGCGACGGTGACCAGTCTCCGCATCGGCGGGTCTGGTCGCCCGTTCGCACAAAAAGGTACGCCCGACTCAGGCGTCGGCGGCCTTCTCGGCCTCGGCCTGCACGAGGTAGGCGCGGTCGTCGGCGTACTGAGCCGCTTCGTCGAGCGCGTCCCGCGTACCGATCTGACAGAGGGCCCACGCGGCCGACGCACGGACCTCGTCGCTGTCGTCGGACTCGAGGATATCTGCGAGCGGGTCGATAGCCCGGGTGTCGCCGAGCAGGCCGAGCGCGCGGGCCGCGACCGAGCGGATCTCCGGGTTCTCGGCGTCCATGCGGTTGGCGACCGGCTGGACCGAGTCGGGGCTCCCGATGGCGCCCAGCGCGCGCAGGGTCACCTTCTGGAGGGCGACATCGCCGTCCCCGTCGATGAAGTCGTGGAGCGTCTCGGTCGCGCGCTCGTCGCCGATCTTCCCGAGCACGCCGATCTCCTGCTTGTTGCGCTTCTGGGCGCGCTGGTGCATCACCTCGAAGGCGGGTTCGGCGTCGCTGCCGAGGTGATAGAAGATGTCGACGATGTTCTCCTCCATGAACTCGGAGCCGACCTTCTCCAAGGCGAAGAGGACGAGTTCGAGGTTCCCCTCCTGGGCGTGGAGCTTCGCGGCGTTCCACTCGGGCGGGAAGTCCTTGCGGTTCTCGTTGGTCAGGATGTCGTAGAAGCCCTTGGCGTCGAGTTGCTCCTGTACCGTGAGGTCGTCCCAGACCTCGGCGGCCTCGAGGTCGTCTTCGAGCGTCTCGGCGGCCTCGAGGAGCGCGGCGATGGTCTCCGCGTCGTCGTCGGCATCCAATTCGGCGTCGCCGATCGCGTCGGCGACGGCCCCGAGTGCCCCGGCCGCGTCCTCGGTGCCCTCGCCGACGTCGGCGTCGTGGTCCACGTGCTCCTCGCTCGCCGCGAGGAAGGCGTCGACGGCGTCGACAGCGTCTGGTTCGCCGCTCTCGGTCCACTCGCTGTCGGTGACCGTTCCCTGCGCGGTCTCGAGGATGTCGACGACGTCCTCGGCGTACGGGCCGCGCTGGGACTCGAGGTCGTCCTGGAGGTCAGAGAGGCGGGATTCGAGCGCCTCGCGGGGGTCCTCGGCGTCCTCGTCGTCCTCGTCCGGTTCGGGCAGGTCGGCGGCCTCGAGGTCGCTCTCGACGGCCTCGAGCGTCGCCTCGACGTCGTCGAGGGCGGCCTCGGTCTCGGCTGCTTCGAGGTTCGCTTCGGCTTCGTCCAGTCGTGTCTCGAGTTCGTCGGCCGTGACGTCGGCCGCCTCGTCTTCGGCGGCGTCCTCGGCGTCGGGCTCGTCGTCCCCGTTGCTCATGTACGCAGGTGTGTCGGTACGGGCCAAGAGCGTTTTCCTTTCTCGGCGAGTCCGTTCGTCTCGCCCGCTCGACTCATTCTCTCACCGAACATCGCGACCGCTTCGCGGTCGCTCAATCCCGTCACAGAGAGGTATCCTTACGTGTCCGCCCGGCCGACGGCCTCGTATGCCCGCAGACAGCGTGCAGTCGCTCATCGACCAGTTACACGAGGAGGCGGCGATGGACCGGCCCGACGAAGCGACGCCCGACGTCGGCATCGTGATGGGGTCGGACTCGGACCTGCCCACGATGGCCGGTGGGAAGGGGGAACGGCCCGGCGCGTACGCGGCGCTGGCCGAGGAACTGGGCTTCGAAGAGCAGACCGACTACACCGACGCCCCCGATAGTCGGTTCACCTTCGAGACGTTCGTCGTCTCGGCCCACCGCACGCCCGAGTTGATGTACGCCTACGCCGAGACAGCCGAGGACCGTGGCATGGACGTCCTCATCGCGGGGGCGGGCGGGAAGTCCGCCGACCTCCCGAACATGACCGCGAGCATCGCCTACCCGCTGCCGGTCATCGGGGTTCCGGTCCAGGAAAAGTCCGTCGACTCGGTCATCGGGATGCCCCAAGGCGCACCCATCACGGCGGTCGACGCCGGCAAGTCGTTCAACGCCGCGCTCTCGGCGGCCCAGATTCTCTCGCGGGAACACGACGAACTCCGCGACCGCCTCGTCGAGTACCACCGGGGCCTGCAGGAGGACGTCGGCGAAGCCTCCCGTGACCTCCACGAGCTCGGGACGCCCGGGTTCAAAGACGCCTACTGGGACGAGGACTGAGCGAACCCGACGCACCCCCAGCAGGAGGTGTGCCTCGGGAACGGCAGCGTCGGTGCCGGCAGCTGGGACACGTCGGTACGTCACGTACCGGGGTCACTGGGAGGCCCGGTGTGGTCTGGCCCTGATAGAGGGTGCCAGGCCCGTGTTTCGGGGGCCTCGTCACGGACCGTTCGAACCGCCCGAAATCGGGCGGCCGGAGTGGTTATCAACCCTTATATGCCAGTACTTCCAACCGACGTACGATAGGAGTTTCCCGAATGAGTAATCCATGGATCGCCATCGGCGCGCTGGCGGTCGTGGGGCTCGCCATCCCGGTCAGCATGATGGTGGTGTCGAGCCTCCTACGGCCGAGCGTGCCCGAACAAGGCAAACGTGCCACCTACGAGTCCGGCGAGGTGCCGACCGGCAGTAGCCGACAGATTCGGTTCAACATCCAGTACTACATGGTCGCGCTGCTGTTTGTCATCTTCGACATCGAGACCGTGCTCATCTTCCCGTGGACGGTCATCTACCGCGACGCCGTCACGGAGCCGACCGTCGGGATGATGTCGGTACTGCTGCCGATGGTCGTGTTCATCGGCGTGCTCGTCGTCGGGCTCGCCTGGGCGTGGCGCAACGGCGCAGTCCGCTGGGTGCGCAGTCCGCGCGCGACGAAGGGGGCAGACACATATGAGTAGTGACCAGACACCACCGGCCGTAGAGGACGTATCGACACAGGAGGCCCGGATGGGCGAGGGCGTCGACGACCGCTTCAACTCGACGCTGCGCGAGGCGTTCGGGTCGACCCCGTTCATCCTGACGAAGTTCGACAAGTTCATGAACTGGGTGCGGGGGTCCTCGATGTTCATGCTGCAGTTCGGCATCGCCTGTTGCAGCATCGAGATGATCCACACCTACGCCATCAAGCACGACCTGGACCGATTCGGTGCGGGGGTTCCGCGCGCCTCCCCGCGCCAGGCGGACGTCATCATCGTGCCGGGCACCATCGTCTCGAAGTTCGCCCCGCGGATGAAGCGGGTCTACGACCAGATGCCCGAGCCGAAGTTCGTCGTCTCGATGGGGTCGTGTACCATCTCCGGCGGCCCGTTCCAGGAGGGCTACAACGTCATCAAGGGCGCCGAGGAGGTCATCCCGGTCGACATCCACGTCCCCGGCTGTCCGCCCCGTCCGGAGGCGCTCGTCTACGGCGTCGCCAAGCTCCAGGAACGCATCGCCAACGGCGAATCCTCGCCGGTGACAGTCAAACCGTACGAGCTCGAACAGTTCGGCGACCTCGAACGGGACGAACTCGTCGACAAGCTCGCCGGGGAGATCGACGAGGACGACCTCGTCATGCGGTACAACTGGAACGACTCGCCATAACAATGAGTACGATAAGACATTCCTGCTCGCTCCGCTGCGCGGGCTGTGACTCATCTACTCACACTCGACACCGGAGGTGTCTCGCGTGAGTATAGAGAAAGTACCAGAGACGGACGGCGAAATCGGCGTCACGGACGACGGCCTCGACTACGACGCACTGGCTGACCTGCTCGGCGGGCACGTGCTCGACCGTGAGGAGCACGTCAACGCCGAGGGGTTCGTCATCCGCCCCGACGAGGTACAGGAGGTCCTCTCGACGCTGAAGACCGAAGCGGGCTTCGACCACTGTTCCTGTGTCACCGCACAGGAGTACGACGACCGCTACGAGTCGATCTACCACCTGCGGAAGTACGACGACCCGACCCAGGAACTGTCGGTCGTCGTCCCGACGACGAAAGACGACCCGACCAGCGAGTCGGCCGCCCGCGTCTTCGACACGGCCGACTGGCACGAGCGTGAGGCCTACGACCTGGTCGGCATCGACTACGACGACCACCCGGACCTGCGACGCATCCTCCTGCCCGAGACCTGGCAGGGACACCCGCTCTCGCAGGACTACAACCAGGACCAGCCACAGATCGTCACGCTCCGGGAGAACGCGAACCCGCTGCAGGGCGACCACCGCAGCGAGGACGATTCGGACACGATGTTCGTCAACATCGGTCCCCACCACCCGGCGACCCACGGCGTCCTGCACGTGAAGACGACGCTGGACGGCGAGCAGATCGCCGACATCGACCCCGATATCGGGTACCTCCACCGCTGTGAGGAGCAGATGTGCCAGCAGGGGACCTACCGCCACCAGATCATGCCCTACCCCGACCGGTGGGACTACGTCTCGGCGGGCATCCTCAACGAATGGGCGTACGCGCGTGCGGCCGAGGACCTCGCGGACATCGAAGTGCCCGAGTACGCACAGATCATCCGGACGATGTCCGCGGAGTTCTGTCGCATCGCCGCGCACATGCTCGCGCTCGGTACCTTCGCGCTGGACGTCTTCGGCGACTTCACCGCCATCTTCCAGTACGCCTTCCGCGACCGCGAGGTCGTCCAGAACATCTTAGAGGACCTGACCGGCCAGCGCCTGATGTTCAACTACCTCCGGCTTGGCGGGGTCGCCTGGGACCTGCCCGAGCCCCGCGAGGAGTTCTTCGAGAAGGTCCGGGACTTCCTCGACGAACTCCCCCACAAGCTCGAGGAGTACCACGACCTCATCACGGGCAACGAGATCTTCCAGATGCGGTGTGTCGACACGGGCGTCCTCACACCCGAGATGGCAAAGCAGTACGGCGCGACCGGTCCCGTGGCACGCGGGTCGGGCGTCGACTACGACCTCCGGCGTGACGACCCCTACGGCTACTACGACGAACTGGACTGGAACGTCGTCACCGAGGAGGGCTGTGACAACTTCTCGCGCGTGCTCGTCCGCATGCGCGAAGTCGAGGAGTCGGCGCGCATCATCGAGCAGTGCGTCGACCTGCTCGAACAGTGGCCCGAAGACGAGCGCGAGATCCAGGCCAACGTCCCCCGGACGCTGCGCCCGGACCCGGACAAGGAGATCTACCGCGCCGTCGAGGGCGCGAAGGGCGAACTCGGCATCTACATCCGTTCGGACGGGACGGACAAGCCCGCGCGGTTCAAGATCCGCAGCCCGTGCTTCTCGAACCTGCAGACGCTGCCCGAGATGTCCCAGGGCGAGTACGTCCCGGACATGGTCGCCTCGCTGGGTAGCCTCGATATCGTCCTCGGGGAGGTGGACCGCTGATGCTCCAGGAGTCCGCCCCGCTCCCCGAGGCCCTGGCGAACCTGCTGGGCCTGGACCCGAACAACACGCTCGTGATGATAATCATGAGCCTCATCGGCGCGGCCTTCATCGGGACGCTGATGATGACCAACACGGCGCTGGCCGGCCCGTGGGCAAAGCGGAAGATCACGGCGGCGTTCACCGACCGCATCGCGGTCAACCGAGTCGGACCGTTCGGCCTGCTCATCATCGTGGCCGACGCCGTCCGACTCCTCTCGAAGGAACTGATCGTCCCCGAGGGCGTCGACCGGCCGGCGTGGGACCTCGCGCCGCTGGTCATCGCCAGCACCGCGCTGCTGGGCTTCGCCGTCATCCCGATGGGCAACGGCATCCAGCTGGCCGATCCCGAGGTCGGCCTGGCGTACGTCTTCGCGACGGCGTCGATGGCCTCCGTCGGCCTGGTGATGGCCGGCTACGCGTCGAACAACAAGTACTCGTTCCTCGGCGGCCTGCGTGCGGTCGCGCAGAACCTGGCCTACGAGATTCCGCTCATCCTCACCGGAGCCTCGGTGGTCATCTTCGCCGGCTCGCTCCAGATGACCGAGATCGTCGCGGCCCAGTCCGAGACGCTCATCGGGCCCATCCCGTCGTGGTACGCCTTCGTCAACCCCTTCGCGTTCGTCCTCTTCATGATCGCGAACCTCGCAGAGGTCGGGCGCAACCCGTTCGACATCCCGGAGGCGCCGACCGAGATCGTCGCCGGGTACCAGACCGAGTACTCCTCGGTGTACTTCGTCCTGGTCTACTTAGGCGAGTTCATCCACATCTTCCTGGGCGGGGCCATCATCGCCACCATCTTCCTCGGTGGCCCGGCCGGCCCCGTGCTCCCGGGCATCGTGTGGTTCATGATCAAGATCTGGGGCGTCTTCCTGTTCACGCAGTGGGCCCGCTCGGCGGTCCCGCGCGTGCGCATCGACCAGCTCATCGAGATCGGCTGGAAGGGGATGCTCGTGCTCTCGCTTGCGAACCTCATGCTGACCGCGGTCATCGTCGGGGTGATCGCCTGATGTGCCCCGGCGAGACCGTCCACGGAGGTGACTCCACATGATAGGAATCCTGAAATCGATGGCGACGACGATGAAACACGCGCTCGACGGGGAGACGTTCACGGTCGAGTACCCGGACGTCGCCCCCGAAGTGAGCCCTCGCTTCCGCGGCGTCCACAAGTGGAGCCAGGAGCGGTGTATCTGGTGTCGCCAGTGCGAGAACGTCTGTCCGAACGACACCATCCAGATCGTGATGGACGACCAGCGCAACGGCGAGGAGTACAACCTCCACATCGGCCAGTGTATCTACTGCCGTCTGTGTGAGGAGGTCTGCCCGACCGACGCCATCCTGCTGACCCAGAACTTCGAGTTCACCGCGGACACGAAAGACGAGTTCGCCTACAACAAGGAGCAACTCAAGAACGTGCCGTGGTACAAGGACATCGACCCGCTGGAGTCCCGGGAACCGGACCGGGGTGCCTGGATCGGCGAGGGCGACGGCGAAGTCGACTATCAGTAGCGACCGGCTGCGTACGGAGGCATTTTTGTCATTCCGAGGGCGTGAGCGACCGGTGTGTCGCTCCACGGCGAACGCCGCGAGGGCGGGACTTATGTCACACCCCCTGTACTACCCGACATGCATCGGCGAGCGTATCTGGGCGGGGCCGCGATGGCGGTGGCCGGCCTCAGCGGGTGTGGCGGTGGTGAGAGCGAACCCCCGGTGGCCGGGGAGATAGACGTCACGTTCGAGACCAGAGCCTCCCGGAGTTACACGATCAGGCTGGAACTGGTCGACGTCGACGACGACGTCGTCGACCAGTTCGAATCGGAGTTCCCGACGGACCAGGACGATGCGCCGAGCTTCTTCGCAAGCGGGCTAACCGACGGGCCCTACAACATCACCATCTCGACAGCGGCCGACAGCCAGACCCTCGAGTGGTCACCGGAGGGCTGCCAGCGCTTCGAACTGCGCGTGACTCTGCTCGCGGACGGCCTCCTCGAGTACAGCGGGCGCTGCTTACCGGCCGAGTCCTGAGCCGGGAGCGACGTGGCTACTGCCCCGGGAACAGGAGGAGGCGTCCGGTCACGAAGACGAAATAAAAGCCCAGCAGGTAGGCACCCTCGGTCCGGGTGAGCGTCCAGTCTCGAACGTGCGTCGACCAGACCAGCAGGCCGGCGCCGACGGCCAGTTTGACCGGGAGGTCCCAGACGACGACGGCCGGCGGGACGTGGTACGTCGAGACGACGCCGCCGAGGCCGATGCCGACGAGGGGGTTCACGACGTTGCTGCCGACGAGCGTGCCCAGGGCGACGTTGGGGGCCCGGCGACGGATGGCCTCCATCACCGTCGTCAGTTCCGGGAGCGCGGCGGCGACGCCGAGGGTCACCACGCCGACCATCGAGCCCCCCAGCGCGAGCGTCGCGACGACGGTCTCGACGACCGAGAGCAGCAGCGACGCGGACAGCAGGACCACGACCAGCAGCGCGGTGGCGACGAGAGCGTCGCGTCGGGGATCCGCGCTGGGGCGCTCACGCATCGCGTCCGGCTGTCGCCGGCCCACCACCCGGACGACGACGTAGGCCAGGTAGAGGGCGAGCAACGCCGCCCCGTCGAGTCGGCTGACGGTGCCGTCGGCGGCCACCAGGAGCGTCACGGCCAGCGCACCCAGCATCGGGAGGTAGCTCTCGCGGACGAACGAGCGAGAGAGGGGCACGCTGCCGTAGGCGATGAGGAGGACGCCAACCAGGAGGAACTGCTGGACCGTCGAGGATCCCATGTTCCCGCCGAGGACGACGGCAGAGGTGACCTCGTAATCCAGCGTGCCGGAGACGATGCCCAGCGAAGCGACCAGGTGCGAGCTGAGCTCCGGCAGGCTCGTCCCCAGTGCGAGGACAGTCATCCCCACGAGCACCTCGTCGACGTCGTAGTGCTCGGCGAGCGCGAGCAGGCGGTCGATGGCGCGACCCGCGGCGGTCACCAGTGCATAGAGCGCGACAGCGCCGACAGAGACCTGTGTCAGGAGCGCCTCGGTCACCACCATCTCAGCGGCCGGCCAGCCAGGTGTCGTCCCACGCGAGCTCGTGGGCCGGGTCGAAGGACTCGGTGGTCCAGACCGGGCAGTTCTCGCACTCCCAGACACGCCCGACGGTCCCGTCTCGGGTGACGACGCCCACCGAGGCCCAGGTGTGCCGGTCGCAGTAGTCCCCGCCAGACATGTTTGTGAACGGAGACGAACGGGGCCGGCAAAAGTCTACCTGCGTGTCCGCCGGGCCACACGGCCGGCCCGGTCGGGTGGGTCGTGCCAGACGTCCCGACCCGGCCGAGATATCACGGCGAGAAACCGGCAATCTATGCGGAGACCGCGAGCGCAAAGAGGAATCTTCAAAGGGCCGCCGGCAAGAGAACCAAACAAGATGGCACTGTACGAAACAATCGCGTTCGTGCTGTTCGCTCTCGTTACCGTGAGCAGCGCGGCCGGCGTCGTGCTCGTACGCGACGTCTGGCACTCGGCGTTGTTACTGGGCGTGTCACTGCTCAGCGTCGCCGTGTTCTACGTCATGAACCAGGCAGCATTCGTCGCGACGATGCAGATTCTGGTGTACATCGGCGGCGTCCTCGTGCTCATCACCTTCGCAGTGATGCTGACCCGGGAGGACGAGTCGGTGATCGAGGTGACACCATGACCACCAAACCCGAACTGTCGACGGAAGGGAGTTTCGTGCCGGGACTGGCCGCAGTAGCACTGTTCCTCGTGTTCGTTGCAGTGTTCATGGCGGCGTCGTTCCCGGACCCCGTCGGGTTCGGCGAGTCCGCAGCGATAACGACGAGTCTCGGGGCCGCGATGTTCGACATCGCGCCCAGCGTGCTGATGGGAGAGGGCGAGACGGCCGTTCCGTCTGAAGGGTTCATCGTCGCCTTCATCCTCATCGCCGTCGTTCTCGACGCGGCGCTCGACGGGGCCCTGATGCTCGCAAAGCGCGAGGAGAGCGGTGAGAACGTCTCGCTGAACGCGGACGACGGCGAGGGCCACGCCGTCGCGACGGACGGGGGTGACGGGTCGTGATTCCCGTCGAGTCGTACCTCCTGCTCTCCGCGGCCGTGTTCTGCATCGGCCTCTTTGGGATCCTCACTCGAAAGAACGCGCTCATCTTCCTGATGTCCGTCGAGCTGATGCTCAACGCGGCGAACATCAACTTCGTCGCGTTCTCCATCCAGCACGGCAACCTCACCGGCCAAGTTTTCACCCTGTTTACGATGGCGCTGGCGGCCGCCGAGGTGGCTGTCGGCATCGGCATCGTGCTGGTCCTGTACCGGAACTTCAGCGACGTGGACGTCACGATTCCGACGACGATGAGGTGGTAACACATGGCTGCATTCACATACGCACCCGCGATCGTGCTGTTGCCGTTCGTATCGTTCCTGGTCGCGCTGTTCCTCGGCGATCGGATGCCGAAAGGGGGCGCGCTGGCCGGCATCGCCGCGACCGGTGGGTCGCTGCTGCTCTCCATCTGGGTCGCGCTCACCGTCGCCGGCGGCGGCGCGTACAACGAGTTCGTCTACACGTGGGTCGCCGGCGTCGAGTCGGTGACGCTACGCTTTGGCCTCCTTCTGGACCCGCTCTCTGCGCTCATGTTGCTCATCGTCACGCTCATCTCGTTCCTCGTCCACATCTTCTCGCTCGGGTACATGAACGACGAGGACGAGACGGGCCTCCCGCGCTACTACGCCGGCCTCGGCCTGTTCACGGCGAGCATGCTCGGGTTCGTCGTCGCCAACAACCTCCTCATGGCGTTCATGTTCTTCGAGCTGGTGGGGCTGTGTTCCTACCTGCTCATCGGGTTCTGGTTCCGCGAGGACGGCCCGCCGAGTGCCGCGAAGAAGGCGTTCCTGGTCACCCGCTTCGGTGACTACTTCTTCCTCATCGGCGTCGTCGGCGTCGTCGCCACCTTCGGCACGGGCCTGTTTGCCCCCATCACCGAGGGCGGCGAGGTCGTCGCCCAGAGCTTCCCGGTGCTGGCCGAACACGCCGTCGTCGACGGCGAGACGGAGGCCATCGCGATGCTCGACACCGTCGGTCTCTCCGCGCAGGCGTGGTTCACGGTGCTTGGCCTGCTGGTGCTCGGTGGGGTCATCGGCAAGTCCGCGCAGTTCCCGCTGCACACCTGGCTCCCCGACGCGATGGAGGGCCCGACGCCCGTCTCGGCGCTCATCCACGCGGCGACGATGGTCGCGGCCGGCGTCTACCTCGTCGCGCGGATGTACGGCTTTTATGCCATCTCCCCGACCGCACTGGCTGTCATCGCGCTCATCGGTGGGTTCACGGCGCTGTTCGCCGCCACCATGGGCCTCGTCAAACAGGAGATCAAGCAGGTGCTCGCGTACTCCACCATCTCCCAGTACGGGTACATGATGCTCGCGCTGGGCTCCGGTGGCTACATCGCGGCGGTCTTCCACCTGACCACCCACGCCGTGTTCAAGGCGCTGCTGTTCCTCGGCGCGGGGTCGGTCATCATCGCCATGCACCACAACGAGAACATGTGGGACATGGGCGGCCTGAAAGACAAGATGCCGGTGACCTACTACGCGTTCCTCTCCGGGTCGCTCGCGCTCGCCGGCATCCTGCCCTTTGCCGGCTTCTGGTCGAAAGACGAGGTACTCTACGAGGCGCTCATCCACGGCCTCGGGAGCGAGGGCGGCCTCGCGACGTCCTACATCGTCGCGTACGCGATGGGACTGCTGGCCGTCTTCTTCACCGGCTTCTACACCTTCCGGATGGTCTTCCTGACCTTCCACGGCGAGCCCCGGACCGACACCGCGCGTGACCCCCACGGCGTTCGCTGGAACGTCAAGGGGCCGCTTGCGGTGCTGGGCGTGCTCGCCGCGACGGTCGGGTTCATCAACATGAAACCCGTCGCGGAACTGACCGGCGCGCACATCGACTTCCTGCACGCGTGGCTCGAAGGACCCGAAGAGGGCGGCTGGCCGGCCGCGCTCGTGACCGACTCGCATCACTACGGCGAACTGCTGCACGACGTGGCGGGCGTCTCGGCCGGTGAACCGCTCGGTTCGATCGGCACGCTGCTGGCGTCGGCGGCCGTCTCTCTCGCACTCGCTGTCGCCGGGGCCGGCCTCGCGACCGTGCTGTACCGCGGTCCGGACCCGGTCGAGCACACGGACAAACTCGGCAGTCTGAAGACCCTATTCATGCACAACTACTACCAGGACGAGTACCAGGTGTGGCTCGCGACGGGGCTTACCTACCCCCTCGCACGCGTGATGGACAAGTTCGACCAGGGCGTCGTCGACGGCGTCGTCAACGGCGTCTCCAGCGTGAGCCTGTTCAGCGGCCAGCGCGTCCGGCGCATCCAGTCGGGCGTCGTCAGTAACTACGCGACGCTGCTGACGCTGGGGCTGGTCCTGCTGCTTGCGGCCTTCGGCATCATCGGGGGGTGGTTCTGATGGTGATGGTCGCTGCCCTCCTCGCGATTACGCTGCTGGGCGCGGGCGTCGTCATGCTCGCGCCAGATCGCTACGCCGGCAAGCTCGCGGCTGCGATCAGTGCCGTCCCGGCGCTCCTGAGCGTCTACATGTACTGGGCCTACCTGACCCAGTTCGAGGGGACCGGCAACGCCCTGCTGCAACCGGGTGACGTCGCCTTCGGGCAACAGATTCCGTGGATCGACTTCGGTGGCCTCACCGTCTCCTACTACGTCGGGCTGGACGGCGTCAGCATGCCGCTGCTCGCGCTGACGACTATCCTCACCACGCTGGCCATCGTCTCGGCCTGGACGCCCATCGACGAGCGCCAGTCCCAGTTCTACGGCCTGATGCTGTTCATGGAGATGAGTCTCATCGGCGTCTTCTCCGCGCTCGATTTCTTCCTCTGGTTCGTCTTCTGGGAGGGCGTGCTCATCCCGATGTACTTCCTCATCGGTGTCTGGGGCGGCCCCCGGCGCAAGTACGCCGCCATCAAGTTCTTCGTCTACACGAACGTGGCCTCGCTGGTCATGTTTGCGGGCCTGTTCGCGCTGGTCTTCTCGACGGACCTCACCTCGCTGGCCCTGCCCGCGATGGCCGAGGCGTTCCGGTCGGCCAGCGGCCTGCCCACCGTCTTCGGGATGAACCTGCTGACCCTCTCTTTCATCCTGATGTTCTTCGGGTTCGCGGTGAAGGTGCCCGTCTTCCCGTTCCACACCTGGCTCCCGGACGCCCACGTCGAGGCGCCGACGCCGGTGTCGGTGATGCTTGCGGGCGTCCTCCTGAAGATGGGGACCTACGCGCTCCTGCGGTTCAACTTCACGATGCTACCGGAGACGGCCCAGCAGCTCGCGGTGCCACTGGCCATCGTCGGCGTCGTCAGCGTCATCTACGGCGCGATGCTGGCGCTGGCCCAGCGTGATCTGAAACGCATCGTCGCGTACTCCTCCATCTCGTCGATGGGGTATGTCATCCTGGGCCTGGTCGCCTTTACCCCGCACGGCATGGGCGGTGCGACCTTCCAGATGATCGCCCACGGCCTCATCTCCGGGCTGATGTTCATGTCCGTCGGCGTCATCTACAACGTGACCCACACACGCATGGTCGGCGACATGTCCGGCCTCGCCGACAAGATGCCCTGGACGGTCGGCATCTTCGTCTCGGCCGCCTTCGGCTACATGGGCCTGCCCCTGATGGCCGGGTTCGCCGCCGAGTTCCTCATCTTCCAGGGCGCCTTCGACGCCGCGACGCTGGGTAGCGCCGCGCCGGTGCTCACGGCGGCCGCGATGTTCGGCATCGTCATCGTCGCGGGCTACCTGCTGTGGGCCATGCAGCGTACCCTCTTCGGTGCGTTCAACCTAGAGACGGACTACACGGTGTCTGAGGCACCGTTCCACGACGTCGCACCGCTGGCGGTGCTCTTGCTGCTCGTCATCGTGCTCGGCGTCAACCCCGACCTCTCCTACGAGATGATACAGAACTCGATTCTCCCGGTCATTGACCTCGGAGGTGGTGTATAGATGGTGACACAGCTGGCGCCGCTGCAGGCGGCAGCGGTCCCCGGATGGACGGCGCTGGCGCCCCCGCTGGCGCTCGCCGTGACCGCGCTCGTGCTGTTCCTGGTCGATACCGTCGACCCGGATACGACCAACACCAGCCTGCTCGCGGGCATCTCCGTCGTCGGGTCGCTGACCTCGCTCGCGCTCGCCGTCTGGTTCGTCGTCGGCGGTACTGGAATCCCGACCGGCCAGGGCGGCCAGGGGACGCCGGTGCTGTTCAGCGGCCAGCTGGTCGTCGACCAGCTCGCGCTGTTCTTCATGGTCATCGTCGGCAGCGTCACCGCGCTCGTGACGCTCGCGAGTTACGACTACGTGCGCGAGCACAGCTACCAGGCCGAGTACTACTCGCTGGTCCTGCTGGCCGCGACGGGGATGTCGCTGCTCTCGGCGACCAACTCCCTCGCGTCGGCGTTCGTCGCCTTCGAACTCGTCTCACTGCCCTCCTACGCGCTCGTCGCGTTCCTCAAGAAGAACCGGGGCAGCGTCGAGGCGGGCCTGAAGTACTTCCTCATCGGCGCCGTCTCCTCGGCGGTCTTCGCGTACGGCATCTCGCTGGTGTACGCCGCGACCGGCGTGCTCCGATTCGACGCCATCGCGACGGCCATCGAGAGCGGCGTCCTCCAGACCGTCGTCGACGGGTCGGTCCAGGCACAGGCCGGCGAACCGGCCGTGACGATGTCCATCCTCGGGGTCGGCATCCTCATGATCATCGGCGGCGTCGCGTTCAAGACGGCCGCTGTGCCCTTCCACTTCTGGGCGCCGGAGGCCTACGAGGGTGCGCCGGCCCCGATCTCCGGGTTCCTCTCCTCGGCGTCGAAGGCCGCTGGCTTCGTGCTCGCGTTCCGCGTGTTCGCCACCGCCTTCCCCATCCAGGCGCTCATCGCCGACGGCGGCGCCCTGAACTGGGTCGTCGCCTTCCAGGTGCTTGCCATCGCGACGATGTTCATCGGGAACTTCGCCGCGGCCACCCAGGAGACGGTCAAGCGGATGCTGGCCTACTCCAGCGTCGGCCACGCGGGCTACGTCCTCATCGGACTGGCCGCGCTGTCCTCCTCCGGTGAGGGGCTGGCGTTCAGTATGAGTGCCGGAATGGCCCACCTGCTCGTCTACGGCTTCATGAACACGGGTGCATTCCTGTTCATCGCGCTGGCCGAGTACTGGGGCGTCGGCCGCCGCTTCGAGGACTACAACGGCCTCGGTCGCGAGGCCCCGCTGGCCTGTGCGGCGATGACCGTCTTCCTCTTCAGCCTCGCCGGCCTGCCCATCGGCGGCGGGTTCTTCTCGAAGTTCTACCTGTTCTCGGCGACGATGAACGTCGGGGCGTGGTCGCTCGCGGCCGCGCTCGTCATCAACAGCGCCCTCTCGCTGTTCTACTACTCGCGGGTCGTCAAGGCGATGTGGATCGAAGAACCCAGCGGCGAGAAGCGGGTCGAGTCCTACCCGACCGGCCTGTACACCGCCGTCGTCGCGGCCGCCGTCGCGACGGTGCTGCTCGTGCCCGGGTTCGACTACGTCTCCAGCGTGGCCTTCCGCGCGGCGACGCTCCTGTAGGCGGCCCGCGGCAGGTTTCGCTCGTATTCCGCGGTCAGGGCCGCTCGTAGACCACCAGGCCGCCGGTGTCGCGGCGCTCGACCCGCCCCTGGGCCTCCAGAACGTCGAGGTGACCGACGGCCTCGCTCATCCCCGAGAAGTACTCCGTCGCGGGGAGGTCGCCAAAGAGGCCAGTCATCACCGCCGCGGGCGTGGTCGCGCCCTCCGCGACGATGTCAGCGACTTCGTCGGTCCGCCGGTCGTGGGCGGCCAGGATCTCGTCGATGCGGTCCTTCGGGGACTCGACGGGCTCTCTGTGGCCCGTGAGGAAGCGGTCGTGGCCCTGCTCGCGGAGCCACCGCAGCGAGTCGTTGAACGCGGGCAGGACCCGCGGGCGCTGTCCACCCCGGTCCGGCGGCGGCTGGAGGAACGGGTTGGGCGTAATGTCGCCCAGGACGTTGTCGCCCACGATGGCCGTGTACTCGCCGTCGTCGTCGAAACTGAAGAGTATCTCGCCCACCGCGTGGCCGGTGACCTCGTCGACGGTCAGGCGCTCGTCGTCGACGGTGACGACGTCGCCCGCGTCGAGTTCCCGGTCCGTGGCGACGCTCTGGGCGTACGCGAGGAAGGCCTCGGGAAGCTGGGTGACGGCCTCTGCCGTCTCACGGGAGATCCCACACCGCTCGAAGAAGTCAGTGAAGTACTCCTGTTCGTAGTGCAGGCGCGCGGCGAAGTCGTCCATGATGGCGGCCGCCTCGGGACTCGCGAGGACGCGGGCCCCGCGGGACCGCAGGCGGGCCGCCAGCCCGAAGTGGTCCGGATGGGGGTGTGTCACCAGCACCTGTTCGACGTCGCCGGGACCGAGTTCCCTGGCCTCAAGCGTCTCGAGCAGTCGCGACCACGCCTCGTCGCTGTCCGGTCCCGGGTCGACGACGGTCCGACCGCCGACGTACGCGTTGACCGGACCCACCTGGAACGGCGTCGGGATCGACACCCGTGTGAACATACCGTCGTGTTCCCGCCCATCGGCCAAAACAGTTCGTGCCGCCCGGCCGGAGCAGTTCTCTCGACCCGTTGCGGGTGCCACAAAAGATATATTCGTCCTCTACGTAAGGACAGATATGAACAAACACTTCGAAGACGCACGCTACTACCTCAAGCGCGCTGGCGAGACGGCCAAGAAGGGCGTCGAGACCGAACTCGAACCCGTCGAGGAGCGGTTCCGCGAACTGACCGGCGACGAAAAGGAACCCGAACCGGGCCGACTCGAGAAGGTAAAGGCCGACCTGAAAGAGCTCCAGGAGAAAGCCGAGGGCGAGGCCGAGACGGCCATCGCCGACGCCCGCGCGAAGATCGACGACTACCGTGGCACCACGGAACAGGAGGCGTAACCGGAAAGCAATTCTTAAGACTATCCCCCCGATACCCCTGCGTGTAGCGGGTTGGTGATCTAGTCCGGTTATGATACCTCCTTCACACGGAGGAAGTCGGCGGTTCGAATCCGCCCCAACCCATACGCGACACGTACGGATTGTATTCGGCCGTATTCTCCGCTTTTAGAAGCTCTAACGGAAGAATCGCCGATATCGGTGGAGATTTCGAGGTCGTGAATCCATTCGCTTGTTGCACGCGGGTTCCCTCCGTATAGCGATCCGGTTATTGAATATGGTTGCCCATATAAAAAAGTGGAGGCTGATTGGAGTTTTCAGCGCGCGCGATAGTTGACTTACTCGCGGTGGGATTTCCTTCAAATTCGTTGTTCCATCTGCTCGAAAACTCCGTGCCATCGTTCGGGCATATCGTCAGTGTCGTACACTCCCTCGTTCGCCAGTTCTAAGAGTCGAACAGCTTCCGCATCAGGAAGGTTCTGGAGAGTCAGTTCCTCAACTGTCTTTCTCCGCGCTCGTTCGGTACTCATCGGCCGGTCGCGTTCGATTGCGGAATAGAAATGATACCAAAACATGAGGCTGCCCTCTGGTGGGAGAGTTGGCGGATGGGAGGGATCAAGTCGATCGGGGATTACGGGGAGTGCCGAGACCGTCGAGAGAACAGCGAGGAAGGAACGTCGAAGCATAGTGTCGACAGAGTGGTTGCGCTCAAAAATCCTTCCTCGCGTCATCACCATCCCAGGATCCAGTAGGTTCTACAGTTTCCGATACCTTGGGCTGATCTCACGAGCGTTGTTCACGTTACAATAGAATTCCAATTCGCTCAACTCTCCATCGGTCTCTTCTATTAGTACATCCAGATGTGTTCCGAGGGTTCGAACGTGTAGACTTCTGGGCATTCGAATCGCGTGTCGGGAATCCGGTTCGGGGCTTGGAGCCGGTCAAGAATACCAGTGAGATGTTGGACACCGACGACAGCAACGACTGTTTCAACACCATCCTTGTGGTACAGTTCATACAGTCGTCCTGCCATCACGTCGTCGCGGATTTGAAGGACTTGCCTGAACAACTCCGGGATTCGCTCTCTTGTTTTCTCGCGCCACTCCCGAATGAGTCCGCGATTCAACTGGTAGTACGTGTCGAGTGTGAGTTCATCCGGAGTTTCGATTAGTCCGAAACCCGTGAATATTTCCGCGTCAGCTTGGGCGAATTTCTCGTTCTGATCCTCTTGGTATCGTATATAAGGTACGTCGATCCCGGCAATCGACAAGCCGTCAGTATGCTGTGTCGCAAAAGATGCCGCTTGGACTTCGTGGTCAGGTGGCCACTCCAGGTCGAGTGTTTCTGGCTGGTGTTGACGGATCGCTTTGTCACAAGCCTCGACAGCAATGATCTCGGGCTCATACCGTCTGATTGCGTCGAACAGCCGGTCAATAGTTTTCGACTCATGATGCAATCCTCCGAAGATATGTATGCCTTCCACCCGTCCAGCGAGCGTATCACCTTCTGACCCCGTCGCGTAGATCGGCTTGAAGCCCGTGTGCTTGAAGAAATCGTCCGAGGGAAGATCAGCGGCCGGCTTCTTCACCGGAATCGTTGTTTCGATGGTCTGATCCAAGGGATCAGATCCTTGTGAGAAGTCAGTGTGGCGTGGATCGTCACTCATTGTTAGAACCATCGCTGGGCAGGCAGTATCCGACGTACTCTGCGGATCGATCCTGTAACAGTGTATAGTCAGCACTCAATACACCGAGCCGGTGCGCGTAAGTCTCCGATAGCATACTACATATTTGACTGATACCCGGATAAACCTCTGCCAATCAAAGCGGTTGATACGCCCAAATACGGTCGAATACGGGCTTCTAGGCGTATTAGCCGATGTGGGAACTGAGTTCTATTGGGAACCTGCGCGCGTGAGACGGCTGTCAGCGTGTTCGGTGTGATGAAACTTCCAGAATACCGTTACGCAGCCGTTGCGATACACGTCTGGATCAGGCCTTTCTTTACACCGGATGGTAGCTACGATCGTTGTGAACTTCGACGTGCCTGTGGAGTGGAAATCAGCGTACCCTGGGTTCCTCTCGTAATTTCGTACGCGCCCAGTTACACGTCTTGTACCTGCCCCATCCTCCGGTCGTTTTGCGTACATTGATATGTACAAGTGTCTGTCGACAAGTGCTGGGCGCTCGGGTGGGACGTTCAGCTTCGAAGAGAGAGTGACTCCCCTGGTACCAGGGGTCTCACCTACGAAATTCGACGGTGGTGCGCCGAATTTCGATGGCCGTAGTGGTGTACGGCCATTCCATCATTTTGCCGTCTGGTATGAAGTTTTTCTGGTCACCCCGGTCTTGCCCATCGGGTGAGAGGCAAGGACTGCCGTTCAATCGTGATCATCGTCAAGGGTCTCTCAATAGCGAGGAGCAGTGAGTGTCTCTGAGTGTCTACAGCGTAGGCTCCACTACCGCTCCACGGTACGGTTTTATTCGTGTTAGACTGCTGCTGTGTGTATGGACGAACTGACGGCGAATATCTCGTTTGACAGGTTCGCGGATATGCCGGAGTTCTACGGATCCGGGGCTGCGGAATACCGCCTGGCGATGGTGAAAGAGCGGGCTGACTTTCTCGATCTGTTCGCAGGCGCTCGTCACGTGGACGCCGTGACGTACGCGGAGACACCCGACCTGATGGTGAAAATGCTGACCGAGTACGACATCGGCTCACTTGACGTGCTCATTGGGAACGCCGAAGACTACGCCGACCAGGTGAACGAAGTCTCGACGGCGAGGTCGCTCGTCCGACTGCGACAGGACGATCGACTCACGATTCGATTGAAGAACCGGAAGACTGTCCACTCGAAGATTTACCGGATCGTGATGCCGGACGACACGGTGAAGCTCGTCCAAGGGTCAGCCAACCTCTCTCGGAACTCCTGGGAGTACCACACGAACCAGATCTCCGTCATCACGACCGATGTCGGGACCGAACTGGACGAGGAGTTCGAGCGGTTCATCGACGAGTACCGTGAGGGGTACAGCGACCAGACGCTCCTCGAAGGGCTTGTCGAGGCACTGGAGGATGCCGATTCACCGGAAGAGCGGGAGAACCGCATCGAGTACTGGGTTGGTGCCGGTGATCTCGACGTGAGCGATACTGCTGCCCTGAATCAGGACGCGGTCGAGGACCTGAAAGATGTCGCCGATCAGGTCACTGCCGTCGTTGACGACCCTGAGGATGCTGACGAGACGGTTGCGTTCGTCGAAGAGCCTGAGAACGCCGACCGCAACGTCGTGGAGCCGGACGAGCCAACGGACGAAGACGATTCGATCGACGCTGCGGACGACGACGAGTCACCGGACATCGGGCTCGTCGAATCGGATCACGAAACAGGGTTGACGGACGGGCTTGACCGTCCGCGGGTCCGTGCGCCCGACGAGAAGATACGAATGGGAACTAGCAAGGTGGACAAAGACACTGCCGACGAGTTCGGGGCCGGGCTCCGTGACCGCGGCGCGACCGTCGAGGATCACAGCATCACCGCGCCGCTGAGCGCGTACAACAATCAGGTTAAGGAATCGACAGCCATCCCAACGATGTCTGTCCTTCCGGAAGCCGAGCAGGTCGTGATCGGTGAGGACGACGAGATGATTCTTGTCGCCACCGACGAGCCGACCCCTGAAGTTCTGGATCACTGCCTCGAAACCATCGAAGACTACATCGAGACGGTCCAGAATCACGGCCACACGCAGTCCGAGACCGCAGTGATGGCGCAGATGTACGAGGCGTTCCTCTACGGGTTCTGGGCCCCGTTCGCCAACCAGTACGCCGAGGCATTGTCGTCACCGTCACGGACGCTAGACAACGTCCTGCAGCACCTCTACATCGAAGGGAAAAGCGACGCGGGGAAAGACAAACTCACCGAGTACATCCTGCGACTCGTCTCCGACAACACGGTCATCTCCGGTGTGGACGCAGACGACGTCGGCGTCAAAGAGGTTCGCGGCGTCCGCGAATGGGACACGTGCTTCCCGTACGCCATCATCGACGCAGAAAAAGAGAAGATCCAGCGGTGGAGCCCGATCCGAAACTACTGGGGTGACTGGACACCCACCAGCGTCGATCAGCCGTGCCTCATCTTCACGACCAACGACGCGCTCCCGAAATCCGAGTTCCGGAACCGAATGAAAATCCTGAGTATGGACGTTTCGTTCCCCTCCAATCCGGAGGACCCGGGATTCCGTGAAGCGCAAAAAGACCTCTCGGAGGTGCTGGAACGACAGAACCCGATTTTCAGCTACGTGGCCCGCCGAATGCTCACCGAACAACCGTGGACCGACGGGAACGGCACGATCGAAGACGTCCGCCGCATCATCCGGGAATTCTACGACGAAACCGGTCGAGAGCAACCCGAGTACTTCCCCGCCGACGAGCCGGCCGAGAAAACGTACGACACGGGACGGTTGAAGTGGCAGCGAGATATCCAGGGCGGCCGTGTCACGTTCGAGTCGGAGCCAAATGCCATCACAGCTGACTTCGACCGCGACGAGTACGAGGTGTACGATTACGAGAAGCGCCTCCCCAAACGGTTCATGTCCGAGAAATCGTCCACAAGCGTCTACATCGGTGCACCCGAGGAATTCGCTGAGTGGATCGGGTACTCCGTCAGCGAACTCCTAAACGGCGCGGCCGAAACCGGCACGGACATCGAACAGTCAGACCACACAGAAGACGCGTCGGATACCGACGACTCCGGTGGATTCTTTTCTCGGCTGTTCGGAGACTAATCTCGTCGATTCCCTGTCCGATTCTCCGGGGGGACTACACGAGCTCCATCGCCTGCTCGGTCAGTCGGTAGCGATACGCTGGGCTGACAAATACGATCTGCCCGTAGTTTTCCGATTTCGTGACCTCTTCAGAGGACTCAATCGCTTCGACAGCCGTATTGAGTCGGTCCACTGGGTCGCCGGACCGCAGAAAGTCAATGACTTGCTCTGGTTCGATACCGAACTCCGCAGCGAGGATACTTCGGATTGTCCGCCCAGCACCGTCAGCGACGGCGACAGACGGTGCTGAGGCACGGGCTTGCGGCCCATCTCGCTCCGCAGCATCCTCAGAAAGCGCCGTGACCTGCAGTTCGTCGTCGATATGCGCGATGAGGGCATCCAGGTTTGCTTTAGCTTCCTCAGTCACTTGCCCGTTCACGATGTCATCAAGCCGCTCGCTAATCGCAAAGACGTCCGGCCCGGGCGGCGCTGTCTGCGCAAGGATCCCGATATCCACGAGATGATTGAGTACCGTCCTCGGTTGGTACTCAATATCGACATCAAGCGAGTCAACCATCTCCGCTCGTTTGATACCCTCTTCCTCGGAGTCGATTCTTGCCTTGTAGAACGCTTTTGCGACGGCTACCTGGTCGGCAACGCTGTGCGTGTTCCCCTTTCGTTCCCGGATATACCGCTCCAAACGGTCGAAATCAGCGTCATCTTCCTCGTCAATCGTGAGCGCGTCCCTGACTGTGTCTGGCAGTTCTGGACGCGGCGCATCACGGTGCCGCTTGGCTTTCTCCGACAGGCGCGTGTTATCGTAGAGTGCACGCGCGACGGGGAGCCCACGGAGATAATTGTACTCGTAGAGAATCTCCACACCGTGTTCAGTCAGGCCGTAGAACTGACTGGGAAGATCGCGCGCGTCCTCATTCGGCGGGTACCGATAACAGTCGATGATATCGTTGTCACTGAGAACCTCCAGCTGATCCCGGATTGCGGCCTTGTTCTTCGGCATCATGTACGCCAACTCATCAAGTGAGAGGAGATGCTCTGGGTGGCCAAGGATGAACTGCAGAATCAAGTGTCGCGTCTCCTGGGAGAGAAGGTCGTAGATCTGCCGCTGTTCTTCAAACGGGCCGCCACCCTCCGCGGCAGGCGCATCACTCATGATCTCACTTGAGAGTACCTTGGCGACGCGAATAATACTTTGGGTCAACTGGTGTGGTTGATAAGCGTATTAGCCATATTGGTTAGCAACCTATTTACCTACTCGTCAAGGAGCACACAGTATGGCTGACCCCGGCCCGCCTCCGAATGCAGGGGAGATCATGGAGAGCGTGAACGATGCGCTCCAAGGTCTCGAATTAGAACCTCACGAAACATCGGACATACTGGGGTTCGCCAACCGAGAACTTCCGCACCTCCACACTCCCGAAGACTCGTATTTCATCCTCGGCAGCTACCGCGACCCCTACATTCGACGACTCCGTATCGTCCAGAACGAACTGGACAAGCGACTCGGTACATACCCGTTCCTGATGGGCGATCTCCCAGAATTAGATATTGACCGGCTCCCGGTCTTCCGCATTCGATTCACACTCCTCGCTGCACACGCCGACACCATTGTCGCCGTGTATGAACAGGACGGCGGCGGCGAAATCACCGAACTCGGAAAGATCAGCATGACACCATACTTCGACAAATCCTACGTGCTACCACGGGACTACGCGTGGATGACCGCACAGAACCTCGACACGGAAGCAGACGTCATCGCCGCTGCCGCGACGATGTACTTCAACGACGACCTCGACGAAGCTACCACCGAAGAAGAGCTGGACTCGCTCGTCACAGCGGCGAACAAGAACGATATCGATCTTGCGAAACCAGACCTCATAGAGCGACTTGAAAATCGAAACGACGTCGAAGACGCCCCAGTTTCATACAGTTGGGTGCATCTCAACGAATTCCGGCTTTTCGAACTTCACGGGCGGTGCCTCGCGTGGAGCACTCCCGACGGACTCCGCGATGTCGTAGCAGAAATCCCGTAACACGTCGTGTCGATTTAGCGCTGTCAGCCCGGATCAGATTTACTCCCCAGTTTCAAGTATGTCAGCGACTGGAATCGACTCGACAGTCACGTTCACTGATGGTGTTGAGTCGGTCTCTATGAGTCCGAGGTCTTCCCCTCGTTCAATCACGGTCAAAATAGCATCCGTAACTGCCTGCTCATCAACTCCATCCACTGTTGCGATCACACCATTACCGAATAACACAGCGGTGGTCATTGGCTGGTCTACGTGGTAAATCAAACCGGGGAACCGTTCTGGCTCGTACTCGATATTCTCTAATCCGAGACCGATTGCGAGTGCATTAAGATTTAAATTGGATTCTAATTCGACGTATCCCGCGGTTTCACCAGCGTTCAGTTCGACACCAACGTCAGTGAGCGTGTCTCGTAGCGTGCCTGGGGTAAGTCCCTCGGTAGTCATATAAATGGCACACCGGGCACCAGTGTTGTAAATCTACTGTGGGATAGTGATTAGTCTAAGCTCTGAACGCCAGTCGAGTCTCCCTCCCCGAAATCAGCCGATTCGGACTGTGTCGGTTCGCGTTGTCGTTCATCATATGCTTCGCGCCATTCTTCAATGACTGGCCTGCTTCCAGCACCGTGTGGTGTGCGTCGCTGTCGAACCTGGATCAGTGCCGGCGTGTTCATTGCGTCACCAGACACAACCGCTTGCCCTGGGGTTAAACCGGGCAACTCCCGAAGCACGTCCTCGCCAGCGGCCTCCACGGAGTTTTTGATCGCGTCCTGGTCATTCGGGTTTTTGATCTGCATCGAGATCTGGGTTCCACACTGCGACAGTACGTCTTGATCGATTTTCGACGGACGTTGACTGATAATCCCGAGTCCGAATCCGAACTTGCGGCCTTCAGACGTGATCGTTCGCATAATTCCGAGCGACGGCGCATCACCGGAGGCTGGAGCAAACCGATGTCCCTCTTCGAATAAAGCGAAAATCGGATGCTCGATATCCGAATCGCGGTCCCGTACGTCATCAAGTCGCTCTCGATACATCCGACGCAGAAGAACGGTCGTGATAAGTTGCTGGTCCCACCGATCCAACGTATCCATCTGGAGCACCGTACACTGCCCCGGATCTACAATCTCGTCCAGCGGAACGTTTTCTTCGGGATGGAAGAGATCATTCCGTTCAATCGACCGTCGGAGTCGCCACTCTAGTGCGCCGACACTCGCGTCATCATCGCCGTAGATCCGCTCCATTTCGGCAATGAGTTCGTCTATACCCCACGTCCGACTCTCTTGTCTCTGCATCGCGCGCCACGCCGTCGAAAGCCGCTCTTGCATCCGATTACTCGGGTTGTCCAAGATCGCCATCACGTCACCAATCTCAAGTTCAGAGATGCGAACTCGAAGGCGCTCCGGGTCGTAATACTCGATACTTGGTTCATACCCATCTGCACCTTGGAACGTCTCTTCACCCTGCATTTCCGCCAGCGTGTCGTACTCACCGTGTGGGTCAAACACGAGCAGTGATGCACGCGAGCTCGGACGCATCATCTCCTCGATTAGGACCGACGCTGTGTAGGATTTCCCGCTCCCTGTTGAAGCGAGAATCGCTAGGTGTGTCGAAGCGAATTCTTCGATTGGAATGTGTAGATTTGTCGCCTCTGCCGGTCGATTCAACAGCCAGCCGATGTGTGCGACTCCGTCAAGTGTTGTGACATCCGTGCTGTCAGTTTCACAGCCGAGGTTCGGCAACACGGTTTCGAGTTGCTGGTGTGGTGCAATCGACAGTGGCGTCCCCGGGTCAGGCAGCTGGCGAGGATTAGCGAACGTCGTCATGTTCGTGTCGTAGTACCCGATAACCGTTGCTGTCAACCGGTACAACTCAGTGTCATCAGTCGGCACACCGAGCGTTGCCGCAACTGTCTCCGGCCCGACCTCCGGATCCGCAAGGAACCCTTCAGGAAGCCCCCGAATTAGCTCACGGTTCGTCACGCGAGCGAACACCGATCGTGGCTCACCTTCAACCGAGACAGTGTACGTGATGAACTCACCCGTCTTGATCGACTTGTCCGACGGAGTCACGAACACGAATTCGTTCGGATCGTCACCCGGTCCAGCAACGGTGCCGACCACGTCTGATCGATCAGCCATCAGACCACACCTCGCTGTTCACGCGCTTGCCACTGCACGTTCTGTTCCACCACGTCTAGTACTCGCTGATTTGGATCGTCTTCCGGCAGCATCCCTCGTAACCGGTCAATCAGTGCGACGATGACCTCCGACCCGAGGTCACCAGCAATATCTAAGAGTCGATCCATATACGCCAACTGAATCTGATCGTCGACGGTATGGAAGGAAACCGTGACCTGATCAGGACAGTGGAAGACGGTATCCTCGACTTCTAACGTCCACCGCGGCATTTGATGCGTTGGCTCTTGTATTGCCCCGTCTTCGGCGATTTCTGCGGTACCGAGAAGCGCCACGCCAGCAAGCGTGGTGCGCTCTTCGATGTATCCCGGCGTGAATTGGGCCTGATCGTCCTGCGCTAATCGCGGCCCGGTTCGCCCCTGGTCAGGATCGACTAACTGCGTGTCATAAATCACGCCCATGACTGCGTGCTCGGTTCCGTCGACAGTTTTCTTGATGAAGACGGGTTGCCCGAATTCGCGCTCGTGTAGTTCCGGTGGACGATCACAGTCTCGTTCCTTGTACACCTCGGCGACGTAATCCAGGTGGCTGTTCGAGGACACGATGCTGCCAATCCGAACGCACGAATCGAGATCCGGACTGTCTCCGTCAGCTAGTGCGTCTGTCATAGCTTCGTCTCCGTACTGTTGTCTGGTCGTCGAGCGGTGCATCCGGCTGGTGCGTGTGGGGTGTGGTGGTGGTGAATCATCGTCGTCGCAGTTCCTTGCTTAGTGCTTTGGCGTCCCATTCCAGCGGTACGTCGTTCGATTCAGCCCAGCGTTGGACGACGCGCTGGAACTGTTGTCGGTCCTGATGGTCTAACACAGCGTCGCTGTCGGCCTGTTGCAGGATTTCAGGATAGCCACGTCCGATGCCTGCTTCTGCCCGCACAATGTCGACGGTGTACTCGTACATCGAATCGTACCCGTCGGGACCGTTACTGCGGCACAGCCACCCGGGGAATTCGATTCGGTCGAGTCCAGCACCTGGCGGCACGTTCAGGTACGAGAACAAGATGTCATCGCGGAATTCGTACGCTTCCCCGTTGTACGTTGTCTGCAACGCGTCGATACTCCCGTCGCGTTTCGAGATGAACGGGATTGTCGTGTCACCCCACGGGCTCATCAACTCCGTCAGGACGTGCGCATCCGGAATGACGCGATCCGTCCCGAATTCCTCGCGTAACAGGAGCCGCGTCATCTTCACGAGTTCAGTCGCGCTTGACCCGGCAACGTACCCGACCAGCGGGATCTCATGGTGCTGACTCGCTGCAATAACTCGACTCAGCGTGGAGATGTACCGCTCTCGGGTCTCTGGCTTCAGCGGATTCGCAAATGACGCGATCAACGGGCCGTCGTAGAACACGACCGGCGTCTGATCGATATCACCTGTATCACGCGCGTCAGCTAACTCCGAGAGCTGGTTGATGAGTAGCTGTCCTTCGTGTTCGAACCGGTGATGCCCCACAAGTTGGGAATCAACGAACCGGTAGTCACCGTCCTCTGATTCTTGTGTGACCTCGTCAGGCGTCAAGAGTCGTCCTTCGACGCCGCGGTCAAGCCGCCCCTCGGCGTGATGGTGGTTGACTGCCCATGCCGCTTGGACGTACGCGAGCGGGACGTTGAATTGCGTTGTCGGCGGGAGCTGTGATCCATCGACAGCCATCACCGGCACATCACGAACAATATCGCGCGCCCACTCGTTGACCTCCTCGTGATTCTCCCACCCGTCACTCTCCGGGTACGGGACGATGATACTGTCCACGTCATCGAACTCGTCCGTCGGATACGCCCCCGGGTATGATGCGTCCTGAAGCGACGCTCGAATCTCAGCACTCGTCCATTCATCGGGCAACCGCTGAAACGCCTCCTGATACCGCTCCACGATCCCCGTATCGTCTTCGAGATACGTCTTAATCGTGTCAACGTTCGCCTCCAATTCAGACGCGACACCGCGTTTATCGATCGGCATTAATTGACCGACACCTCCGACGTCTGCCGGTCTTTCTTGATTGTGATCGTGTAGTCCGTCATCGAATCGAACGTCTGGTCGTGGCTAATGACCGTGAGTTGCTCGAAGCTATCCAGCTGTTTGAGCTGAGTGACGAGATTCCGCTTCTTTTGCCGGTCAAGGTTCGCCGTCGGTTCGTCCAAGAACGCGATCCCTACAGACGCTAACTGTTCGAGAATCGCCAGCCGCACCGCAAGTGCAGCTGCCATCTTCTCCCCGCCACTCAGCGTCGAAAACGACTTTCGGACATCAGCATCGTGCACGACGATCTCGTAGTCACTCGTCCACTCCAGCGTCTCAGCTGACGCGCCGCGAATCGACCGGAACAACTCATTCGCCCGGGATCCAATCCGGTCGGTGATGATCTCTCGCATCTTCGGCCCGGCCTCGCGGACGTTCTCCCGCACCCAGTCGGCGAACTGCTGGTCCGCTTTCAGCTCCTTCACCTGCTGGAGTTTCTCCTGGCGCTCCTCTAGCTTCTCCTCTAACTCCTCGATCGTTTCACGAACCTCCTCCAGGTTCTCCTCCTTATGCTCTAATGACCGCCGATCACCTGCCAGTTCCTCCCTGAGCTCCTCAATGTCTGACTCCAGCGTCTCGAATCGCTCTTCATCGAACGACGCTTTCGTCTCCTCCAGTTCTGCCTCCGTCTCTTCGAGATTCGTTTCGAGGTCTGCAAGCTCGCTCTCCAGGTCTTCGACTCTCTCCTGCCGCTCCTCCACTTGCGACGCTTGCTGCTCGTACTTGATATACGTCTGATGTGCCGACTCCGTCTCTTCCAGCGTTTCCTGAACTTCCTCCAGCTCCTCATCTAACCCCTTGAACTGCTCTAACTCGTCTTCGATCCCCGCCAGCGCCGACTGTTCTTCCTCTAGTTCCGCCCGTTTTGCCTCCAACTTATCAGGGACATCAGCATGCTCCTTCACTCGGAATTCAGCAGTCTGGTACTCGTCGTACGCCTCCTCCAAGTCATCTCGCTCGGCTTCGAGGTCCGGGAGATCCGCCAATTCGTCTTTCAAGTCCGCTAACTCCGCTTCCAACGCTTCCTTATCGGCACGCAGGTCTTCGATCTCACCTTCCAACGACTCGATTTTCTCCCGGTGCACAGAGAGCTTATCAAAACGCTGCTTGACCTCTCTCGCCGCGGTACGCTGCTCACGCAATGCATCAAGTTCCTCGGCGAGTTCTTCACGTTCGGTCTCGATTTCCTCGATCCGGGTTTCACGCTGTTCGATCGTCTTCGACCGGTGATCCTCGTCTAACGGGCGGTCACACGTCGGGCACGGGGCATCAGCATCCGCGTCACGCAACCTGTCCAGCTGTTCTTCAAGCCGCTCCCGCTCGCTCGCCAGTTGCTTCCGGTTCGCCTCCCGGTCGTTGATCTCATCGGAGAGCACTTCCGGATCCGTCGTCGCTTCCCACTCGTCCTCTATCTCCGCAATCGTCTCCTCTTTCGCCTCGATCTCGCTCTCCTTCGATTCGATCTCCTCGGCCAACTGCTCGATTTCCTGCTCTAACGCCTCCACGTCGTCTTCGCGGTCTTTCAGCGACTCAATACGGTCATCGAGTTCCTCGTACCGCTCCTTCTCCGCTTCACGCGCCTCCAACGTCTCCCGAGCAGCCTCCAGTTCTTCCAAGTCCTCTTCCAGCTGTTCGACCTCGAATTCGATCGCCTGGATCGTATCTTCCTGTTCGTCTCGATCCTCAACGAGAGCGTCCCGTTCGGCCTTCTGTTCCTCTAACTCGTCCTGTCGTTCGCGCGCTTCCTTGTACCGGCTGTACCCCTCGCGGTTCGCCTCGCACTTCTCCTGTGCCTCTTCGGCAGCCGCGAGTTCCTCCTTCGCCGTCTCCAAACTGTCTTTAGTCGAATCGATCTCCCCTTCCAGCGAGTCAGCTTCCTGGTCAAGGCGGTCGATATCCTCTTCAACGGCTTCCAGATTCTCGTACTCCGACTCTTTCTCCGTCAATTCGCCACTTTTCCGTTCGATTCGCGCTTCAATTGTCGCAACGTCATCGGCCAACGACTCCGCTTCCGCTCGCTCGTCCGGCAGCCCCTGTACCTCGCCGGTGAGCGTATCAATGTCCCTACGGAGATCCTGCTGCTGACTCTCGATCGCGTCCGGCACGTCCTTGAGCGTCTCCCACGACTCCTCGTACGCATCCAGATTCAGGAGCGCATCGAACGTCGCCGTGCGATTCCGAGGCGTCTGCGAGAAGTCCGACAAGAATCGTGTCTGTGGCACCCCGATGCTGGAACTCCAGAGACTGCTGAGTTCGTCTCCATCTTCAACATCAAAGCGTACGCACAACCACTCCACCAACTGTTTCTTCGAATCGATGTCTTGATCGATCCACTCGTCAGCATCGGGATCATACCGGTGCACGCCGTACTTCGACCGGCCGACCGACCGAACAACTCGGTACCGTTCTATCCCGCTTTGCGTGTCCTGCTCGAACGTGACTTCGACAGTTCCCGAACTCGCGCCTTCCCGCAAGAACTCCTTGTTGTTGAACGGGAGCGAGTCGAACAACGCGAAACCGATGGCCTCCTGAATCGTCGATTTCCCCGCACCATTCTCACCGAGAATCGCCGTCACGCCGCCTTCAATCGGCACGACAGTCCGATCCTCGTACGACTTGATGTCTTCCAACGCAACTTCCGTGATTCTCATTGTTCTACCACCTCTCCTGCCTCCGTCTCAACGTCTGCTTCGTCGCCGCCCGTCGTGTCAACGGACGCCTCTTCGTCCGTTTCGGCATCGGCAAACGGGTCTTCCTCGATATCCAGCACCACGTCGTCCGCCAAGTCCGGGAACAACTCCTGCCGCGCCGAACTCACCGAGTCACGAATATCCTCGACGGCTTCGTCAGCCTGCGCCATCTGATGAGCATTCCCTAACACGTCAGCGACATCGCCTGCATGATCATCGTAGATCGATTCCTTCGTAATCGTCTCGAAGACACGGTGTTCTAACGCAGCCGTGTTCAGCTGCCCATCTTTGAACACCTCGTCCTCGTCAATCTCCGAGAGAAGTTGCTGCACGTTCGCCGTCCGAATCCCTGTATTCACCTGCACGTACAACGCGTCGCACGCATCTTCCACCCACGCCGCAAGTTCATCCGTTCGGAAATCCCCACGGCTAAACTGCAACGTGCCCGTGAACCGAAGATCGATAATCGGTTCTCGCGGCTCGCCTTGTGCCGTGAACTCGTCCTGACTGCAGTACTCTGTCAACGCAGCCTGCTCATCCCGAACGTGCTCCTGAAACGCGGTTTCGAGATCACCGGGTGACTCATGCGCCGTCACGTCGAATTCAATTCGGTAGTACGGCCGTCGCTTCGTCAGATGATGCTCCACGTCGAACCCAACCGCGTCACCACCAGCCCCGGAGCCTCCGACGTCAAGCGCGACCGAGTAGTAGCCATGCTCCCACTCAGGTCGCCCTTCCCGCGTGTTATGCGCTTCCGGTGACCCAGGATTGTATATCCACTCGCCCGACTCGTACCGCTTGTGAATGTGCCCAAGCGCCAGGTAATCCACCACCTCTTTCACGTCCCGCAGTTCGCCGTGGGTTACTGTCCCGCCGAGCGTCGGCACCTCATCTTCCATCCCGAAATGCGCCAGCAACACAGTCCACGCCGGTTCCTCATGCATCTCATTCGTCTCTTTGATCCCCTTCGCCACCTGCTGGAGCGCCTGGTCTGTCTTCGCACCGCGCCACTGCAGGCCGAACACGCGAATCGGCCCGTCTACGTCCGCGACATCAATATCATAAAACCCTGCAGACTGCCCCGGCTCTTCCGGATCGTACGGGTTGAGCCACGCTGTCTCCGGATCCGCATTCAGTTCCGCCTGCAAAAACACGATGTGTCCGCGCTGATGCAGGTAATTCAACCACGTCACGTCACGCGGCGTCAGGTTCTCATCGTGATTCCCACGCGAGACTAACACCGGCACCTCATCAGGTATCCGTTCGAGTTCCTGTTCGATCTGATGCAGGATCTTCGGCCGTAAATCCCGCGAGTGGAACAGGTCACCCGGTAATAGAATCGCGTCTGTCCCGCGCTCCTCGATCATCTCTCGGAACGCAGCACGCGTGGTCGATACCATGTCATCCTCGCGTTGTTTCAATCCATACTGTCGATGGCCAAGGTGCGTATCAGCGATGTGCGTGAGTGTCAACATTATCAGTGTATCGTGGAGGGTACTTATTCAGCCAAGCGTGCTACCAAATCACGGGCCTGAAAGTATGTGACTACGTGTAACCGGACGGCTATTAAACATCAGTCAACCAGGGTGAAAGTGGAACAGGGACGACATACAGCATAGTTATCCATACGGGTGTTCAGAAATCAAAAATATTGGAGTCTCTAAGCTCTCTACTTTCACTTTGGATGGCTCGCCTTCTTACGAATCGTCGCTGTAATAGTAACATAGACGTATGACCTCCAAGATCTGCCAAGCAATCCAGCAAAACCGCGTAATCGAATTCCGCTACGACGGTCATTACCGAAAAGTCGAACCGTACTGTCACGGCACCAGCAAACGCGGCAAAGAATCAGTAAGAGGGTATCAGGTCGCAGGAGGAAGCAACTCTCGCAGTATCCCGTTCTGGCGACTCTTCACGGTCGCAAAGATCGGAGATCTAAGCCTCACCGACGAAACATTCCAAGGAAACCGACCAGCATACAACCCGAACGATAAGGATCTACGCGTCCACTGTAACATCTAACTCGGATTCTCAACGACCAATTTCCGCTTAGCACATCCAGATTTATACTTGCCACGAGTCTAATCTCAAACACGATGGCACCGTCCTACGTGAGCCGGGGTTCAGATGTCGATGAAGAACTCGCGGAGCGGCTGATTCAGCGTGTACAAGAGGATCCCGCAAAACCGTGGACTATCTTAGAAGATTTCATCGGCATCACTCTCTGTCCAGTTCGTATCGTAGCTTGAGAACACTGCGGCGTCGAAGACACAGGGGAGCACATCGGCTGTTGCACAGCCGTCTTGAACGATGTCCATGATGAAGTGGTAATACTCCGGCGTGCTGAGTCCTGACCCGGAAACGTGGTAGGGAAGATCGAAGTTCTTGTTCAGCCATTTCGTGATACGAGAGTCAAGTGGAATCTCGAACCTTGTCAGACCGAGGATCTGGAGGATGTTCCGCGCTTGCTTTGACCCTACTCTGTGGAGTCCATCACCAGCGAGTCGCTCGGACAGGTATGTCGCTGCTTCTCGCTCGGTCCCGGGATCGCCGGCTTTCGGCTCCCGGGTTCGAGCCTCAAGCAATAACTCTAGTTCACTCCACAGTTCGTCCCACCCTCCAGAGTCCAGACGTTCGAGATTCGTCTCACAGGCGTCACCGATGTTGTTGTAGTACCGAATCCCTCCGTGTTCTTCGAGCGTCTCGGAAACGAATCCGCTGACGTCATCGACATCCCGACACTGATCGAGACTCACCGTCTGAATTTTGTTCTTCAGAAATTTGGAGACGTGACTGTCCGGTCCTGAGCGCTGCTGGGAGGTGAGTAGTGCTGCGAGATGGGCATTCCAGAACTGATCCGGAGTGATTTCGATCTCGGCATTGCTCACGTTCTGTTCCCGTCGTTTCTGCACAAATGGGTCGTCTTCTTGGTTGGAGATTATCTCAAGAACGTTGTCGATTTCCTCGTCCGAGAACGTCCATTCGACCTGAGCCATACGCATCCGTCTTATCCACCGCCGAAAAATCTGTTGAGGATGCTTTAACTCCAGTAGCGTGATTCCCACAGGAACTTTCTGCCTTCTCTGAGCAATCAGGTGTATGGAATCGGGAAAGAAATCGTTAGAAGAACTGACGACAGCAGGGGTGTTCCACGTTCCGGAGTACCAGCGGTACTACTCGTGGACCGAGCCGGAGTGGGACGACCTCTGGACTGACCTCTACACGCTACCTCCGGACAAGCAGCACTACTTCGGGACGATCATCATCCAGAAGACGGATGAAACGGAAAGCGGTGGGAGTACTGGTGGATACGGCTCTTCTAGAGAGAAACCGATCAACCTCCTCATCGATGGCCAACAACGCCTCACCTCGCTTGCGTTGCTGGTGCGCTCAATGACGGAGTGTCTGGAGGATATCGCACCGGAAACGGATCACGAGGCCGAGATACTCAGCGACGTCGAAGAGATGCGCGAGACGCTTCTTGTTGAGGACAACATCTATCAGCTCCAATTACTTGACGAGGAGGACAACAAGTACCTCGAATGGTTGCTTACCGGGCACGACGTTCACGAGCCAGAGCGCCCGTCTCAGCGGAAGATGATCGAGGCGAAGGAATACTTCGACGAGCAACTCGATAATCTCACTGCGTCCCCTGATGTTAATCCTGTAGACGTCGCCACCGAACTCAAACAGCTCTGGGAGACCATCCTCGAACTCGAACTGATGGTGTACGTCGTTGACGCAGCCAACCCGGAGAAGGCGACACTCATATTCGACAGCGTCAACGATCGCGGTCGGTCCCTCTCAACGTTCGACAAGACGAAGTCCTTCCTGATGCGGATGGCCTACCTCGCTGCGGCCGACGAAGGTGAGGCCCAAGCAACCATTCGCCGCATTCGGCAGTCCTTCGGAGAGATGTACAACGATCACCAGACGATGCTGGAGTCACCGTACATCACCGACATCAGCGACGATGCGGTCCAGCGGTACCACTTCATCTCGTACTTCGACTGGTCAAACTCCGACGAGTACAGCGATCCCGCCTTCCTCACCGAACTGAAAGAACACATTCGCACGCTTCGAAGGGAAGACTCTCAAGCGTGCTTGGAATACATCCGCGACTACACCAACAGCTTAGAGCGCGGGTTCAACGCGTTAGCGAAAGTACTCGACCGTACTGACGACGACGACATCTCGACGCTTGTCCAGCGGATACATCGCCTGCGTCATGCGACGAAGTTCTACCCGCTGCTCCTCAAAGCCTGGCCGAACCTCGATGAGGACGGGAGACAGGAGCTTCTGAACGCGATTGAGACGTACATCTTCCGCGTCTACTCTATTGGGAACCATCGGAGCCACACTGGTGAATCCAGCCTTTACGTCCGCACTCGGAACCTCAGCAAGGACAGCCCTGCCGATGTCTGGGTGAGCAAAGTCGTCTCCCTGATGAACCGATACGAGGACGACTCGCAATTCCGACGGTCACTGTCCGCTGCAGACCTCTACTCGAAAGCAAGCTCACAGGACCTTCGGTACCTCTTCTACTTCTACAACGAACACCGAGCTGACGAGAAGGGTGAACGTGGGGGCCCGACGCTCTCGGAAGCAATGAGCAACGAATACACGGTCGAACACATCTGGCCACAGAGTCCCGACGAACTCCCGATCCAGGATGCCGACGAGTATCCGAGTCCCGAAGCTCGGTATGATGCATATGTTCACCGGCTCGGGAACCTCACGTTGGCAAGCAGATCGTGGAACTCGAAATGGGGGAACGCTGCGTTCGAGACAAAGCGCGACGACGGGTACGTAGAGTCGAAGCTCTGGGTTCAGTGGGACATCCAGGACAACTACGACGAGTGGTCCGTCGAAAATATCGAGAACCGCGAAGAGGCGATAATCGAGTTTGTTCTCAAAGAGTGGGCGACGCCTGAGACACGTCTTGGCGGTGTTGAAGAACCTGCAGACGCCCTTGACCGGCTTACGACGGAGGAACAGTTCGTCCTCAAGGCACTCCGCCAGAACACCGGCGGCGCGGTTCGTCGTGTCATCCACGGAGATGTGTGCGAACTTCCCGATTCACCGTTCACGGAACCAAATTCGAACGGTACAGAGCGAAACGAGGTGGGTTCGATTCTGAGTCGCCTCCAGAACGTTGGTCTCGCCGAGCAGAACAAGCATACCTGGTCACCCACCGACGAGGCACTTACCGTGGAGGCCCCCACCTAACGCCCGGTTTCTGCGAGCCGTCTAAACCTCGCAGTCCGAGTTTTCCTTGTGCCCGTGATTGATGTGATGGATTATCACGCGTGTCGAAGATTTATTCTGCCCCAGCCAATCGCCTGTAAATGAACCGACCGCTTAGTCGTCGTTCGCCTGGCTTGCTTGGAGATCTCGGATGAGCTGAGCAGCTTCTGACGCGACATAGTCGTACCCGCCTTCGATAGCCAGCCCCGCTGTTTGTCCCATCGCCTTCTCCATATGCCCTATGTAGGCCTGCCCGGAATCCACAGTGCTACCAGCACGGAATAACGCACCTCGCGGTCCGCCTAATTCCATTCCTTTCTGTTCTTCTAACTCTACGATGATGTCTTTTGCTTCGTCAAGTTTCTGTACTCGGACGCTTGCGTTTGTTTCTTGCATTGGTTCGACCCGAACAGGTTGAGACTCTACCCAGTTTAAAAACCTTGGCTCTCAGGCGTTCCAGGCACCAGATAAAACGCAAACAGATGGTTCCCTACAGTTTTGACCACGGAAGAGATGGCACGGAAATACCGAATACACCATCTAAAGCGCCCGGAACGTCGGTTTCCGCAATCCAACATAATATCGCCCGCATTTGAGCGGGAGACTCAAAGGAGCAGAGTGATCAACAATGGAAATTACGGAATCGCTGTAGAGATCCCACACGAGGATTGTTAAGCGTTCCCGGATACTCACTTGTAATCAGTTAACAACTATTATGCAAACAGATGCCTTGTTGACGGATGATGGAACTGCCAGAGACGCCCCGGATCACCTATCTGGACGTCCTCAAAATGTTCGCCCTTCTGGTAATCCCCGCCGTACTGGCAGTCATCTACTACGGCACCCCCCTCTCGTTCCAACAGACCCTCGTTCTCGACCACACTAACCCACGCCTCCACAACTTCTGGACGAACGCACTTGTTCACGACCATCGACTAGATGACGGCCACCTAATCGGCAACCTCGTCGGCTACCTACTCTTGGTCTTCCCTTGCTGGATCCTTCAGAGCTACTGTGAGCAGGAACGTCGATTCTGGGCCGGATTGGCCATTATCCTAGCGATCGGTCCATTCATCATCAGCGCCAGCAGCTACCTTGCGTTCTATGAAATCCTAGGCTTTGAGATCCAGAACGACCGGGGATTCTCCGGAGTTGTCGGTGCTCTGGCCGGGTTCCTGCTTATGTCTATCCTTCACACATTCGCCCAGAAACAGGAGGAAACAGTTGCCGTGCTATCGATGGGGCTCTACTTCGGGTATCTGATGCTGGGGTTCGGTATACTGACCGGGCGGAGCGTAGTCATCAGTGTGGGCGTACTCATCCTCTTTGGTATGTTTGCCGGTACGCGAACCTCGTACGTGGCATCGGCCGCCGAACTATCTGAATGGGGGAATAAAAACGGTCGGCTGAGCTTGGTACTCTTAGTTTCGATCGTTGTGAGCGTCCTCGGATTCACCGCCTCGCTCCCGTCAGATATCACGTCCGATGGCGGAGTGACAAATATTGTGGCGCACGGTGTCGGCATCCTATTCGGTATGGCGGTTGCGGGAAGCCTCCGATACCACCACAAACGGTCCTCTGCGGAAGAATCGACCGCTGTCTGACACCACGCAGCACCATCACTCCTCAACCAACGGGTCGATTGTCCGTTCGATAAGTGCATCCGTCAATTCCTGGTCGTGCCTAATGCACACCAAATCGATACTATGCTCGTCGCACAGCTCCTTCTTTTTCTGGTCGCGCTCCTGCCGCTGTTTGAGACCCTCCTCGCCACCCCAGTGATCCACAGCCTCGTAATGCTGAATTCCCTGGTATTCAATCCCGACATCAGCTTCTTCCAGAAAGATATCCAGCTCCAGTCCGTCGAGAAAGTCCGGTCGGTAGTGACGCTTGATGGTGTGCTCAGGATAGTTCGATTCCACAAGCTGGTAGAGGATAGTTTCGCTGGTCCACCGGTTCCCCTTCTTGTAATGGCCGAACGCCTGCCGAACCTCGTTCTCGACGCTGTCCATAATCTCCTTGCGCTCCGCCTGTAACTGATCCTGTAGCTCCGCGAATTCCTCGGCTTCGTCGCCGGGTAGTGGGTCCATCTCTTCGTAGGGCTCCCGGACCTCGCGGATCCGGCGGTACCGCTCCTCCCGGTCGATATCATCCGGCAGTTCGTCGCGGACCTCGTCAATCGCTTCCTCTTTCTGCTCCCGGATTTCTCGTTCGCGCTCCCATTTTTTGTCCTGCAGGCGTTCGTATCGGTCAAGGCGGTCGCGGAAGCCATCGTCCACGATGCCGGTGATATCTTCGGGGAGGACGTCGTGGAGATAGTCATTCCCATCGCAGATACCGTATTCGTACTGTTGCTGGTTAACGTACCAGCCGTGTTTTTGCATGAAGACAGTGCCGTACATCTCGTGACAGTACCGATATTCGGGGACGACACCGTTACAGCGGTGGCAGAGCTGATCGGCAAAATTCAGTTCATTAACGATGGCATCCGGTGAGTCAACATCCGTATCCGAGACTTGGTCAAGTGCATCTTCGGGGAATTTCCGACTGAGAATGTTCTCAACTGAGGGTGTACGGCCAGAGACAGCCGGGTTCTCCATTCCACACCGGATGTAGTTCCGGATCGCGTCCTTAGCACAGCTGCAAAAATGGAGATCGCCATCCGACTCCGGTTTGAACCCGATAAACACACCGTAGTGAGCTGGGTACTGAACAATCGGGTAAGGCAGTTTGTCCTGCCGGTTTTCACAGCCGGAGTCCACGACAATAGGGTTCTCCGCCATAGTTTATCGATATGTACTAACAGAACACCATTTCAAAAAGCCATACACCCGAAGCGCCACTCAAACTATTCACCGGCTCACCAACATTAGAACCTCATCACCGGGCGAGAACCAGTACAGTGCACGAATAGCACTCGTAAACGCAACACGAATGAACGCCAACTGACATTCGCCCAGACACACCGATTCAAGAAATTAACGACCCGAACAATAGGCGTTGGATTCCCAGTTTGGTATCCGGTTATTGAGATCCAGTACTAACGTTTGCGACCCGTGTTCTGAGGTACTCTTGGAGTTGATCGTCACAGCAGTACACGTAACATCCTTTCATACCGCGGCTCATCAGCGTACGATACGTGTTCTTAATCACTTCCTCAGCGATCTCAGCCGCCTTGGCTGGCTGTTCGTCGAACATTTTCTTGATGCCGAACAGCGACCGGTCGGTGGTTGCGCGTGCTTCGTGGTCAACGACGATCTCGCCATCGCGGTATTTCAGATCCTCGCCGATAATCACGCCGACGTAGTCGAATTCAAGCCCTTGGCACGTGTGGATACACCCGACTTCGTCAATCGAACCTTCGGCGATCGCCCAGGGGTCGCCAGCATCTAAATTCCAACTCCGCTCGTAGTCACCGATCTTGATATCATGTGCCTCAGGATTGGACCGTTCCTCTTTCTCCCACTCCCAGCAATACCCGGCCACCACTCGTGACAATCGCGTGCGCTCGTTCTTCCGCACAATCGTCGCGTGTAGCGTACTTGGGTCATCGAACATTCGCACATCGTAATCTAAGTCGAACCCATCCGCGTTCGCCGTGTTCCGGATCTCCAACACGTCATCAAGCCACGCGATGTACCCTTTCGAGCCGTTGCATCGAAACTGTGATTCCAACGCTAACTCTTCGATGTCAGCGCCCAAGTCCCGGGCATGCTTTCGAATCTCGTCCTTAGATCCAATATCATCGATATGGACGCGCTGACTCTCATCAATGAAGAATACGCTGAATTTCGCGGCGTTAATGATCTCCATGATCTGGTTCTCACCACGCCCGAAGAACGTCGATTCCTCGTTCAAGCGATGAGCCTCGTCAGCGACCAGGGCGGGCAGCGTGTTCGCCTCAGTCTCCACGTAACTCCCTGCACCCGTGAACAAGTGGTCGATCTCTTTAACCAACTTGTCGCCCCGCAGTTTCTCCTTGTACACCTCTCGCGGCGCACGGTTTTTCGAGACGTACTGCGTCACAAGATCGTTCTGGATCAGTTCCGCTAAGATATTGATCGCAACCACCGTCTTCCCAGTCCCAGGTCCACCATCAACGATCAATACGCGTTTTTGCCCATCACGATTAGACTGCTTCGCTAACTCAACTGCCCGCTCAAACACGACTTTCTGCGAGTCAATCAATGTGAACTCGTCTTGCTCTTCCAGCATCGCCAACAGCGAATCCTGCAGTGTCTTCGCCGGCTTGAGTTCCCCCTCGTTCAACTCGTAAAGCGTCTCCCGGTCGTCACCAACATCAATCTGTGTTTCCAGAAACGACCGCAGTTCCTTCGCATCACCACGAACATACAGCGGCGCTTGCTCCGTATACGGCTGGTACACGTCATTATCTATTTTCCCACGGTGCTCCTGCTCGAAATTGTGGAGATACGCCGCCGGGTAGAGATGAATTGGCTTCTCCTGAATAGAGGTGTTAAAATCCTTCAACAACTCAGCGTACGACACCGCTTGGTAACTCGGGTGCGTCGTCTCACGAATCCCGCCTCCAAGAGCGGTTTTGACGATCCCATCCTTACCCTCAACAGTCTCCGTACTCTCTCCTGCCCACTGCTTCAACTCAACAATTGCCACGTTCGAATTGCCAGCCGCATCGTACCCCGAGATCAGAAAATCGATTCGACGAGACGTAAGCGGAATCTTAAATTCAATAGCGACACCCGCATCGTCAGGCACATCGCTCCCACGCAACACCTTGTACATATACTGGAAGGAGTTCTCCCACGACCGAACCTCACTCTCACTCCCCATGCCAAGCCCCTTTGACTCGTACCCGCGCTTGATCTCCGGCACCAACTGATCAGCCAAGGTATCGTCTAAGAATCCAGATTTCGTATTCTCATAGACAAGCATACTCGTTATTCGTCGTACTTCTTGTTGCTTCCTTTATATTCATCCACCGGATAACGCTGCCTGTTCTTCTCCAGCTTCCGCTCCAGAGCGGACTCCAAATCGATATCGTACACATCAGCGTATCGCAGCAGAAAAAACAAGATATCCGCCAGTTCATCCTCGACCTCTTCACGTTTCCCAGCCTCTGCTAAGAGATCCGATTGCTCGCTCCGATCCTTGAACCGGAACACTTCCAACAACTCGCTGGACTCCGTGACCAACCCGATCGCCAGCTCTTTCGGCGTATGATACTGCCCCCAGTCCCGCTTTTCACAGAACTCCCTGACCTCCGCATTCAACTCATCAAACTGCATACGCCCCCCTTTACCGGACATTCATAAAGAAGTACGGCAGCACGAATCACGAAGAGAAACCAAACACACAGCCACACCCGTCACTCGCTTCGCAGAATACACGGCTTCACATCGGAATCGTCCTCAACTGCGCGTGAGCTGCTGCACGAAATTGAATAGCACGTTGGCATGGAGAATGTCTTTCCAAATGGTAGTAAGTAGCTACAAGACTCTGGCCGTTAATCACCCGATTCGTGGAGGATTTAGAATCACGACTAGAAGAGTTCGCAAATGCAATACACGGGTTGTCCACAGATGCTGCCCATCCGAAAACTGCATTCGAACTACTGGACATGGGGCGGTACGAAGACGCCTGGCAGTCGTACCTTCGGTACTTTCTGGCCCCAGACCAACCACATCAATTCGAGGGTGAGTTTCTGAGTCGGTTCTTCGACCTTCTTGAGAGCAACGAGATGATCTCGTTTTCACCTCCGGAGACGGGTCTCCGGGCAAACCAGGGTGTCGAGGTCACAGCAGAGCGTCAATCTTCAGACGACAATCGACCCGATCTCATCATCACGAGTGGCTCAGAGTGGTTTCTCTGTATCGAACTGAAAGTGCATGCCTCTGAAGGCGGAGGAGAACAGCCTCAAACCACCCGGTATGCAAACGACGATTCCATTGTCCCGAACGGGGTCTCGACCTACGAAGACGGGGATTTCATTTACATCAAACCGACAGAAGCTGCGCCTTCGGTCTCGCCAGCGTTTTCTGACCTCGCCTGGCGAGATGTTCAGTCGGTTGTCCAGGACACTCTGGCAAATTCGACGGGACACGCCCCAGCACGATCGCTCGCACAGCTCTCAGATTTCTCGACGCTCATCGATTCCCAACTAGCCATGACCGAGATAGACGAAGATACACGACAGCGTAAGGATCTCTACTTCGAATACCGCGACGAAATCACCGAGGCGCGAGACGCTATCGAAACGTTCGTCAAGACCATCCTTCAGCAAAACTGGGGACAGGCACTAGAGGAATCGTACCAGCCCAGCAACGACCACGAGATGGAGTGGCAGTACGACGATATCGGACAGGGATACGGTCAGGCCCGTGTTCCCCGGTGGGTGACAGCCAAATCTGGCTCAGAGAACCTTGACATACACTGGGAACACAAACCAACGGAGGACGACTTCACGAAAGGACAGCTTCGATTCATCCTCGAACTTGAAGAGCCAGACCGCTCAACAATTACCAACAGTAGCGGTGAACGATACCACCAGTTCCGAGACGACATCCTCGCCCAAATTGAAAGATCCGTTCAATCAATCGAGGACCCGCGATGGGAGGAATCAGATAAGAACCCAGGGCAGTCACAGAAGAAGTTAGCTCGATTCGTATACGAGTATGAGCCTGGCGACGAGGACGGATACTACCAAAACCTCCAGTTCGCATTAGAGGACTCAGAACCGGTCACCCGACTAGTGACGGAGATTCTGGAGGCACAAGATTACACGCAATACTCAAAGGAGTAAACAAATATCATCGGCGATGCAGAATCTGAAGGTCACAGTGACGCGGCATCCCACCGACTTAGGTACTGCACTGTCATAAGACATGCATGAACTTGTGGCTCGTGCCTGTAGACGAACCGTCGTTTCAGCGAACACTTGCCGAACCAATCGACCTGTCGGACTGGGACGACCGACCAGACTCATTTCCTGATCGCGCCCGTGTTTGGGGCGTCCGGACTGATCCGGAACAGGGTTCTTGGAAGCGAAACCGCCGGAATCTCGAACGGATGGAGCGCGGCGACCCGATCCTGATCTACCGTAACTCGGAGAGCCAGTATACGGGGACCGGGCGTGTCGGTCCGATGGCGCACACCGAACACGTCCGCGACGAGTATTGGGACGGTGGCCCGGCACTCGATGTCTACGTCGTGGAGGGCTACGACGACTCGGTCGATGTCGAACCGGAGACAGTCAATCGATTGCTCGGCTACGAGGAATCATTCTGGCCACAGGGACTCTGGCGGGTAAGTGACGACCGTCCGACGGAACGAGTTGTTCGTAAGTTCGACATCTGAATTGGCGGTAGTAAAAACCTTAACAACGGGTCGGCTACCTGTTCGAATAAATGTCGAGGTCGTCTCAGCCGCTCTTCTCAGACAATCATCTCTCCGAACACGAGCGAAGCCAACGCAAGAAAATGCGGCAGGAGATCGAACAGCTCTCCTCTGCTGAACTGGATAACAGCACGGACTCTCTCGCCCTCATCTTCGCCTCCAAATACACGCCGACTCCGATCCGGCTTCACGAACCGAAAACGGAGGATGTCGGCCAAGTCAAGAAAACCATCGAACGCCTCGGACCTTCACGGAACCTTCCCGGCGGCGGCAAGGTTACCAAGAAAGTTCAACGCCTGAAATTGAAAGTGCCGTACAGCGGCGAGAAACATCTTCTCTTGAAGCGACCGAAGAGAACCACTCATCCGTTGCCAACATACGACGAGCTCACTCAGAGCCAGATAGTTTACAACGTTGATTACGAGGTCAAAGGGAAAGACGCGGACGAGATCAAGAAAACGATCGACAGCGAGATATCCAAGTGGGAGGAGCGGCTGGAGCGCGAGGTCGAACACTTGAACCGGGATATCCGGAAGATGCAGGAAGACTTCGAGAACCGTGCCCGACGCCACATCGAAACTCACCGGGAGAACATGGAGGCGAAGGAAGAGGCCCTAGACGAGCTCGGGATCTCAACCGAATCCGTGGACGAAGGTTTCGTCGAACCAGAAAAAAAGAAGGACCTTGAGCTCCCCGATCTCGAAGGCGAGGCGGAGCAGCGGCAGCGGATCCGGGATCGGACTTTCGTCGACATCCTGGACATCATCAACGGCATGAGGGTGAACATCGAACGGTCAAAGAACCGGCTCCGAGAACTCGACGAGGAGTCACTCCGCGACATCTTCCTCGGAGCAATTGACTCGCACTACGGCTCGGCGACCGGTGAAAGCTTCAACCGCGGTGGGAAGACGGACATCCTTCTCCGCCACGATAGTGTGAACCTATTCATCGCGGAGTGCAAGTTCTGGCAGGGGAAATCCCATTTCCAAGACGCGGTTGACCAGCTGCTCGGCAACCTGACCGTTGACGACGGCCACGCCGCTCTCCTTGTCTTTTCTAATAGAGGGGACGTGGTCCAGGTTCGTAACCGGATTGAGGAAGCTATCGAAGCCCACGAGAACTTTGAGACGGATCTGACGCGGTTTGAGGACCACGAAGTCTACCGGTTCCAGGCTCCTTCGGGTTCCGAGGTAAAAGTCGCGGTGAAGGTCGTCGATCTTGGGGCCTGACAAGCCTTGATCTTTAAAAACGATTTCTCCCCATTCTCTCTTAACCTGCGAGGTCGCCCTCTTGGATGGATCACACCGATATCTCAGAGCGGGATATAGAGTTCGAGTTCTGGAACGGCCTGTACTTCCTTCTCGTAGGATTCCCGGCAGCACAATGTCGATCTACGGTTCTAACCACGGCAATTTCAGAGGCTATGGAACCGATGAGCTACATTATCGAGGCCGCGATCATCCTCAACGCACTCACCGTCATAGTCGTCGTCTGGGGGATTGGCGTGAGAGCGTACCGATACCTAGCTTTGACCCTTCATCTCTAACCAATTTCCGCCTTGAAGACAGCCGGCGAGAATTTTCTATCCGCAAAATTGATACTTGCATGCTATGTGGTACCACTAACGTGCCCAGTCTCGAACAGATCAAGCAGAAAGGTGGGGTGGGTCTTGGAGCCCTATACCTTGTTTCGCTCCTGATAGCTGGGTACTACCTCGATGCATCCACTTTTGATCGAAGCGTGTCCGCCGGAATCATCGCAGTTATCCCGCCATTCATGGTCTGGGGAGCGGCGAAACAGTTCTACAAGAAGTGGGCGAAAATATTCGCCACGGAGAAAGTCGCCGAAGCCTTCGTCCGGATCAAGTTTCACCAGGGCTCGAAGAGATTCTACAACGAGTACAGCGAGGAGCTTCCAGGAAGAACTGGATGACCTTGACGAGAAGTTCTTCAACCAGATAGTCAACATTCTCTCAGGGATAGTCATCACCGCCGCGATCCCTGTATCCGCAGTACTCGAATTCGGTGAATTCGGGTACACCGGGATAGTCGCAGGCTTCGGACTGGCAGCCGTGTTCGGCTACGGCCTCAGCATAGCCTCGTACAGGAAAATGAACGAAGTCCTCGAATACTCAACACAAGTAGCAAAGGTGACAGATGAGGCTTGATTCAATCGAAATCCGCGAGTTCTCGCAGCAAGATGAATATACCGCCGAAACACACCCTGAAAAAGAAGACGTCAACGGAGACTCGCTGTTGATCAAAGGGACGAACCGTAGTGGGAAAACACTAACCTTCAACGCGCTTCGATACGCCGTTCTCGGCGAAACTGTCGGAATGTCTCCTGGCCGCGGCAACGAAGTCGAAATCGGGTTTACCGACGGGTCACGGTTCTTCCGCGGCCACCCAAGCGCGTGGTACGAAACAAGGGACAACGAGTTCGAGGCGGGCGAGGCTCAAACACAGCTCCGGGAAGATACAGGGCCAGAGAACATCTTGGAGAACTATTTCCTGAATTCCCGTATCGAGATGCTGCCGCTGGAGAACCTGTCGCGTCCGGAGCGGTTAGATTTGATCCGGAGCGTTACTGACCCTGAGCACCAGGTGCTTATCGAGCGGCACTCCAAGGCCTGGGATCAGCTTGACTGGTGGATCTCCGAGGAAGACGACGAGTTACGGAAAGTAGAGGAAAGCATCGATGAGGTCCGCAGCAAGATTCAGAGCTTTGAGTCGCAGGAACGACGTATGAAAACGGTTGTCACGATGGGTGAGTCCGGGCAGCTGGAGAAGATTCGACGCGTCCTCGATGAGCACCAGGAACTGGAAGAGGAACTGGATGACTTGTTTGCACGGAAGGAAGGGATTCGGAAGCAGTTGGATCGGCTGCGGAACCGTCGTGACTACGCCGAGTCCTACAGGGCCGAGGTCAACGAATTGATCGCCGAGGCTGTAAGCGATTTCGTCTGCCCGGCGTGCAAGACATCGGTCACCAGTCGAAAGGCCGAGAACCGGATCGATGATAATCGCTGTCCGTTCTGTGCACGTAAGAAGTCGACCAGCGAACTCAGAGAGGAGCTAGAGGAGAAGCAGGAGGATACAGAAGGGGTGGCAGAGGAACTCCAAGAGGAGATTGACGAGTTGAAGGAGGAACGTGAAGAAGTGCAACACGAGATCGAACGCCTCAAAGCCGAGCAACCGTCGTTGGAGGACTTGGATCCGAACGCTAAGCGTAAGCTGGATGATCACGACGGTGATATCAAGGCCGTTGTCGACGAAGCGGTGAACGCTCTGGAAGAGGTACGTGAAAAGCTGGAACACCGGCGGGAAGAGCTAGAACAATTGGAAGAACAACGCGACGTCATCGAGGACCGACTTGAGTTCTTGAGAGAGTCGAGAAGATTTGCGGAGGAACGGTTAAGCGAACTTGAGGAGGACAGTTACAGGGCTGCGGTGAGAGAGTTCGCCGATGCATGGACCGAAGTCTTCCAAGAGTTGTCGCCGGAGATCGGCCAGCAGATCTGGGTCAGTAATGAGGGTGAAATATTCCTACCGGGCTCACCAGCTGACCGACCGTACAACGGCGACGATCTCAGTGATTCGGAGCGGCAACTATTGAATATCTCCTTCGTGATCACGTTGCAGAACTTCGCCACCGACAGTGGCTTAGCTGCCGTCAACACGTTGGTTTTAGATGAGCCGTTCAACCATCTGGATCGGACCAGCACCAGCGACCTGCTCGGATACCTGTTAGAAGACGAGAACCGGCAGTACGTCTTCACATCGTCCGACGAGAACGTCTGGGATGTAATCCCCACCTCGCAGATTATGGAGTTGCAGCGGAACACGATTCAGAGCAAGCTCACAGACTTCCCCTGATAACCAAACATGAGTGAAAAAGACCCCCGGCCGGACATCCCGATGCCGTTGGAAGAGGCGGCTCACCACCCGCATCTCCTTCTCCTCGACGAGTTCGAGGGAGAAATCGACGGCCGGTTAAAGTACCATAAGTCGCTTTACCAGTACCGGAACGCGCAGGAACTGGACGAGACAGACTGGCCTTTCCGCAGCGAAGAACGAGGCCCGATGGACGAGGGCTTCACCGCCCTCATGGAGGAATACGAGAAACTGGGCCTGGTCGAAGTAGACGATGAAGAGGGGAAGATCTACATCTACCGGACGACCGAAACCGGGTCACGAGTCATACGAGGACTGCGACGCGGCCTGCGGAAGATCCGCGGTGAAGAGGCGGAGGACCGGGAGGAGACAGCAGAGCTGATCGCGGAGTTGAACATCGATAGAAGCGGGAATGAAATCGTGGAGGATGAGGATGTTCAGGAGGCGAAAGAGAACCCGTACCAATCCGACGTCTGAACGCGGATTTACCCCTCATCTCTATAGCAGGTTTACCGCTAAATATGCGCCTCAACTTTCAAAACAACTCCTGAGAGCCGCCTCGCCAGGAGACTTCGAATACCGCGCACGAATATGGCAAATGAACGCAACTCAGCAATCCGTCAACTGAAACTCACACACATGGTGTGCGTCTAGCACACTCTGGACTCCACCAACCAGATCACCTCCGCCACGTCTCACCGAGCTTCGCGCAACACCCACGGCTTCGCATCCGGGTCGTATTCGCTGATTTTCCCGCTGTGACTGCGTGTCTCCGCGGCAAGCACGCCGATGTGCTTGAGTTGCTGGACGAAATTGAACAGCACGTTCGTTCGAATAATGTCCTTCCAGACGGCCTCCTCCTCGTAGATGCGGGACACTTGCCCTGCCTCGATCAGTTCCCGGGCCCGTGTTCGGCCTGCCCGCGTGCAGAACGTGTTCAGGAAGACGTTCGGGTACTCGTGAACCAACCGACGAACCAAGTCCGGGAAGTGGATCCGCGGCCCCTCTTTCCGCAACGCGTCAAGTAACAACCGGAACTCCGGGTGTCGCTCGTAGCAGTTCCGAAGCAGAATAGCGAGCGGCTGGTGCTCCGCGACGACCGTCGAACGGCCGACCTCATCTTTGACTGCATCGAGCTCCTGGAGTGTCGATATCCCGTATCCGCGAAGCACTGTCGCTGCAAGTTCCCCCTGGTCAGTTAGCGAGAACCGATCAGTACCCTCCAACAGTCCAAGTGACAGCGCACTCCGCCGGGCCTGGGTGCCCGCGCCGAAGCCGTACTCAGCTTCGATCACATCCGCTAATTCATCGCCAGCCAGCGGGCCCTGCTGATCGACCGCGACGACCGGCGCGAGATAATTCAGCGGTTGGGCAAGCGAAAGACTCGCAATATCACCGGAAATGTCACTCCGGCGCAGTCGAACCGACAATTGCCCCTCAATATCAACGACCTGCTCGTGGGACTCCGAGGTCGGTGGACTCGACCATCGCGTCACCCCATCGTCCGTCGCACCGATCACGCCGACACCTTTCGACCGGAGCAAATCAGTATGTTGCCCGACCGTGTCGGCAGCCGCCGCAAGATAGGAGACGTGCGCCCCCTGCTGGTACGTGAGTGCCTGCCCGATCCCGCGGAGTAACCCGTTCGATCCCTTCACCTCGACGGCGAACACGCGATCAGCATGCGTAAACCCAAGCACATCCGGATACCGCCCACCAATCGTGATCTGGTGGGTCTCGCAACGGTTCAAAACATCCGCGTACGTATCTTGATGCCACCCGGGCACATGGACGAGTGGCTGGTAGTCGCGTGTTTCCAAGTCTATCCACTCATATTGTCCTCACAATATTTCTTCGAATTCGAATTCTGAGTCATATCCATCTCGAACAAACACATCGGGATCATCTGTCGGGCGTACGAACGTCTCCGCGATGATCTCCTCATACCTCCCAATATCAATGACATCACCGAGATCAATGGCCTCTGAATGACCAAACCCACCCATATGCCCGTAGAAGTCGAGCCAAAGTGAGTGGTCGTCAAAGTCATCAGTACTCTGGCTACTAGCTTGGAATAGTCCCTTCCCGCCAATAACAATCACTTTCCGCATCATTCGACTTGCTGCGACATTGAATCTGTTCGGGTCGAAAAGGAAGTCGGCCAGTCGATTGATGTAGCTTGGATCAGTACTTGTGGCCGCGACAATAATCAAATCCCTCTCGCGCCCTTGAAACTTCTCGACAGTATCGACCTTTACCTCCTCAGGGACCTCATCAGAGGTGTTGAGTGCTTCTTTCTGCCGATTAAACGGTACAACAACCCCGACAGTAATTTCATTTTCCGGGTCCGTAGTGTCAGAGTGTTCGTCGACTACATCGTAATGAGAGACGATCTCCTCAATAAGCGACTGTTCGATCGGACTTCGCTTTTCGGCTGTTGAGTCCGTGTGTTCTAATAATGATATGCGAGTCTCAGGTTCAAACACCGGCTCTAACGGCTCGGGTACGTCCCCCTGTGGAGTAGGGAATGGCGGGTGGTTGGCGCAACTGGTCAACTCAATTCCGTCCTGCTGGTAGACGAGGTCTGTATGCATCTGTGCAGGCTCGTCGGGGAGTCGATATGTGTATGTGAGCTGGTGGAGCGGAATAGTGTCATCTTCGTTCTCAAGGTCTGGCGGTTCTCGACGGATGTGTTCAAGGGTGTCTGGATCGATTTCTCCACGTAGGAAACGATGGAAGTTCAATGCCGATAGGAAGGGTGTGTTCAATTCGATTGGCCGCCGATCTTCTCTCTCCCATTCGTGTTGCTGGATCGGTTCCATCTGCCGATGGTCCCCTACTAATCCAATCTGACCGTCTTGGCGCAGGAAGGCTCCAACGAGGAGATACAACGGCAGATCCATCATACTGGCCTCGTCAACTAGGATCATATCTGCATACCTGGCATCACCGTTGCTCATAACCGTCTCCCCATCGCTATCTTCGGCGTACTCTGCCATCTTGTCGATAGCTCGATAGAGGGAGGCGGGTGTGCCAGCCATGATGAGTTGGTCTGTCTGCTCATCAGCCTCATCATTAATATAGGAGTCATACAGTTCCTCAAGCCGGTCGGCAGCATCGTCGTCACTGTAGTGGATATGTTCGACGGAATCTAGGTCAACGCCCTGTCCCTCACTAGAGCAAATCCGTACGATATCGAGATCATCAAACTCAGTATCGAGGTCGGCATGGAGTTCAGCTACACTCCGCAACGCTTCATCAACCGCATCGTGAGATAACGCCGAAATAAGACCAACAAACCGAGAATCCGACGTCTCGACAGTGGTAGCATGATGGACTCGACTAAGTAATGTCGGTGCAAGAGTGAATTTTGTTTTTCCCGTTCCAGGTGGACCCTGTAGAAGCATCACACCGCTGTTCGTGTCGGTTATAAACCCATGCTGATCTTCATTAGGCCCCGGCACAGCGCATTCCTCGTCGACATCAGCGTCGTCCTCTGAATCTGGATTATCGTCTAACTCACGAATGAGATCAATAAATGGTTCTAGAGCATCAGGGTCAGGGCCAGCGACTGAGAGGTCCTCCCGATCACCATTGAACACTTGAGCGAGCCGCTGATAGACGACGTTTTCATCGATGCGACCGGGTTCAAGGGCCGTCGCAGCACGAGATTGGGGAATCATATCTACACTGGGATCGAGCACATATTCGAGGGGATCGCCACTAAGCGACTCTTCTAAAGAAACGCCCCAATCGGAGGGATCATGATCGTCTGCAGTCATCCAGTCCTGGTGCTCGACACAATACATTTCGTCTGCAGTGTCACCTTGAGGCCAATCTCCGAGTACCGATCCTTCAATAGTCCCACTATCCAAATCGACGTCATCGACGATCGTCGTCGGATGGCGCTCGATGTATATTGGGTTATCCTGGTACACTTCTTCTGGTATCTCGCCAGTGTCGGTCAATTGGGTTAGCACGCACCACTCGTCAACCGAAAGCGGGTTCGGCGCGATACTGTCGTGGTGCTCTGGATCATACGGCTCACGGTTGTAGCGCAACAAGTCACCATCGATGTATGCATCATCGAAACCCGAGTCGTTTCTGTCGATTCGGGGCCGTGTATTCTCGAAAATAACGGCTTCGCCTGATGCAGCCCGTTCGATGAGTGGTTGCCGATAGTACGATTCTAACCGATTCTGTTCAGACCAGAACTCTAATTGCTGGTACTCACGAACCGCATCAGCCAACGAACGGGGCCGGAAGTGAATATCACGGAACGAGCCGGTTCGAAGTGGCTCCTTATCAACGAAAGCATCCTTGTTCCAAGTGCTCCGCTCGATATGGCGAATCGCGTACGAGAACTGCTGGGCAAGAAGCGTCACATCCTCTTCGGTGATGCGTTCAGAGTGGGTCGCAGAACGATAGAGGTAGTCTCGAACGAGATCAGGATCATCGCTCACATCCGGATCTAACTCGTTATGAATTCCCCAGATATATTCTAAGGGTATCTGGTCAGCCTCACGGTTGGAAACTGGATACGCCCAACTCGCCAAATTATGACTGTCTGGATCTACATTACGCGAGACCGCATGATCAAGTTCAATCCCGCCAGACGGGTTACCGTGACCTACGAGTCCATCGAAGAGCCCCCTCTCAAAGAGAGTGGTTAAATCGACTTCCTCACCATCCTCACGTGTTGCGATCCATTGGAACCAGCCACTGTCATCAGTCCACTGATCCGATGTGTTGCGCATATACTGGGCAGTCGTTTGCAACAACCCCAATCCAGCAAAGCGGAAAGCGTACCGTTCCCGGAAGTCTTGCTGCAACACCGACACCATCTCTTGATCGATTCCCGGCCGAAGCCCTAACAGCGTCCGGACAGCCTCTGAACCGTGAACATCGGGATGGCGACGCAATGCAGCAAGTAACGACTGGCGCTGGTGGTAACTATAAAAATACAGGTGAGGGAACCCTTCTGATTCAGCTAAGCCTTCCGACCGCAAATCGGGTGCGACCTGAGCGATTGCCTCCCCAAGTTGTGCGAAAAATTCACGGAGAAGTTGTCGCTCCTGATAATCCTTGTCGTCAGGGTCGGTGTGGATGGCATCAATTATCTGGCTTACGTCTCTTCCTTCGTCGGACCTCGAATTCTCAACATAGGCATTCAGCAGCGTGACACGATCAAGCGCAGGGTCATGTTGAACAAAGAGATAAATCCGAATAAGCGCACCTGACGGATAGTCGGCCCCGCCCGGATAAGAGCGCCCATGCTCATCTCGCGGTAGGTTATACCCTGACCCTTGCAGGTGGTGCCCCCATAAGTCTGGGTCTGAACCATAGTCAGCGTCCAATTCGGTCAGAAAATGATACGCGATCTGCGACCGCATCTGCAAATTAGTGAGGTCTGTTTGTTCCCGGACTGCCTCAACTAGCTCGTGATTTCGCGGAGTGAGTGCCCCCGCATCCGTGTGCGAGCTATCTGATCCCGGTTGGTCAAATAACAGTGCAAAATCTTCGAGGTCAGTAATCCCGCCATCTATCTCAATCCCTTCCAAAGCGTCCTGAGTACTGGGATCGAATCCAAGGAGTTCCAATCCTTTTGACTCAGCAGCACGCGTCATACAGACAGACTCATACTCACATCCCGAACAACGCCGATCAATTCGATTCCGCGTCATATCGAACTCAGCGTCAAGTATCTGATCGAATTCATTCCCTGGACTAAGCTTCAATCTGAGTTTCCCCAGATACCGGGAATAGTCGAAGTCTTCGACGCTACCCATCCCACCCCGGAAATCATTCTGCTGTGTAATGACCGTCGCAAAAATTCGATCGAGAGAGCACTCGACTCCTACGTCTGTCGCTACTTGGTTTACCAAACTCGCATATGCCGCTGCCTGATACGAATGAGGAACTTTCCGCTCGTCCGAGTTCTTCAACTCGGCGAGAAGGACTCGAATCGAATCCTGTTCTGCAGTCAGGAACACCAAGTCTGCAGTTCCAGAGACATCGTAGGCCCCGATCTCACCCGAAAGACTAGGTTGGTGGACAACCATCACATCATCCTCAGGCCCGCGTGTCCCTGCCTCTCGAAGAAGGTCAGCTACGGCCGACTCGGGAATAGACCGGTCATCACCGATCGTCCGGTCGTATCCATCCCAATCACTCTCAGCAGGACCAATGAACTCGTACGTCGCCTCGTCTAAGGCGTCTAACTGCCGGTATTCGAAATCGACACCCTCTCCCATCAAAACAGGACTTTTTTCATCAGTATCCCACTGGCGGCTATGCAGTTCCACCTGCGCGTCGTCATCATACTTCCACGTCAAATACATCTGACAAGACTCTACAGAGAAATACCGACCAATCGTACTCGGATTTAGTGTTGGGCGGGTAGTCGACATCTGCTCCTTCCATCGCACCATTGAAATAAATAACCCCGGCTATTTTCGCTTTCTAGACTCCGGAACATTACGGATTACTAACTCCTCGTACTGTGTCTACTACTTGTGCTTATATCAAAATTCCCGAATGTACAGACATCCGGGAAGCAGCGTTACTCGATGTGATACGAGCCCTACCTTCCCTCACAGCTCAGCGTAATTCGGACGTTCCTTGTATTGAATAGGATCCTCGACGCCAGCTTCCTGGAAGGCTTTGAGGCGATAGGCACAGGCGTCACAGGTGCCACAGGCCGGGGCTTCTTCCCGGTAACAGCTCCACGTCAGTTCGTACGGGACATCCAGTTCGAGGCCGCGTTCCGCAATCGCTGTCTTCGTCCAGTCCACGAACGGCGCTACTAACTCGATCGATGTCTCCGGTTTCGTCCCCACGTCGATAACCTGCTGAAACGCGTCAAAGAACTCGGGACGGCAGTCGGGATACCCGGAATAGTCCTCGCTGTGCGTTCCGATAAACACTGCACTGCAGTCATTGGCTTCGGCGTACGAAGTCGCCATTGACAGCAGGTTCGAGTTCCTGAACGGGACGTAACTCGACGGAATCTCATCGCTGCCGAGATCAACTTCCTCGACATCGATACTGTCGTCGGTCAGGCTGGAGGCACCGATCCTGGCCAAGTGGTCGGTCTCGATATGGAGAAAGTCAGCCACCTCCATATACTCGGCCAACTGTTGAGCACATGCAGACTCCTTGTCCGCTGTCTGCTGGCCGTAGGTCGTGTGGAGAAAATACAGGTTGTATCCTCGTCGCTGTGCCTCGAAGGCTGCCGTTGCACTATCCATTCCGCCCGATACCAAGACAACCGCACCGTCCCGCTCCTTCGTTTGTTCAGTCGTCATAGCTGTGTTCTATGTTTCTGGTGCGTCGTTCCAGAGGTCGACGTGGAGCCGTGGTGTATACTGGTAGCCGTGCTCCATAGCCACCTCCGCAGCCACTTCACGCGTTTCCGCCAATCGATCCCGGGTCGCTCCCTCCGGCATCAACAATACGTCCGAATCCCGGATCGGAACACTGGCTGACTCCCGGAGGCGATCAACCAGCCGGTTGATCTCCGGCATATCGTCCCGGCCAGTCACCACGAACTTCAGCTGGAAGTCGTAGTTCTCCACCAACCGGCAGAGAGCGTCTATGTCTATCCGTCGATCCTTGTGCCGGTCCGCCCATTCGCCGTCGCCCTGTGGATCCTTCTCTTGGGTCGGCGTGCTGCTCGCCAGTTTTGGACTGATGCTCGCCAGGTCAATAGCGGTGTCTCGGTAGATGGTGCCGTTTGTTTCGACCGTTATATGATAGCCGGCGGCACTGAGGCGTTCTATCAGGGTGACTATCTCATCGTGAATCATTGGCTCCCCGCCAGTCACCACGACATGGCCTGCTTCCCCGTGGTCGTTGACACGATCAACGATAGTGCCGACATCGAGCCAGGAGTGGGTTGGCTGCCAGCTGGTATGGTACGAATCACAGAACCAACACCGTAGATTGCACCCGCTGGTCCGAACGAAAACGGTCGGCATCCCCGCAAGCTTCCCCTCGCCCTGCAGCGAATAGAACAACTCATTAACCGGCAACCCCTCTTGGGCTTCCGTAGTGGTTACATCGTCATCGATCGTTTCGGCATCCGAGCTTACCGGCATCGCTCTACACCGGCCCTCCAGCAGCAAGTTCACCAGTCTCCCGAACCTCGACTACGATATCACTGACCGTGTCCGGCAACGTTTCTTTAAGCCGTCGTTCAAGAGTGATTCCCATCACTTCGGCTGTCGGTGGCTGATTGAGGACGATCAGAGCATCGCCGTCGCCACTGGCCTCAAAAGCCTCGATCAGTGGATCACCCTTCTCCACGAGAAATCGGTGATCCCACTCAGATAATACAGAAGTGATGTCTCCCTTGTCGATGACCCACCCTTCGCTGGTCAGAGTGCCAGTTATCGAGACGCTGACTTTGTAGTTATGCCCATGAGGACGGCTGCACTTGCCGTCATGGTGTAGAATCCGGTGTCCTGTACTCAGGCGAATCGGCCGCTCACGTCCGACGTGTAAGGTTCGCTCAGTCTCGGAGAGATCCTTCGATGTGAAGAAGTACTCCTCAGATAGGTCTTGGGCCATACTGCAATATTATCTGAGGCATACTTAACTTTGAACCACTTGCCGAAAGTTATGGTAACTTCGGAAATGTGTCTGTGATGTGACGGTTTTGAGAACGAGAAGTTAATTGAGGGCAACGATAGAGTTACTACACAGGTCATTTGATGTCGGCATTCAGGACTCTTGGAAAGGCTACATACGGCCGTCGAGGCGAAATAGACACGCCTGCCGGCCGTATCCAGACGCCCGAACTTCTGCCTGTGGTAAACCTAATCGGAGGAACGACAACAGAATCCGGTGGTATCTGGCGGTATACCCGTCGCCATCTCTTCGAGAGTGACAGCGTCCAGGGAATTATGTTTCAAGCGATGTCGTTTCTCGACTACAATCTCACCCCCGACAATTTGGAGGAGTGGCGTGAGAAGCCGCTCAAACAGCATTTCGAGGAGAGTGACGTTGAACCAGGGTTTGATCAACCGCTATTTATCGACTCGGGCGGATTTAAGCTGATGAACTCGACGAAGTTCGGACAGACGCCTGGCGAAGGCGGTAGTGAGAACGACTGGGATATTTACACGAATCCAGAGAGCATCTTGGACTTGCAGCTTGACTACGGCGCGGATATCATTGCCACGTTGGACTTTCCGATTCCACAGAACCTGAATAAGGAAGAAACCACTGAACGGATGGAGAAGAGTATCGATAACGCGGTTGAGACTCTCCAGTTGCTCGACGAACGCGAACTGGAGGAGACGCCGTCGATGTATGTGGCCATACACGGCCACAACTACGAGGATGTCAACTGGTATGTCAGTCAATTTCTGGACCGCGCCGATGAACTTGATGAAGCCTTCGAGGGGTTCGCACTCGGTTCGCTCGTCCCTCTCAGTAGCTCCCCTGACACCTTGGTCGATATCGTCCAAGGGGCAAGAGACGCGATACCCGAGGACCGTTACGACGAAATCGCATTCCACGTCTTCGGCATAAGCGGAAGGCTGTGTCCTCTACTATCTCTCCTCGGGGTAGATACGTTCGATTCGAGAAGCTATCAGTACGCAGCCCGGAACAAGAAATTCATCCACCCAGACACCTGGCAACGGATTAGCCTGGATCAGATTGATGACTGGGATGACTGGCCCTGTGACTGCCAGGCCTGTCAGAACATCCACTTAGACGATATGCGACACGCCCTGCTGGAATCCGAGGTCAGTAACAAGCCCATCGAAGGTGAACACGGGACTCATTTCAAGAGCGAATACTACGCGCAGATAGCTCATCATAACTTCGAGCTGTACAGCCGCCAGATGCAACAAGTTCGTAACGCCATTGACGAGGGGCGTTTACTCGAACGTGTTGCCAACTTCGCTCAGGGAAAGAATATCGTAGAGAAGGGGTTGAAGCGGGCTCAACTACACAATCCTGAACTCCGTGAACAGCTTGCAGACATTGGTTATGAAGGGTTAGTTGCTGGACCGGATGACGAGACGTTCCAGACCAAGCTATCTAGCTTCCTCGAAGGGGTCGAGGACACGACACGCAAGAAACGGACCATATCGTTGAAGCACGGGCCAAATGACTTTGACATCCTCCAACGCAACGATTATCAGCCGCCGAGCGAGGCAGACGTACTGCTGATTCTACCCTGTAGCCAGGAGAAGCCGTATTCGGAATCACGGACACATCAGGCTGTCCTCTCCCGTCTTGAGGACTACCGTGAGCGATATCATAAGGTGTCCATCTCAGGGCTATACGGGCCGGTACCTGAGGACTTCGAGGAGGCCGACCCGGTGATGAGCTACGAATATGTATTGACGACTGCCGATGACGACCAAGTTGAACTTGTTGCGAACCGACTTGCTCGTTACCTGAACCGGTACGGTGAGCAATTTGACCAAATTATAGCCTACACCACGAACAAAGCCTACCGACGTGCTATCGATACGGCATTCAACCGGTATGGCCGCGGTGAAATATACCCATCTGACCCGCGAGCTCTTCAGCTGACCGAGCATTTCCGTAATGAAAATATCGACGAGCTCGTTGGCCGATTTGCCAGTTCACAGTAATACGTAACCAACCATCCTGCAGACGTCTAGTGGTTATCCCCAAGAACTAAGGTCTCCTCATGCGATCAGCAGAGTATATGACGTCGTTATTAGTCCAATCGTGTTCTGCAACGAAGGAACAGGTGGATACACCGGTTCCTGCTCTTGATTTGTACGATGGATACTTCTTCAGGATCATAAAGAAGGCATTGCGCACGGGTCGATTTCAGTCTGGAATTGACATTATGATTATATCTGCGGAGCACGGAGTTGTAGAACCTGATCAGGAAATCGAATATTATGACCGGCGGATGGACACAGAACGTGCTGACAAACTGAATGACCAAGTCGTCAGCGCTATTGCCAGCAAAGTCACTACTAACGGGTATGACAAGGTATGGATCAATCTTGGAAAGGACTATCTTCCCGCTATCGATGGGGTTGAATCTGCCGTTGATGTACCCGTTGACTATATCGAAGGCACCGGTATCGGAATGAAGGGAAAGCGGCTGAAGCACCTGGTTTCCAGTGGCCGTTCTATCCCGACGCACGGTGACTGACACTATGGTTTCGTTTGATATTGTTGCAGAGGCGGGCGAGGCAAGACGTGGACAGCTCCGAATAAATGACCGGACTTTAGAGACTCCTCACCTATTCCCCGTCATCAACTTCTACGGCGGTGGTAATGAGGGTGCTCTGTTCGGTGGCGGCGTTCACCGCACGGTCAAGGAATTCCTAACTCACGATAACGAAATCACTGGTGGTGAAGACTATAGTGACCTTTTCCGCGGTGTGATGACGTCGATCTCCTCGCTGGCCGACTATGGCATTCGAGAGAAGAAACTGGACTGGTATCTCGGCAATGAAATCCGCGAGTGGGATTGTTTCAGCGACTATAATGGGATGATCTTCGCAGACTCCGGCGGCTACAAAATCCTGAAGCAGGGCGGTCTAGAAGGTCAGGACTTTGAGAAGGACATCGACCAGGATAAGGCGCTAGATATACAGCTGGCTCTTGGACCAGACATCGTGGTCAATCTGGACCACCCGATCCATCCGGATGACGAGTTCGAGGAGCGGATCGAAAAGATGGAGCAGACAGCTGCCAACGCTGCTCGGTTCGCAGAGCGTCGTGACGAGGTTGACGGGGCCTGCTACCTCACGGTGCATGGCTATTATGAAGCGATGCTCGAACGATCCTTCGACCTCATCGAGGACGAACTCTCAGAACCAATCCCCGAAGCGTTCGATGGGATTGCGTTGGGTAGCCTCGTCCCGCGAAAAGACAACGTCGAGATTCTCGTCGAAGCAGTATCTGATTGTAAACGGGAGATGCAACAGCGAGGTTACGAAGACCTCCCTCTACACGTATTAGGAATCTCGGGGAACGCAATGCCGCTACTCGTTGCTGTCGGGGCCGATACCTTCGATTCTGCCTCCTACCTACACCAAGCGATCAACGGGAAGTATTGCGTCAACCTGTTCGAGACTGTTCCGATTGATGAAGCTAACTTCGACTCCTGTGAATGCCGCGTCTGTAACGACGACTTCCACCGAGCACGTATGCGGAACGAGATGGAGGACCTGTATCAGAAGGATATCCTCGGCTCGGTGGCAGCGCATAATCTCGCGGTTCAGCAACGGGAGCTTCGCAAGTTTCGCCAATTGATCGCTGAGGGAGACAAAGAACGGGTTGCTGAGTATTTGGAGGAGGCAGTGAAGGATCAGAAAGGCTTCCGGAAGTTCGCCTACCAGCTAATTAACGAACGAATTAACCCATACTTCGAGGAAATAGACACAACCTATGCATAAGACACCACAAGTCAACGAGGTCAACGAGTTCATCGAGATAGCTAGCGACTTTGAAGATCCGTTAGAGGTCATTAGGGAAGCTCTGTCAAATTCCTACGATGCGAACGCAACGCAGGTCGACATCAATATTGAACAAGATGACGAGGGGCGGAACACCTTGGTCATCAAGGACAACGGCCACGGGATGGACGAAGATGACCTCTCGTCGTTCTTCGACCTCGGGAACTCGAACAAAAATGACGCTATCGGGTACAAAGGCCACGGCACCAAGATCTACTACAAGAGCGATAAGGTCCGTGTCGAGACCGTCAAGGACGGGACGCGGATCGAATCGGTGATGAACCAGCCGTGGGCGAAGCTGAACAACCGCGAACTCCCCACGTACTCCATCGACACGACAGACGTCGACGAGCCATCACGTACCCGGATCGAGGTACACGGTTTCCGTGCTGGCCAGGGGTTCGACCCAAAACAGCTCACCTACAACAAGATTGAGCATTATATCAAGTGGAAAACGATCGGCGGGTCGACGGCGTGGTACTTCAACGACGACTTCCACGAGATGGAGATCAAAGTTGAGCTTTCACCCTCGATTGACGACACGCAGGATCCGATAGAGACCGATAACCGGTTGAAATTCCCGGCTGAAAACCTGGATCCGGACGGTGAGTTCGTGGCTGAAGAGATGTGTAAGCACTACCCACCACAGGAACTGACCGTCACGCTCGATGACAGCCGTGAATTGACGGTTGAGGTCGTCGGGATGGTCGGTGGTAAGGAAGCTCGGAACAAGCTGCCGACCTATGGGAAGCATTCCGCCCAATTCGGTATCTGGCTGGCGAAGGATCACATCAAGGTCGAACGGTACAACGATGCTATCGGTGCGGACAACGAGTTCTTCCACTTCTTCTTCATCGCTAACTGCCAGGGTCTCGAACTCTCCGCGAATCGAGAAAAGATCCGGAACAAATCCGGCGATGTCTACCAGGCCATCACGGACGAACTCGACCGGTTTATGACCAAAGTATGCCAAGATTCCTGGTACCAGAACTATATCGAACGCCGCAAGCTGGAGGACAAGAAACGCAGCATCCAATCGCAGGAAAGTACGCTCGAAGAACGTCTCCAGCGGACCAGGGATGAAGGTGGACTCTCACCATCAAATCCTGCGGAGGTCATTGCCGCCCTGGAACGATACAGTGCAAATGGAGCGCCGGAGACCGTCCGGATCGCAGACTTCCAAATGGATGATGAAGTGAACGCGATCCTTGAGACCGACAACGGTTTCGAGAACGCTGCCCTCCACGTCAAGCTGAGTGATTTCTTCGAGGAAGAAGCTGCACTGTCACACATCGACCGGCTCATCTGCTGGAAACTCGGTGACTTAGATGCACTCACAAAGATTGAACGCTCCTCATACCTCGGAGAACCTATCCGGTTCGACTTCCAGAGCAGGGAGGTCCATTACGGCGGGGACACGAAGCGGACGATCCCAATCTTGGAGTTAGCCGATAGCGTCTCTTCGTAGATCCTTGGTTAGAGGAACTCCTCAAGTTTGGCGCTGTCGCCAGCATGCCAGCTTCTTCGGGGCCGGATCTTCACAGGGACCATTTCCTCGCTGCTGTCGTTCATGACGTATGCGTAGCCGGGGTCTTTCGGGATGTTCTCCATATAGTGGCCAAGGGCATTCGTGTCGTGCAGTTCAGACACTTTGTCGCCAACCGCATCGGAGTCCTGTCCGGCTGTCAGCCGATGGATCACGACCGTGTCACACTGCGATAGAATCCTGCTGTCTAATGCGCCCGGCTGCTGGGTTGCCATGACGACTGAAAGACCTGGCCGCCGTCCCTGCCGAACCCACTCTACAAGCGGCTCTGTACTTGGGACAGTCTGACCCGATGGTGCGAACAGGTGTGCCTCATCGAGGAACAGCCAGACAAGGGGGAAATCAATCTCTGAGTCGGCACCTCGAATCCGGGCAACTTCCTCACGGCTGCGCTCGAAGCTCCGCTCATTATATGCTTTCCGAGCAAGGATCCCAGTCAACAGAGTCCGCAGGTTCCACGGTAATGCACCCGCGCCACTCAGATCGAGGACAACGAATTCGCCTCCTTTCACGATCTCGTCGATAGTGTTACCCGTGGAACTGAAGACACCCCACGAATCAGCCTTCTCCAACCGTCGGAGCAGAGCCTCCTTGATGTTGGCACTCTCCTCAGACCGTTCGACGCGTTCGATAACGTCGTGAAGGCCGTAGTACTGCCCGAATTCCTCTTCGACTTCCTCAATAACTTGAGCTAATAATCCGGCCTGCGCTTGCGTCTCATCGATATCCAGCACATAGAACCAGTCGTCCAAGGTGAGTTCCGAGGGGTAGAGCTCGAACCCCTCGTGGAAATACTCACTCACATCCTCGTAGCGTTCCTCCAGTCCCGCTGGATAATACACGGTGATAGGGTACTCTTCAGGCGTCAAATCCCAGTCGCTCAACGCATCCTTGGACTGAGTCTCAACCTGCAAACTCCAATAGATCCCCATCGCATCGACCACTAGACCCGACAGGTTGTCCTGCACCATCCTTGGCAGCGACATCAATTCCTCCATGAATACCCCGAGTGTGTGGGACTTGCCGGAGCCCCGCTTCCCACACACGGTTACCATATGCGGGTTATTCAGGTCAATATGGACATCCTCCCGCAACTCGCCTTGAGATGAGAACTTCCGGCCGATGTATCCGGCCAGTTGCTCGTTATCGCCACCGATGATCATTCTTCTTCACCTAGTTCACTTCGGACGCGTTGCTTAATTAGGGTTCGACGAAGGGACTGGATATCATCGTCCTCCCCGTTCAGGGCGTTAATGACCTGTTCAAAGTCCGAATCCGACAGCGCCATCAAGGAATCGTCAACATCCACTTCCTCCGTCTCAAGGATCGTATCGGGTGATTCTGATGCCCCATACCTGTCGAGCACCTCCGAGATCTCGTCCTCGTCGTAAGCCTCCTCTTCGATATGCTGCTTGATCTGGTTCCTCCACCTGTCCCACGGATTCTTAAACTGGTCGTAGTCGAAGTCAGTAGCTGATTCGTCGAGGGCGTCCTCGCAGCTATCTAGCACCCGGTCACCTTGCCCAGACCACGAACTCCCCTCAGGAAGCCGGTCCTCCTGATTCTCCAAGTACTCGCGTTCCTCCTCTACCTGTTCCTCAAGCTCTTCGATTTCGTCCCCGATCTCCCCAATGAGGAACTCCTTATCAGACTCCAGATCCGCAACGTCATCGTCCGCCTCATAGTCTTCAACGTCAGGTATGATCTGTCGTCGATGCCGTTCGAGTTCAGATACAGTCGGGTCCAGATCCCGCCCATCATCACTGAATTCGGACAGCACGTCGCCAATTGACAGATCTTCGATTAAGTCTTCGACAGTGGTTCGGTCATAGTGGTCGTTGACCGTCGAGACAACAGAGACATCGATATCATCGAGGTTCAGATCAGGATCGGTGCCCTTCAGTGAGGTGTAAGTCGATTCTAATTCCTCGACATCGTTCATCAACTCGTATACATCCTCAGCCGCTTCCAACTGCTCGACCAACTGCTCGACAGCCGGTGTAATCAGGAACAATACCTCGGTTTCCAGTTGTCCAAGGGGACGCAACTCCGCGATATAGTTGGGAACTTTGGTGCCGCTGAAAGCAGGACTGCTTCCCAGAGTCCTGAGCCGCTGGTCGAGATTGCCATGTTCTACGGAGAGGTCCGTATCGCAGCGTTCTTCTAAGTCATCAAGCCGGCCAGCTGCTGGGATATCATCGACGTCTGTGTAGGCCTCGCGGAGTGATGCAAGCTCGTCAGTATCAATGTCCTCTCCGCGGGCGCTCTTCAGCACCTGCTTCTCAACCGTTTTGCGGAGATTATCCTGGATCGTTTCCCATCTTGCTTCTTGATCGCTTTCAACGCCGATGATCGTCTCGGTATCGTCGAGAATCCACTCCTCGGTGTAGTCCCCAATGACGAACAGGAGGAATATGAGTGCCCGAGTAACGCTGTCGATCTCCGTCGTCCCGAAAATGAGGTCATACACCTCGTCTTCGGTGACCTCATCATCCTCCAGCATTTCTTTCAAGTCGTCTATATTACTCTGGAAGTTGGCTGTATAGTTATCAGTGATATCGCCATCATTCACGAAGGACTCGTTCTCCTCAAAGTCCTCAAGAGTATCACGGAGGTCATCACCAAACATCGGATCAAAGCTCAAATACGGATAATTAGGCATTATGGCCTCAGGGATGTCTGGGTCAGTGAATTCGAGCGAGTCCTCGTACTTCAGATGCTGCACAGCATAGGCGAGATTCATTGCTTCCTTCCCGTTGTAGGTGCCGTCGTACCCCAACCGGTTGAGAACATAATCAGATCTGTATATCCCGGATAGACCGTCATTCAGGTTTACCGGCGAGAAGAGGTAGTTGGTTTGGGTAAGCATCCGGAGCTGGCCGTCAGGGAGCCGTTCCTCGCCTGGATTTTCTTCCTCAAGACCTCGGATCAGACAGAGTTTCGTCCAGAGCAGGTACCGGTCGAATTCAGACGAACTGGGGTACTCCGAACGAAGCGTTGAGAGTACCTCTTCGGTTTGATCCCGTTCCGTCTGATCATGCCGAATATCCGGGTTCAGGTCATTTTCTAGGTCCTCAGCAAGGTCTTCAGCTCGTTCATAGCGTTCAGATACCTCATACAGTGCAGCGACATCGTCGTCCTCGTCGGCCTCTGTGAGGCAGACGATGAACTCAAGGGCAGTTGGCGGGTCATCCGATGAATCGATCTGCAGTTCCTCCGGTGTCTCCTTGAAGCACAAATAGACCTTGTCCGTGTAGCTCAGCTGGCCATCGACATCGAATTCGATGTAGCTTGAGCTATCCGCATCAAACGGGATGTCGAAGACTGTTCGGGCGTCATACCATTCCCGATAGAGCTGAATCGGGCTGGTACTTCGCAAATCTTCATCAGTGATGACGTCGTTGATTTCTTCGGAGAGATTGACCTCGGAGTCTGGAGCAGCTTCTGCCGTTAGTTCACCTGAGTCAAATATCAGGCTACCGTCATCATCAATATCGAAGTAATCGGTTCTCGTGCTTGCGGTGTCGATCAGGTGAGTTAATTCCTCGTCACTGATGTCTATCGTATACTGGTCTGCGAGGTTTCCCAGCTGTTCGGAACTGTAGAGAGCGGGATTTTGACTCCGGTACAGAATTCCGTCTTCAGCTACCGCAAAAAGTAGCCGTTGTTGCGTGTATGTACAGTCATCAAAGTCTCCCTCAATACGCTCCTCAATGCTATCTCGTCCCGGGAGGTCATCGAGGTTCCCGCGATCCAACTCTCCCAGTTCATCACGCACCTCGTCGCCATACCGATACAGCATGTCGAGGTCGATAATACCGTCCTGATCCCATCGCTTGAAATACTCGTTCGCAATCAGTTTGAAGTCCCGGAATCCCCGAACAACGCGGTCTCCGCCTTCCTCCCTGTACCCCTCTGTGATCGATAAAGCGAAATTCAGGAAATCCTCAGTGAAGGGATACACATAGGTCTCGTCATCGTCTGCATTCAGACGGGTTTCCCAGTCGTCCTTATCATAGTCTTGGAGCAGTGGAAGGGCGTAGCGGCGATATAGGTCGGCAAAGAGTTCCTTGCTCTCCTCCCGAGACAGGTCAATATTATACGCAATACTCTCTCTAACTCGATCGGTCAGGTCACTTCTTGCGTTCAGGATTTCCGGCCAGTCTTGGAGTGGGAGCGTATTTGCAATGAGAAGATATGGTGGATCCTCAACGTCTTCGAACCCCACCACGGACTTCCGAATCATTTTGCGCACAATCGCCCGGAGTTTCAGTTCTTCATCAGTCACCGGCCCGATATCGAATGCCTGCTCAAACTCATCCAGGCAGATAACCGGATATCGGCCTGTCTCCTCTTTATAAAGCCGAGTGAACCACGTAAGTGTCTCGTGGATATCTCCTGTAGTCAGCTCCTTCACAATCATTGCGACATCAGCAACCGTTGAAGGATCGTCAAACACCTCCTCCAGGCGATCCTGCTGTGAGGACGGCAACGCCTGAAGATCGCTCACCGTGAGATTCGCCTTCTTCTGTTGGAACTCATCAACTAGGTCACCTTCGGACAGCCCATCAGCAGGGGACACCAGTCCCTCAAAAACCCGTCCGAGCATCCGATTCGGGCTGTCACAGTCCTCAAGGCTAACCTCAACTGGATCAATAGGAGTCTCTCCATAGGTGAATTGATCATATTCCACCTGTTCACCATCCTTCGTAAATTCCTTCGATTGGCTGCACAGGTCAACCAGATTGTTCATCAGCACCGTCTTGCCGGAACCGTATGCTCCGTGCAGGACAACCCCCGGACTCTGTTTATCGGAAAGGCCAGAGTGGATCCCCCGGATGATAGCATCCCGCTTGTCGGTGAGGATAAAACCAGAGTCTGACTCGATAAAGTCCCGGAAATTAGGATGTTCGTCCGTAGCAAGGGTTTCGCAATCTCGCTCGAATCCCTTGATGGTCTGTGCCTCAAGGAGCGTGACGATGTGCGTTTGTGCTTGATCCATAGTATCTTTATGTAGAAGGGCGGACTCGGAAGCGCATTAGTCCGGATTTGATGTATGATTCCTCGGGGACAACATAAACACGGCGACCAGCGACGTGCTCTTTAAGTGGACGTGTCATCAGGACGATTTTATCTCCCTCCCCATCATCTTCATCATCTGGACCGACGAACGCGATATCGAAGTCGCCGGAGAGACGGAACTGGAGCTCGTAGACGAATTCGAATACAGATCCCTGGGCAGCTTTGGCGTCCCCTGCTGTTACGATAACGAGTCTATTCCAGGGTTTGTTCAACTCGTCCATTACGGGTGCTACAAGCGCCATGAGAGGTCAGTCGACTACCTCCATAATTTTCCTGCCGTGGTACCTACGGGTTGAAATATGTCCACCGTCCTCTAATTCACCTAACACTTCATCGATGCGTGATGAATCCCAGTCAAAATCCATTTTCAGGATATGTTCAAGATCCGAATACGGCATATGGCGGTCATTCTCTTCGAGAATCTGTAACACGATCTCTTCGTCATTCTGTCGGAAGTAGAGGTACTGCGTGGGGTCGATTTTCCATCGCCGGCCCTCCTTTTTCAGTATTCCCAGGTCATTGAGAATGCCGCCGATCGTCCCTGCGGTGTTCGAATTCCCCTTTGCATCGAATTTCATCATGTCATTGATCGCATTTCCTCGGTTGGTGCCGAGATCGTAATTCCGCTCTGCAATTCGTTTGTCGACACCTTTGATGGCTCTCCAGAAATATACGAAGTTGTCCCGGGATTTCTCGACTAGGAGTCGGAAGGCAGCGACATCCTGAGGTGAGGCCTCAACGAGGTCACGCCCTTCCTCGGTGAGATAGATCCCGTCCTCACGTTGTTCGATGACTTCTACGGAGCCGGCGTATCCGGGCAGCGTGAAGGTGAACCACTCGTCCAGCGGATGACTGAATAGATTGTTGTCGCGTTCTTCGTTGATGGTCTCCATCTGTTCACGGAGCTCTTCTTCAGTGATACCGGGATTTCTGGAGACTAAGCGGACAAACCGCTGTAGACCTTCGATAACCCGTTGGTTCCCTAACTGGGGGAGAGCGAGATCCAGGTCCTCTTTCTTTGCCGCTGCTCCGACAGCCTCGTCAGTACTGTCACTCATGATTGTAGTTCAAATTCTAAGCGGACACCACATAATTCTCCAAGTGACGTCCCGCCGTGGTGGCCGTGGTCGGTTGCCCGTGGTCCCTTAACCGCATACCGTGACAGCGTCCCGATCGTTGGCGAATCAAATATTGCCTCGCCCGAAGGTAGATCAACGTCAATACCGGGCTGCTGTTCCAGTCGTGTCATCGTGTCGTTTTCGACACTACTCGTCCATCCGTACATGTACTTTGACCCAGAGTTTAGATAGGGCTTAACCCGGACTGCCTCCGCGATTGTCTCATCTGAGAGTGTTTCGTCATCCGAGATATAGCGACGTGCCTCATCAAATGGAATTGATCGGCCCGAGCCTGCGAGGCCAAGGGGGACACGGGTCGTATTGGATCTGGTTTTCCCCTCTAACCGTTCGCAATTCAACTCGAATACCTCGTCCACATCCAAGGCTTCCGTCAGCATGGACGTATTGAACCGGTAGTCGGATCGGACAGAATCGATGATTTGCTCCCGCTCATACGTGGTGATTTTCCCGTGGTCCGATGCAACAACGAGAGATATGGATTCAGACTCAAATTCAGGTTCTGCATCTTCGTACGCATTCTCGATAGCTGATTCAATATCTTCGTAGATCTGATCAATAAATCCCCCCAGCGCCTGGTAGTAGTTAGAGAACTCAGAGAAATCGAGCGCCGTGTGCAGGAAGGAATCGAAATCGCTGACGTATAATACGAAATCCGACTTCATCGCCTCTCGGGCTTCTGGCGGCCGGGACGGATCAGTGTACACCTCAATGCGTTGCCGAAGCGCGTTCTCTAGTTCACCAGTCAACTCTTCTCTCACATCACGGAGAGATGCCTGCGACCCGGTCAGATCTCGTGCCGTTGTCTGGCGAATATCCGCTATCTGCTCGGCAACTCGTGTAATGCCCCGTTCGGAAAGATGGGTGGACTGGATGAGCTCGAAACTGTGGGGGGTTGTCCGGTCGATGAAATCGAATGCATCGGAGCCATAGTCCTGATGGAGGTCATAGACATTGTCGCCCCGACGCGGCGCCCATCCATAGATTCCCGTCTCGGAGGCAGGAAGTCCAGAGAGAAGTGTTGCCATCGCAGAGGGTGTATACGAGGGAAGATTCGAATAGAGCACATCGACATCCGCAGGGTCTCTCCCCAAGGCATCCAACTGCTGAATCACCTCGAAGTCTATCAGGCCGAAGCTATCAATAACCAGGAAGATGCGGACGTCGCTCTCCGACCCCGGTTCTAACAGATCTGCGATGTGGGGATGCTCGTTCGAGCTGACAATTTCTGGATAGGATGAGACAACAAGGTCGGTAAACGCATCGTATTTCCGCACCAGCGTTGTCAGCAAATCCGACTCAGACGGAGCAGTCGGTGTCGATTCCAAGACGAACTCAGACCACCGACGAAGGAACTCAGGAAGATTCTCCAACGAGACTTCCATCGCCTGGATCTCTGCCGCTTCTTCCTCCAACTCAAGGTGATCGAGCAGCCGGCCCCTCGCCTCATTCATCACGGTCAAGTGAGGATAGGCAACGACCTCCTCCGCTTCTAATTCCATTGCCGCCCGCCAATACGGTACAGCAATATCTATCCACTCCTCACCAGAGAGTTCCTGGTTAACGGCTTCCCCACCAGAGATCATAACAAGCTCTGTAACGTGCTGGAGGAAACGCCCAAATCGATCAAGGGCGTCCCGGGTCGGTCGCTCCCCCAGTTCGCCGCTCGCAAGTTGCTCGGCCTCGTCACCAAAGGTATCCTGAGCTGCGGCGAAACGCCGTGATATCTCGTCGTCGTCAGCCCCAGCAAACACGAGCCCAAAGTGGGACGCTAAAAGCTCTCCTGCATCAGAGGGATCAGCGTACCGTAACTCGATGTCATCGCCGCCGATCTCGTTGACCGCTGCCTGCAGCGTATCGATAAAGTCCCGGTCAACTGTTGTCGGGGCAAGATCCTCGATATTCCGTGAGGATTCCCGAGAAATCACGGTTTCCAAAGCTAACCGCCGAAACGTCACAATCACCTCCTCCCCCAGCTGCCGAAGATGCAGTAAGACATCGCGCTTCCCCGTGCCTGTCGGGATATCTTCGCCATAATGATCGACACACTGCACGGTGAAGACGTTCCGCTGCTGATTATCTTCCAGCCGATCAAACACCGTCTTCTCCTGGAGGTTCAGAACACGCAGAAAGAACTCGGCTAATGGTTCAGGAGCGTCCGAGAGTTCATCGTACTGGATGTAAACATCCTCATAAACGTCTTCCTGCGTTCGCTGCAGTGCTCCAGTGTCGACCGTTTTCCCGACAGCACCGGCTACCACAAGCCGGGTCAGATACTCAGCCAACGACAAATCGTGTCTATCAAGCGAGGCATCGACTGTAGCCCCGTAGGCCTCTCGCTGAGCAACGTTCGAATCCTCAATCCCCAACCGCGCGAACTCCAAAAACGATGAGCCGACGACATCGTCTCGTCGATCGATGAAGGCGGGCGGACAAATAACAACTGCAGAGTTAGCGCCCGGCTCGCGGGCTATGAAATCGATCGCACTGTGTACTGTTTCTTCGAATTCTTGGAAGGTACGGGGATAATGAAGACATCGCACGGAATCATCCGCGAGTTCTGTTAAAAACGTCCGGCCCAGCGGAACGGGGTGTGTAGATGGAACGTAGTACAGGATTCCGACCGTTTCAGTGATCTTTGAGCTGGTTTCGGTGAGGTTGGTAATACCGTCGAATTGGAGAGAGGGTTCAGCAGAATCCTCTAAATCCGTGATCATTGTCTAATCCACTGACTGCCCGGCACTAAGTGTTTGCCCACCGCCTCTGTCAGGGATTAGACAATCTGTTTCAGGGGCACTATCTAGTTCTGAATCTCGGTAGCTGGCGTTCGTCCATCAGGCGCTTGATTGGGTCGATCCTGGTTGTAGTAGTGTCTGAACCGCCGCAATCACCGACGAGCTCTTGACTGACTGCCCCGCCAAAATGAATGAATGCGGTCAATTCGCATCGCCACGATCTGAAACCACTTTTTGATGTGGTTCCGCTCTGTGTAGTTGACCTGACCGCTCAACTCGTGGCAAGCAAAGGCAGTTAGATAGCCACCAATATCGACGAGAAACTCTTTGTCGGCGACATCCTGTTTCTCGGTGAGGCGATGCAGGAACACCGCCGCGGGGTCAGTCCCGCGGCGGCTGAACACGTCAACTTCGAGCAGCAGTTTCGAGTCCGTGTCGATGGCGGCGTAGAGCCACTGTTCCTCGCCATCTACTTCGATCTATTTCTCATCGACTACGACCGTGACGGCGCTGCCATCAGCGGATCACACTGTTTTTTTTCGGTGTCGTTTTCTTCCAGTACTATATCATTTGGTGACAGCGATCGACACCCACCCAGTCTAAGACAAATTCGACTTCAAGCAACGATAGCCTCATCGAGTGACTTCGCACCGCGAAACAGCGTACGGATGTCGGCGTGTACTCGTTTGCCCAAGTATCTTGATTCCCCACGTCTAAGCGTTCTCTGAGGAGGTCTGCGAGTTTCATGGACAGAACTCATTACGACCTCCTCGCTTCTCAATCCCTCAACTAGACAGTGCCCTTATGTCTATTATGTAGTATTGCGAAGTGTCCAATAATCGGTGGCGGGTGTTAATCGATCTGTTGAACTCGCAGTCACATCCGAATGCAGAATGCCACTGTGACGAAGCATCATTTTAAATTGATATACTGTTGTACTCTGGTAGACATCGGCCGTTTTCAGCGCTTCAGGAGATAGAGAATCATCTTCTGAGAACACTTTTTCCCGAGCACCGCTACCTTGCCGGATGAATAGTTCAACCGTGTATGCGGGGCGCTTGTCGTACATAGACTGTACGAGTTTAGGCAGTGTTGGACCAGCTGTTGATTCTTCGATATTGGTACTGTCTGGCGTTTCCTTTTCGATGGTATCCACAAGGAATGGAGTTGCAGGATATTGGAACAATAGATTTCTCGTAAACTCACCCCACCCTCTATGCTCTTCGATCAAATCTTCCTGTTTTCCTCGGCCACCCCAGTCATCCATTTCTTCAAGGGTATCCCCGACTGTGCCATGTGTTCTTAATGCAAATCGAATTACTTCTTTGCCCAAAGATGTGACTACTAATTCTCTACTGTGGTCACTTCTAACAAGTCCTAAAAATTTAGCACCAGACTTGCCAGATTTGAACCCATGAACGATATTTGACTCAAACAACTCCTCGCTCCCTCTATCGCTTGCAATCACTAATGGAATCCCGAGATATGTCTTTGGATGATTGTAGTGGAATGATTGATCAGCGATTCGTTGTGCACCGGCTTGCCATCGGACAGCAGACGCGGTGTCATCTGTCGCTACCCCTTTTGGAACGGGTGGTTCCCGAACAGCGACATCATTATCTGTTACTGCTAATAGACCAATATCTAATTCCCGGGCCAATTGACGGGTACGTCCAGTAATTGCAGTTGAGGGAACTGTCGCAATAGAAGCATTACTCTCAGATAGCCGGTCGTACGCCTGCAGAATTGCTTTTTTTACTGGCACTTGCGTACCAGTCCGCTGCTTGGTCTCTCCCTTCGCTTCTACAGCAATTACCGGAAGTGAATCTTGGGGAATGTCTAGGTGCTCTATGAACGCGGGCGGTGGCCCAGCAAATACCATATCGGGGTAGCCGGATCCAAGTGAGACATGGTTAAACGGTGAAAGAACATCCCGGATTTCAGGTTCGATTGACCCAACATTCTGCCATTCGTCTTTTCGAAACTGTGTGTCTACAGTTGCATAGCGAATTGTATCAGCTGTGGATGGAATCGCATCAGAAAGCATGAACTCTTTCGTACGGGCCAGCACTTTCGGTTCAGATAACATTACAGCACCTTTGGGTTGCTAAATGTGACCAAGTGTATTAGACCTACTGTCTATTATGAATATGTATAACTTATTATTTGCAACTAGTCGGCACTGAAGAAAATATGGATAAATTCTCCCTATCAGTGGTACAAGAGGGTTCTCAAGAACAGAGCCGGCAAATTTCGATTTAAGTATTCAAGAGTTTCGTGACCCCCTCGGATCCTCCACTAAGCGCCAGAGAGCTGTTGGTTCGTGAAGGTATTCGATATAATCTGCTGCGTGTAAGCGATCAAGCCTTTTTGTTACTGTCGGACGAGATAATCCGGTGAAGTCTACCAGTGAACCAGTAGTTAGATTACCCTTTTCAACGAATTCGTCAATCACCCTCTCAGTGTTCTCATCGATCTTGAGTGGCATTTGTTGGTATATATTTTTGCATCTCCATTATTCCCACCACATTAGATGTGTATTTACTATTAACCTTTACTATCCGTTAAGCATATAACTAAGGCCGCCATAGGAATGAGTGAACACCCGGTCCCGTTGGGGTATTTGTACCAAAATACCCGCGTGTTGGATCACGCGGGCCGGGTTCCCACTCCAAAGGTAAGAACCCATGCACGACATAGAGTTCGCTGGACAAGAGTCCGATGATCAGCTGATTAAAGATATAAGCCAAATAAAGTTGATTGCGCTCGGGGAAGGGGCCGCGGCTTGCGAAGCCTGCGGTGAAAAACTGCGGGAAGGCGCTCCGCTCGTTGCGTTCGCCTTCCGGCTGGCCGACCAGCCGACCTTCCAGTTCGGGCACGTGAAGTGCACTGAGTGTCGGCACGAGCCAACGGAGTACTTTACGCTCGGCGTGCGCGAACTCGTGCTTGACGGCCGCGTCGGGACCTGTGCTGACCCTGCAACACAGTCGTCGTGGCCGGTCCTGCTGGCACCACGCCCACGCGCGGTGAGCCCGGCGGACACCACAACAGTACAACCCCTACCGGGAACCACGTGGTTCCGACACCCAATTGCGCGGAGCGACGTCTTCGCCGCGGCGGATCGCCCATCGACGCGCAAGCCTTGGCAGCGACCGGTGGTGCGGGCTGACAGCACCGAACGCGATAGTACATCCGAACCAGAATCCGAGCCGGATTCGAAGGGTGACGATACAGCCGAAACCAGTGCCCCTCGCGCAACTGCGGATACCCGCGGAGGTGCTCGCTGACGATGCACGGGGACGAAGACACGCAGGCCTTCGATGCCTCGCACCTCGACATCGACTTCGAACTCCCCCGATCCGTCGATGAGATGCTGTTCCCGGACATCTACGTCGGCCTCAATATCGATCTGCTTGCACCGGGTGATGGGATCGTCACGGACCGACATCATGCCTCAGCGGATCGGTACGAGGCGGATGATCCGCAGAATCAGATTGCGGGGCAGATTTCGCCGTTCACGTTGTCGGGGTGGCTGCGCCATGGGTGTGAGCGGGTGGTGCAGTCGGCGGGCGCGACGGCGTGCCATCCCGGCGAGTCGAACGCGGATTACATGCTCGAAGACGTCTATGACCGTGATCTGGATGCGGGGTATCACGAGAAAGGCACTTGTGTTGATGGCGATGCCGACGCGGGCTGTGTCATCCACGATTTGTTCGGTGGGTTCGGTGATCGGGCGGGGCGTGTTATTCGCCGGCCGGTTCGGTTCTCACCGATTCGACGGCAGGTGGATGTGACGAAGGGCGAAGCCGAGGCTCATTACCGGCAGCTCAACACGCAGGTGCGGTCGCGGAATGCTGAGGATGAGGGCCAACCACTCAGGCAGGCGACGCGGGATGTCGTCGGGAATCTGGTGGGGACATGGCGACTCACGCTCCGCGAGTTGAAACCCGAATATGTGGGTCTGCTCGTCGAGGCGATCGCGTACTTGGATGCGCATAGTGATGAGTACGCGATGCAACTGGGCGGCGCGCGAAACTTCGGTGCCGGGATTGTCGACGCCGAAGTGGTGAATCCGCTGTACACGGACGCTGAACTCCGGCGTGTCTACAATCGCGCGCAGGATGCGACGAGCGGGATGGCAACCAAGGACGATGTCTGGCGTGAGCAGTGTCGTGAGGTGTTCGTGCGGGCGTTACAGGAACGGATGGCTGCTCGTGATGGTGACCTGCCGGTGCCTGACGGTGACAGTGTGTCGGGAGGTGAGTCGGCGTGACGGGGTCGGACGGCGGATCGTCTGGAGCTGACGGTGGGGATGGCGACGAGGCTACGGGCGCGGATGAGGATCTTGATGGACTCCAGCCGGTTTCGACGACGCTCCGGTCGGCGCAACACCGAGGATCTGACGAGGATGCTGCCGGGTATGATCGAGAAGACTCGGAGCAATCGGGGCCTGATGTACCAGACCCGGACGGATTGAATGAGATTCAGCCGGTTTCGTCGGAGTTGCGTTCGGCACAGAGCCAGGCTGGTGCAGGCGATGCTGGGATGGCCGATGATGCGGGCGAAGATGATGACGTAGATGCGTCGGATACCGGCGGGAGTGACGATGACTGATTCGTCGGCGGCGACTGCGGGTGCTAGTCGTGACTCTGCTGACAGTGAGGCCGCGACGGACGTGGATCCGATGCTGGCGGTGTATCGTCACGATGTGCATAAGCTGCGGGGGCAGGCGCACGCAGCGGCTTGTGAGCGGGTTGTTGAGGTGAGAGTAAACGAGTCAGTGCCGTTGGGTGCGGATCGGGATGCGGCGCTGCTGAGCCGCCCACATGGCGAGCCGGAGCAGACGGTGGATGCGCACGCGGCTCCGTCCCGGATATCACTGTTGACTGGTGACGTGGTGATGACGGGCGCAGTGGACGCAGATGGTCGTGGGGCGGCCGTGCGGGAGTTAGTCCGGATCGAGGAGCCGGTGGCGATGCACGAGGCGTGGTTGTCGTCAGATGTGGCGGCGCTGTTCAACGAGTCGCTGTATTACCCGTACACGTCGCTGAAGTACCACACGTTGCTGGCGGCGGCGCTGCTCGATAATTACCGCGCAGGCTTCGGGTTCGAGGAGTTGTTCCTGGCGGTCGAGGAGTCGGACGGGCCGGTGACGCCGCACCGGACGGTGCTCTCGGTACCTGGAGTTCGGCTGTGCGTGACTGGCGAGCCGGGCGATCGTCCAGCCGCCCGCCTTGGTGATGGGCCGGCGCGGTGCTTCGCGGACGTGTGGGCGCGCCTGCCGGTGCACCCGTTCGATGTGGATGGTGAACGGGTGTGGCGGGTGTTGGATGCGCAGTTGCGGCGGATTCGGTCGTGGTCGGCGGCACTCCAGTATATCGAGGAGTTCGTTGCGGCGTACGGTGGCGGGTCGAGCGACCGTGGTGGGCGTATCGACTCAGGTGGTGATGACCGTGGTGCGTGAGAGAGACGCGGTCTGCGAGCGACGGCGTGCGTGTGGACGGGTGCAGCGTGGACGGGGTGATGACACTGGAAACGGGGTATGGGGGTTGTCGATGTGGCGAGTAGGGACTGTTGATGGGCCTGTGGCTGGAGCCGGGCGGTCTCCGTGGTGGGTGATCGCTGTGCCGGTGCTTGGAAACGCTGGTGTGAGACGTGCTCGCGGCTATGGCACTGGAAATAGGGTGTGTGGTCGGGTGCAGTATGGGTGTGGCGTAGAAGACACTGGAAATAGGGTGTGGGGAGGTGGATACGGTGGACATCGCTTGGCAGACTACCTCCTTGAAAATCGGGTTGACAGGCGGTTGTGCGGTGATGGCACTGGAAACGGGGTGTGTGTCGGTGACGGTTGTCGTCGTGCGCGTGGTGGGACGTATCGTTCCAGAATCTGGAGTGGAAACGGAGGGGTGTGTGAATGAGTGTCATCCAGCAGGTGTTGTTCGAGATGCAGGGATCCTACCTCGGACACCCGTATTTCGTGACGGGGAACGCGCTGTACAACGCGATTGCGCGGCGTGTTGACGAGGCGGCGCGACGGGCGTTGCACGTGAGTCACGGCGTGTTCGTTCCGGGCGAATACGGCGAGTACCCGGACGCGCATTCGAAGTCGGGGTATGCGGGGAAGCTCGGTCAGTCGCTGCCGCCGGTGGAGGCGTATGATGATTTGTTCGTGTTCCGGGATGCGGCTCAGCGGTGGTTGTTGGATTCACGGCCGCGAGATGCGCATAACACGCATGACGTGGAGCGTCATGGTGACCGGATGGCGTTTGCGCCGACGTGTTTCTTCGGGCGACCACCGGAGCAGCGGAATTCGAAGCGGTCAGTGCAGTGGTTCGTGCACTGCTACCTGCATGCTGGGCGGGGCGATGATGATGTCCTGCCGGTCTCTGGAGACGTGCTTGACGGGATCCGGGTTGGCGGGGCGCGGAACTACGGGTTCGGTGAACTGTCGCTAGCGGATTCGCAGATCGTTGATCTCGATGCGCTTGACTACGGACGACTCACGGACACGGCGTCGGGCGCGTACGTGCTTGAACTCGTGTCACCGTACGTCCTGTCGAGCGAGTACCCCGGTGCGGATGAACAGTCGGTACCGTGGTGGTGGGACGCGAGTACGGAGTCGCCGGCGGTCGAGGCCGGGTCGGTGGCGACGGATGGGCGGCGTGATGACGGGTTGCGGCGACGGGAGACACGGCTCGTTGACGGTGGTGATGTCCATGAGGTAGTCACGGTTGATCACGGGCAGGTGGTGGGGTATGCGGGGAGTGACCCGGTGGCGACGGCGCGAAACGGCGTGACGCGTGTCGGGACGCATTCGCGGTTTGGGTTCGGTGAGTTCCGTGTCCGGCCGGCTGGTGAGAGCCGTGTTCCGAAGTGAGCGTGATGTGAGAGGACGCTCGCGGTAATCTATCATCTGCTGTGTGGGTGATGGTACGGGTGCGTGCGTTCTGCTTCACTCGTTAAGCCTGGAGGGTTTCGTGGAAACCCTATTTTTCAAACCGGGTCTCGTATGAGACAGTAGGTCAGTAGCGATGGCTGTCAGCCACAGACCTAAGCGGTAAGTGCTCTGTATCACGGTTCTATTGGCCAAGCATATCGCTTCGGCTCTTCTGTGCAATATTGTCAGATAGTCTGAGTAGCCCGAGGCATCGATAGCTGAACTCCCGAATATGAGGCACCGACCAGTCTCGTTTTTATCATGCCATTAAGGACGATTAAAACATGTTATATTAGATTCGAATGTGAACAACCGCTGTGTCAGAGCGATTTATATCTTTGATTAACTGTCTGAAATGTCACATAATGTTCAACACTTGAGTTAACTCATACAGTATATGTTTGACTCCAGGCTGTTTGATCGCATTCTTCAATTCATGTCGGGTCATGAGGGTGAGATTATCTCAAGTGCTCGAATTGATCATGAGCTCACATCTCGAAATGACGAGTCCGAGGCTGATAGCCAGGAGATAATAGGTGCAGTGCAGGACCTGATTATGCTTGGGGAGCTGACGCTGGTCAATATACAACAGCATGCTAGGGTAATCTACACACCGTCGATCAATCCACAGAAACATGCTGAAGAGCAGACAGATGACTTGGTGTGGCAGGCATACATCGCCGAAGGTGATCGGAAACGGCACCTTCCAGGGCTGTTCACCACAAAAGCTGCCGCTGAAGACTTTCTTAACGCTGGCTCTGGGGGTGTTGCTGACGAGTTGACACCTGTTGATGCGCTGAATTGTGTCTTCGCAACGCAAATTGGAGGGTTCGAAGGTTTTGGCGTTCAAACGGCAGTCTTGCGTTGTCAACCAGTGTGGCAGACGCTTGAGTTCGGCTATCAACGGCCAGCAGACGATGAGGATGATACGCTTGAAATTAGCGACGAAACCAGATTGCTTGTCTACCATCAGATCGAGGATGCAATCACTGACACAAACGCTCTACCTGACCTTTTGGTCAAATCTGGTGATGCTGTTGACAAAATGGCTGTCGCCAATTTGGCGACAGAGCTTTTATCCACATTAGATGAGATTAGTGTCAACGGTGAGTTTGACAAAACCCCAGCAGTTCGGCGTGAACTTCGGAAAGGAATAAAAACACAGCTTTATAAAAGCGATGTTGAATTCACGGCGAGCCAGCGGGATCGTATTACAAACGATCTAATCGAGTTCAGCTGGAACTACTGGTGAAAATAGCGAAGGCTGGGTCTCACAGAACTAGTAGTTCGATGAAGTGTGATCCAGTGATTGAACGGTGTGATGGATTTCAACCATGACCTGGTTTGAGGCAGTTGCGACAGCAAACTCGGCAGAACACCTGCCACTCCATTTCTGATAAATAATGTTTCGAGGCTACGGCATCGTCTCATCACATCAGTCATTGCTGGCAGCCGGTCGGTTACTGTCTCCTCCAGAATCCGTCATGGTGGTTCCCCGGCGCAACGGTATCGTGAGCGAGCGTTCGTAATGGGATTACGCTTGCTTCGCTGGTAATCAGTTCATCGAGTTCAGCGCTGCTCCTGGCCGTGACGACTTGTTGTTGGGGGACCTCGGTTTGTTAAGTAATTTTTCTGGTAGTTACTGCTCGTATCGGTGACCCAAGAGTTTAAATATATTCGGGTTTGGATGGTGTGAAAGTGCGATAATACCCGGTTTGAGGAGCAAGAAGGGCGAACAGATATAAAATACCAAAATTCAATCATTTTATATATCATGGAAGCCACGATACAGGTAGTCGTGATAGTCGGTCAACAGAAGCGCTCCATCCATAATGCTGAGCATCGAGGAGATGCATACCCGGTAGTAACAGGAACAGAGAGAAGAGCCGCGATCATCGCCCGGCCACCTCACGCAACGGATACGCCAGACACCGGTCGGATAGCGCTGAATCTGTACAGAACACCGGAGAGTAACCGATGGGAACGTTAGAGCAGGTGGCGCTCGACATTGAGACAACCGGGTTCGATGTCACTGTTGAGGTGACGAACGATGTGGATCTGTTCTCGGACAGTGCGGAGACAGTGATGGCGTTCGAGGACGGACAGACGACGGAGTTAGTGACGCATAACGCGGCTGACGCGTGCGTTGACGCGGCTCGCGGAGCGGTACTGCTCGAAATCGGATTTCAGAGGGAAATCGTTGACGCCGACGATACACGACACGTAGCTCCGCATAGCAGTTTGAAGCGATACACCATGGAGTACCGGGGAGCGCGGGAGACGACTGCGGGTTCACGATTTCGAATGAGTGAATTACAGACACGACGGTCGCGGATGCTAGGCGTATCGAGGACGATGACAGTGCGATGTACTGAGAGGGTAGGGCTGTGAGTCGGTGGAGTCACGGGGCGGATACGGTGGATGCGGCGACGCGGGCATTGATGCTGGCTAGACGTGGGAATCGGTGTCAGTGGTGCGGGGCGCGTGGTCCGCCGCGCGGCTGGGCGATCCTGCACGTCCACCACATTGAACGCAACCCGGATGATGTGGAGGAGGATGATCCGAAGAATTTAGCCGTGACGTGCCGCGGGTGCCATAACTGGTTTCATCACCGGCCAATGATCACGGATGCCCCGGTGCCGCTAACACATGCTGATATGCAGGTGTTGTTGCCGAATGACGTGTTATTGTTGAACGTGCTGGATGAGATCGGGCCAGCACCGTTCCGTGACGTGTTCGTGCGGATGAAAGTGTTGTTGTCGGAGCCGGCGGTACGCGAACGGTTGTGGGTGCTGATGGGGTTAGACCGGATGGTGGCGGGACGGGACGAGCAACTGGTAGATCAAGATGCGAAAAGCGGGGCGTGGGGATTCCCGGGCGATGTGGAGACGTCGGCGCGCGGGTACGTCCCGGATGACCGGGCGTTAGCGTTCCAACGCGCTGAAGACGAGTTAGTGCGCCGGGCACTCGACCGCGGGTGTAGCCGGGAGCACGTCGCATCAGTGTTTGATGTGTCGCGTCGGAACACGTTCCATAAGCAGTACCGCGCAGCTGCGTACGCGTTCCCGCTCGACGAATTCAGTCGTGGCGGGCGGCCAGTGGAACGTGATGAGGAGATGAGCGCGACTGTGCGTGAGGAGGAAGACATACCGGATGGTGACTTGGAGCCTGTTGAAACGTGGGGTGGCGAACCTGATGAAACGAACAGTGATGTGAGTGATTTGTTGAACGGAGATTGAAGCACGTAGAGGAACACCGCATTCGAACAGACGATGGGTGCGTGCAGTTGACCGTTTGCCTGTCCGCATCGGAACAACTCCGAATCAAATTTTTTAAGGCTGTATTGGAATCCGCAACTCCTGATAGTTTATCGTGGCCGTGTTGCATGCAGCGCGCGTATCTCGCCTGGAACCCTTGCCAGAAAACGGTAGCCCGAATTGGTCAGTACAGGGAACCCACATACCAGTCAACCCGCCGACTTACCTAAAAACTGCCAGGAATGCCGTGCGAGATACAGAGGGTGCACCCATCACTGCTCGCTCGTTTATTTCTGGAGCTGTTCACCAACATCATCTGTTAAAACGAGACTGCTTACTCGTCGTTTGGGGCGCGAGTATATTGTTTAGTATCTTTATCTCGGTATCGGTTCGATTCCTCGTTGTACTCTTCGTTCGTGACTTTATTTTTGATCTTATCGACTCCGTCCTTGATTTTGTTAGAAGTCTTCTTTTCGTAGTCTTTGTCAGACATACTCTAACCTTAGCTCTAATGTGCATTAATACTATCGGGCACACCTCATTTTGAAGAGTTTGCAACATCGGTTTAGCTCTGTACTGATCAACCCGATTATCTCAAATCTGAGGAATCCCTCTGCGAGGTACGCGCCCTGTATTGACCGCACAGAGTCGGAATGTGTCATCTTCTGAGGGGTTCAATAAAGCTGGAATTCTGTATCGAACAACAGTTCTTGTGAATCCATTATATCGTCCTTGCCTGCTCAACTGCCGTCAGCTGATGATTGGTTTCCGATCATACGATGGACGTCGTATCATTAGGATCCGTACCCGATTCGTCCTTCTGGACATCTGCTTGCTTAGTGGACTCTAATTCATCAGGATTGCCAACCAGGAGAGTGTAAATGCCAGGAGATGGGCAAGCATCAGACCTTGTTGAATCCGTGTTGGCGTGGCAGGTCGTGAGAACCGAAGTCTAGCAGCGTTACTGTTTTAGTCTGGTCGTCGATTTGTACAACAAGCCGTTTGCTCCCTGTGACGTCGATGTATCGTTTGTCTTTTGGACCGAAGCTCATCCCCTTCCATGTCTGGTGCTCGAACCGGTTTCTGATGTCTTCGATAAGATTGTCAACGTCGCGTTTCAGTGTCCCATCGGCCTTCCGATAGCTCCGCTCGAATTCGTCCGTTCGAGAGATGGGGCGTTGCTCTACATCGAGTGAGCAAGTTCCGGGTTGATTCGTGATCGTGCCGTAGTCTGAATCAGGTTCCCGTCGCGTGATGTACACCTGAATTCGGGTGGGAACACTCCGGTCGAGTCGGCGGAATGGAAGTTCATCAGCGAGGAAGCCTTCAGAATGTGTGGTGCTGATATCGAACGCTGACGAGAGCACGCTGACCTGTTGTCGATGAAGCGCCTGTGACGATTCACTGCTGAGCTGTGAGAGTGCGTTGTCGTTGTTGTTTGTGAAAGCCGCAGTCATGCGGCGGAGGAGCGGGTCATACAGGCTAGAGGGAGCGAGACGGCGACACGCTGCGCTACGGTCAAGTTGTCGGAGTAACCGGTACCGCGTAGCGGTTTCGTCCGCGTCAAGTCGGCGATTCTGGTCATAGTAGACATCATACGCGACGATACCAGTGAAGTCTGCCAGATGTGTGGCGAGTAACTCTAGTTGGTGGTCAACCCACCGGTACCGGACGAGCAATTCCTCTGCGAGGTCGAACGCTTCGGTTAGAGACTCGAACGGTGACTGGGGATTAGCATCCGTAGTGGCGTCAAGATAGATCGACTCAGGTGGGGTGTCAGGTTCCGCGGTCAGTTCTCGTGCCCAACCGTCTAGTAAATGCCCCAGACTGCGGATGCACCGCTGCGGGATGTAGACACCGTATGACTGCTCATCGGTATGGAACGGTGTGTATCCGGTGACACCGTCAAGCCCGTATGCACCGACTGCCGTATCCCACTCGGCTTCGAGAAAGTGTAAGACCTCCTCGGCACGCACCTCGTCGTCACTGGGCGTGGCGTCTTGAAGTCGGTGTTCGTACTTCTCTCGCGGGATAACGTGCCCGTCCACTGGCCAGCCGACAGTCGTTTGATGATCATTGAATACCGATGGAGGGTTGATACCATCTCGCAGAGGCCCGCCATACGGTTTGTAGCTCTCGCCAGCTGCATACCGGGAGAGGAAATCCCGACAGTCCATGAGGCGCATGTGCTCCAATCGAATTCTGGTAACGAGTTATACCCCGTGGAAAGGGGCGATATTCTAAATTAACCAAGCAACACGCGAAATAGAATCATTATGGGATGTCGTAGCGGTCACACACGATGGAGTTGTTTTCGATGGTGAGGAGCCAGGCAATACGGTCATCCGGGTCGTTGTTTGTACTCATGTGTTCTGCTGCCCCGGTGTACATGACTGGAACATCACCCCAGTCTGTTCGGTAGGAATCATGATGGTGGCCTGCGAGGATGAAGTCGAATTGGCCTCCGAATTGGCGGTTGATACGTTCGAGGTCTACAGTCTCTGGGCCGTGGCCGGAGAGTTGTTCGATGGTTTGGTGAAGGATTAAGATGCTGAGTGGTTCTGGAACGAGGGTTGGGAAGGCTAAGTCGTTCCATGGAATGTTCCCGTCCTTGTGGTGATTGAGTCCGAAGATGCGGACTTGGGAATTGATCGAGACACCGCTTGGATCAAGATTGGTCACTAGATTTCCGGTTCGCTGTTGGAGAAGTTCGTCGCCTGGTGATGAGCTATGATTCCCTGTGATGTAGTAGAATGGGATATTGGCATCGGCCAATGGTTCGAAAACGTGCGTGTCAACATAGTCTGCATGGGTCGAAGTGGCGGATTCGTGGAAGATATCCCCGACGTGTATGACAGCGTCAACGTCCCGGTCAATCCCGTACTCGATCGCAATACTAAGTGCGTGGCGAGGGCTGATTTTCTTCCCGGTCCGTGGATGTGTTGTTCGACCGATGTGCGTATCGCCAATGACAAGCAGTCGCGTGGCTGGATCAGTTGAACCAAGCGGTTCGATTTGCGTTTTCTTGCTTGGTGCCAGATCGATTTCGAATCCCTGCCCGCCTTTTTGCACGCCGCATCGTGAGATGCGGTACCGGTGGTTCTGCTTCCAGTCGATCGGGATATCCGCACCTTCGTAGTCAATAAGCCGAAGCGGGTTACCGGCAGTGTCGATAAGTTCAATGACTGCTCGTCGTGACTGTCCAGCTTGCCAATTGACATCGGAGACTGTAACGATGATAGGCTCAGGAAGTGACTGACCTGGGGAAAGGTCGTCAACAGTAATCAGGAGAGAACACCACTACTACATCCACATAGTCGCCTGTGATATGTGGATATCGAAGTTCAGTCTCGGAGGACCGGATTTCTTGAGGAGTAAGTATTTGAATCGTATCCAGACTCTCGGAAGATGGCAGTGGCAGTCTTGCCGCGGATAGCGGTGGCGCTGTCACGCGGTTGTTAAGGATTTGATGTCGTTGAGTTCGTTTTTAACAGTCACTGTCAGCATTAGTGAACTCATGAGATCGTAGGTGACGAGTGCGTCTTCGGCTTGAATCACGTATTCTGCTACTGCCGAGATATCCTCCTGCGAAGTGTCTGGATGCGGTGTTGCTCCGTTGAAGAAGGCGTCTTGGTTCGCAAATCGTTGAATGAGCAGGTAGAGTAGCAGTGCTTGAATCCCGCGTCCGGATAGCTCGATTTCGCTGTCCTCGGCACCGAGTTCGACCGTGAGATTGCTGAGGAGCGTGTTCACTTGCTCGATGAGTGGTGCGCCCATCATGAGATGCTGGCCGATGTACGGGTGTATGTCTATGAAGACAACGACGAGGCGACTGGCGAGCCTGTTCTGTGAGCGGAAGACGGTGTAGCCTGAACGGTGTTCGAATTCGAGGACGATACCGGGGTGCAGGAAGAGGATCTCGCAGAGTGATTGCCACGTTGGCTCGTCTGCGATGGGTTGGTCACGATGCCCGAATAATAGTTCTTGTACATCCGGGTTCTGCTCAGCTTGGTCGATTATCCCATTCACATGCTGAACTACCTGCGTCAGTGCTGTAAGCCATGTGTCGATCTCGGATTCGCATGCTTTGAATAGCTTCTCCGTGTTGATGCGGTCCGTGTCGAGGTGACCGAGTCGGTCGAGTGTAAAACACAGTTCAATTGTTTCCCAGAACGTCTGGGCGTGGTCGGTAAACGCGTCGAGGGTCGCTGGCTCTGGCCGGTCCGTTACTGTCAGCGCAGCCAGTGCTTGTTCACGATGGTAGGACAGGTGGTCCTCGACCAGTGAGTGCAGCGATGGCAGCGATCGATCTCCTTCGGTGATCTTTGGCGGTGGACGTTCCCCATCGGGGTCGTTCTGTGAGCGTGTGTCGGTCTGGGGGCTGTCGTCGCCTGTTTGCTTTGCTCGTTTCTGTAATTCGGACAGGGCGATGTCGAAGACGTTGACAGCTGCAGTGTCCGGGTTCTGTAGGACCTCTCGCAATAATGTGTTTGAACTCTGGGTGCCGGCACTCCGCGTAATTTCTCGGTACTCACGGTAATATGCCTGCATCTCTTCGACGACGCGCCGCGGATTACTGGTGGTCCCATCGACTGTGACGGTAACGACTGCGCCGGTCCACTGTTCGCGCTCATCTCCTGTGAGCAGGAGCGTCACCTCCTGGGAACTCTCATCGGCAGGGGCCTTGACGGTTTTCTCAGCCCCAGTGTCCGTATGCACCCGGATCTCGTGGTTGTCTGACAGTCCAGAGATGGTCAAAATGAGTTCGGTGTCGCCTTCAGAGCCAGGCTGAGTGACTCGTGCATCTTCTAACCGAACTTCTCCTTTCTCGGTTGGGGTGCGTGTTTCCCAGTCTTCGTAGCTTGCCGATCGGAGGTCCAGTTCCGCTGGATTAGCGACTGGTTCTGACACGGTGAACTGGAATGCTGAGGAGTCAAAGACTGCGTCTTCCAGTGTTTCTTCATCGGTTTCCTGGGCGATGGTCACTAAGCCGGCTTCGACGTTTCCGTGTGATGCCGACGCTGTCAGCGCGGTACTGGTCATGTTCGGACTGCCGTAGAGACACGCCTGGCCCCATTCACCGTCGAGTACCATGAATTTCGCATGCACCCATCGAGTTTCTCGGTCCGGCTGTATTCGGCGCACAGAATACTCGAATGGGGAAAGCGTCTCTGCTAACTCGTCTACAGTGAGGGCAGTGCTTTCCGGTTCGACCAGTAATTCAAGATGGGCGGCATCCAGTCGCTCTGCAAGGTCACGAAGTACAGTCGGCGACCCGAAATACGGCGCGTACAATCGGGCTCGTTCAATCTCACGACCACCGTGTTCTGCCACTCTGTCAAGCAGCTGCGTTATGATCGGGTCGTCGAGGTTCGACACAAACCAGGTCTTCCGGTCGGTCTCATCGACAGCAGACCCCTCGATTTCGTCGAGCCATGCGAGTGTCTCTGCTGTTTCGGTGATGTAGGTGCGAGCGTCTTGCCCGGTGATGAAATCCTCGTAGTCGAGTAAGTCGGTGTAAAAATCACGGATGGATTTCGCAACGAAGTACGAATCGCCAAGCTGCGCTGTCTCGTCCTCGGAGGTGGGTTTTTGAAACCCGTCTGCGAATCCGATCTGGGCGGCCTTACAGTACTCTTCAAGCGTGAGATTTGCAGAACTCACCGAGTAGAAGACGCTTCGTTCTGACGCGAACAGATTCACTTTCGGGTGAAACACCCCTCGTGACTGAACTGGCTCCAATAGGTAGTCCGTTCCAATCGGGGCTTCACGCCAGTCAGGACTCGTGATCTCTCGCTCGTACCGGTTGCCATCGACAAGGACGAGCGGTAACTCGCAGTTCCGGCGTTGTAACCGCGGACGCACGTAGCTACTGTAGAACTGTGGATCAAACGGATACGTCGTTTGAATCGCTTGCTGGATACTCCATCCCCGGCCATCCAGTATATCCAAGAGATTCACGCGTCATCCACCTCCACGAGCCGGGACAACACGTCGGAAGCAGCCGAGGTCGGTGCATACCCATCTTCTGTCGTCGTCAGGAGCCCGGCATCGCGGAGCAGCGTGTTCATCTCACTAAAACGGATGAGCGACGACCGCGCAGTAAACGGTCGGGACCCGCGTTCGACATCTGCTTCCAGACACAGCCGTTCGTCTTGATCGAAGGATACGGCGCGTTTGAGGTTCCCCGGACTCAGCCGACTGTAAAATACTTCCATATGCGTTTGTACCACCTTTTCGTGCAGCACTTTTCGTGCGAATTCAGACAATGGCAGTTCCTCGTCAGTGGCTTCAACGAACCGAGTTAGCTCTGGGAGGGATGTATACGGCGAGTCGAACCGGTTGTACGCGTAGTTGTATAGCCACTCACGATCTGATTGCACCTGTTTGAACCGAGCGACAACTAGCAAGAGTAGTGCAACTGACCGCGCTAAACTCGTTGTCCAAGATTCCAATTGGGCTTGCTCGTCATCGATCTCGTCGTGCAGTTGATTCAGTGACGAACGAAGCGATTGCCCCAGCAGGGCCTCATTCAGATTGGTCTCACCGGCTACTGCCGGTTCTGCTTTCCACCCTCTGGACACGACAGACTCAATGTCTGCCATCGCTTCGCCGACCGTCACTGTCTCAGCGGCGGTGGCCTCAGGTACAGTAATGGACAGGTCGTTCCGTTCAGCGATTCCGTACAGCATCAAATCACGTACCGCGTTGACTGGGTCTGCCGTCTCTTCACTCTGTGTCGTTGAAACACCGCTGGCCACTGCTGAAAATGCTGCAGACATCTTACGTTCGTCTGTCACCTCTGCCAGTAGTGTCTCATAGTCAGCCCGCGGTGGTATGCGCGCATTCAAGAATGTACACACGGCTTCTAACTGCCCCTCGATAGCGAGTCCCGCATAACTCTGCAACCAGTACAACCGCATCAATTCTCGATACTGATTGAACCGCCTCGCATCACTTGCAGTCAGGTGCAGCTGATCGGCGTCATCAGCGGCATATAACTTCCAGAACCGACATAGGAAACACGCATGGGCCGCTCGCATATCGTGAAACCCGCGGAAATACCGTTGATACAGCGAACTTGCCCCGGCCTCCTCGAACTCACCTTCTTCTATCGTTGTTTTCAGATGCTCAAGAACATCCAATTCAAAATTCTCAGGGAACCCATCTGCCAATTGGACCGTTCCTGATTGTTTGTTGCCGTCCCAGTTCACGAACCCGAGCATGATTTGTTGTAGTGCTCGCCGCTCTGACTCGAAGTCATCCTCCAGATACACGGACTGATTCGCAAAGCCCCGCGCGATTGCCTCAATATCACCGCGTTCAGCCCGTCTATCACGTGCGCACGCAAGGATTCGGTCCCGTTCGTCACCAACGGTCCGATCAACGATCTCTGCGAGTTCGTGTCCAGCTCCAGTCAACTCGAAATCACCTCGCTTCAACAGATAATTCTGCAGTTGATTCTGGTAGAACTGAGCGTACGCGTAGCCATCATTCTTCAACAGCTCTAACTCATCGAGATCAACCTCCTCAAACTCCTCGTGGTCAAAGTTGAACCGAGAGTTCCCGTCCATCCCGCGAAGCGCTTCTCCGCCTTGATCCGTTTCTAACTGGCGGTACCGACTAGCAAGACAGAACATCTTCTCGACGTTTTTCACCCGCTGATATCGATTGTCTGCATCCGCATCCAGTTCCTCTAATGCCCAGCAGAAAATCGACAGGTAGCGAAGTCGAAGTGTTATCGATGTAATTGATCCATGGGCGAACAAATTCCGAAATCGATTCCGTGACCGGTTCGCATTCAACGGATCCGCGGGCATTCCCCGTTCATCAATCTTCGCACTCCAGCGGGGCTCGATCAGCATACACTATTCTATATAATCTGGAGAGAAATATTTTCGGAGCGTTTTCCTGGTGAATTACCACCGCTAAATGTGCCTAAGCAGAACACTCTCTAATGTGTTCGATTTTGAGAACGGGGAAGTCGACGGAAGTCAAGACGCGTTGGAGGGGGTTGACGCTGCTGTTACCGCCTGGAGAGCTTCACAGTGATGCAATCTAAAGTAAGTTTAGAACAGGGCACGGTAGTTCACAGATGTGTCTCTCTGTGAAATATGAGCGCTGCTGCGGTGTGGAAGTCCGACGTTAGTTTATTTGACGACTGGGGAGTGGATTCTCGCGGTCGAGTACGTCCCGTATGTGATCGTCTGCGGCACTGAGTCCGTCTTTCAGTGGGACTCCGTCCATCCCGGTGATGGTGTCCGATGCGTACAGCGTGATGCGATGGAACTCATGTGGTCCGTATGGGTCCTCATCGAAGTGGAAATCGTACCGATGGCCATGGTAGGTGATGGCGTCGGTTTCCGTGATGATGTCCGGGAGTTCCTCTTGTGCGGCTGTGTGGGCGGTAATGTGGAGGGTTCCGGTTTCGAGGCTCTGACGGTGGATCGCAAGTTGCGCGACGTTGTCCTGACCACGATCATCAAGATAGCCCCGCGCGAAGTCTTCGAGTGATCGTCGCGTTTCCGTTTCGTCAAGGAGGCGCGTAGTGACGTCGTCGAGTGTGTTCTCGTTGGGCTGGCACCGTCTCTGGAGCCGGTGGCCTGTCTGTGAGTCGAGCCACACCAGCTTTGGACTGCTGAGGGCTTCTTCCCGATTGGGGAAGGTGACTGCTCCGAGGGTTTCCTCCGCTTCTTCGATCTTCTGCTTCGCGGCCGCCTTGTGTTCTTGTATCTCTTCGCTCGTCACTGGGTCGCAGATGATGAAATCTACATCAAGTTTCCAGCCGCCGTTGAATCCGGCACTATTGGTGGAGAGGATGAGCGCTGCTGCGTCTTCGGTGAGGACGTAGTTGTGTTCGTCAACAGTTTCGGTGAGTGTCCACACCTCGGCTTCGCGTCGGGTGAAGGTCGTGTTGGCGACGAGGGTTTCAAGATGGTCTTCGAGTTGGTTACTCAGGGCTTGGCCGAGGTTCTGTACGTCACTCGTTGAGATGCCGTCGGGGTATTCGCCTTGCTCTGTCCAATGTTCGGCTATGATGTTTAACTGTGCTCGCTCTGTCTGCTCGTCTAAGTTGGTGTTTCGTACCATTGTTTGTGGTTCTGTGGATGTACCGTCCGGGTTGCTGTGTCGTCGCGGAGTAGCGCTTCGCGCTGTGTGGCCGCGGGTGAGATCGATCACCCACCGTTTTGCCCTGCGTTGTCGTCAATTTCAGACGGCACCCCTTCTATGAGAGACACTGGTATAAACGTCAGTAAATTAGGCCCGCTAGTCAGGCTATAGGCTCTAAAAACCTCTCTGAAGCGCTAATTTTCTATATCTGCCCCGTCGCTTGGTGACGGTTTTACAGATTCCATTGTTACTGGCCAGTTGTGGAGTGGCAGCTCTCACCCACGATAATATTAATGTGTGGTGAGCATATATCTATACTTGATTATGCTCAAGGGGCATTTCGGGTCGGCGGGGGCGAGTATCGAATACGGGGATGCTGGCTGCCTCTTCCCAGTTGATGAACTGGATGCGACGGTGCTCCAGTATCGAGATGCCCAACTCGCGCTTAGCGAGGTTAATGGCTCGAACGTCATCCTCGTTGCTCCGACGAGCCTCGCAACCAGTTACTTCCTCACCCAGCACGCACTCACCGCAATTCCCGTCGACAGTCTCCCCGCTGCGGTGCAGACCCAGGTCGCCGACGAGCTTGACGGCTCCCTTGATACGTTCGAATTCATCCAGATTGGTAAGTGGAACTGTGACAGTCCAAACCATTCGCTCGCCGAATTCACGAACGCCTGACCCCTGGCCGTTGGACGCACGGAATCAAACAAGCCCAGCAGCACACGACCCCCCTAATGACTGAGCCACTCGCCGACAAGTATCCGGAGGCCGCCCGTACATCGAAGAAGCCGTCGACGAACACGGCGAAGGCTGGGTGTTGGAGAATTACTACCAGCAACTCTACCCGCTCGGGCAGCTCATGGCAATGCCAGAAAAGGACGAACTCCCGTTCTACGATCCGGACGAGCACGACACGATAACCGAGGAAGAACGAGTGGAAATGTACCAAGCGTGGGCCGAGTACCGGGAGAACCTTCGCACCGGAGCGGAACCTGATGAGTGACTGTCTCTCTACATTGTTGTCAGACGGCTTTCTCACCGAGGTTTTGACTTTCTCTGTGGCGTTGCGACAATAGAGAGGGGGCTCTGGTTAGTGTGGGCTTACGAGTATGTGCGGGTGACTGGCAACACGCCTATGTGGCTGTACATACAACGTACGTACAACGATGAGCACGAAGCGAGTGAATTTCCGGCTTCCGGAGGAATTGATCGCTCAAGCGGACGTCGCTGCGGAAGTTACGCACAAAAACCGGACCGAGATCCTGGTCGAAGCGTTACGGCAGTATCTTGAACAGAAGGAATCTGATGAGAGCTTCCGAGAGGCGGTCGTGGAGTTGTATCTCGACGATCAGATCGAGTTTGAGAAGCTCGCAGACGTTATTGGTCGGCAGGATGCCGAGTCAGTACGGGCGTCAAAACACGTGCTGGATCGGGGCGAGGAACTCGCTGACGATCTCGCAGAGTTGTGACTGTCGTCATCGATACGAGCGCGCTCATTTCACTCGCTGTTGGTGGTGTACTCGATCAGACGTTGGCAGCGTTCGACGCCGTCACGACGCCGACGGTTATTGAGGAACTCGAAGAGACGGCTGAGTACGATGATCGGCACGGCACAGCGGCGACCACCGTACTCCAATGGACGGACACACTGACGGTGCAAGACGCTGACGGCGCGCCGTTCGAAACGAGTCGTGTCGATGCCGGAGAAGCGAGTTGCGTTGCCGTAGCCCGCGATGTTGACGCTGCGTTCCTTGTGACGGACGATTATCGAGCACTGCCCGAACTACAGGGGCTGGTCGATGCGGAGGTTGCGGTGTCACCGATCGTACTCCGAGCGCTCGTCAAGCGTGATGCGCTCAGTTCCGAGGACGCGGAAACCGCGTTCGAAACAATCGCTTCCGGTAGGGATTGGCTTGACGCGCCGATTTACCGGTACGCGCGCCAACTGTTCGGCGAGTGATTGCCACCTACATTCTTCTTGACGGTAATCGTTGGTGACGTATGGATTTGGATCAGGCCCGTGGGATCTTACTCGGGTTAGCGTGTGGGGATGCGCTTGGACGGCCAGTTGAGTTTGCGTCTGCGTCGGGGATCAGTGCTGAACACGGGCGGCTTGACGAGATGGTCGGGTACGGAACGTGGAACCAGCCCGCTGGGACGATTACAGACGACACTGAACAGGCGCTGTGTATCGCACGAAGTCTGGTAGAGCACCAAACGTTCGATCCTGCTGATGTCGCTGACCGGTTCGTCGCGTGGTACGATAGTGGCCCCTTCGACATTGGTGGGATGACAAGGCGGTCGATCAGCCGTCTCCAACGCGGCGATGCGTGGGACGAGGCAGGCCAGTACATCTGGGAGAACAGTCCGGAAGGGCAGAACGCGGGGAATGGGAGTGTGATGCGGTGTCCGCCGCTCGCCATCCCGTACGCGAGTGACTGGGATCGACTCGCGGACGTGAGTCGGCAGTCCTCGCAGAGCACGCACGCTGACCCGCGGTGTACCGAAGGCTGCTCGGTACTGAACGTCACGGTGGCTGGTCTGCTTGAGGACGCTGACACGCCGTTGCAGGACGCGCTTGATTATGTGGGTGCGGACGCGCCCGATGAGCTTCTGGCGGCAATTCGACCGCTTGCTCGCGGTGAGTCACCCGACACGCTGGCGACGTCGGGATATGTCGTGCATTCGTTGCAGACGGCACTCCACGATGGGTTATTCGCGGAGAGTGCTGAGGAAGCGATTGTGACGGCCGTGAACCGCGGTGGTGATACGGACACGATTGGTGCGATTGCGGGTGCGGTCGCTGGGGCGCGGTTCGGAGCGTCACAGCTTCCGGATCGATGGCTGAATGCTATCGACGAGACCGATGAGCTCGAAGTGCTGGCTGAGCGACTCGTGGAGGTGGCGTGATGTACGTGTTGGCGTTCGACCGGGACTGGACGGTGGACGTGAATTCGCATCCTCGGCGAGAAGCGGTGCCGTTGGAGTGGGTGCGGTACTGGGCGCACGAGGCTGGTCACGAGGTGTGGGCGATCGGGAATCAGGACCTTGTCGAGGAAGCAGATATTCCGGGCACGGTGGAGTCGATTCGGCAGCGTGACGGGCACGTCGATGCGCTCGGTGAGCAAGACGAGTACGGGTATTACGAGTGGTGGCCTGAACGCGAGGAGCGCCTCCGGATTCTCTCGGGGTTGTTCCCGACCGCCGACGGGTACATCGCCGTTGATGATCTCGATTTGGGGCACGTCGATGGCTGGGACCACTACCACGCGTGGGACTTCGTCGAGTATGTCCGACAAGGAGAACTCGGGCTGTCAGCACCGCCCTCAACTGATCTGAGCCCGGACGGCGGGTTTGAATCCAGTGACGCAGTTCGAGACATTCTTGCCGACGGGTACGTGTTCGAACTCACACACCGGACGGACGGTGAACAGAAGACGCATCTCGTCACACATTTCGAACCGGACCGCCCGTCGATGACTCCATTGAAAGGCCCGCCGACGTTCTGGTTCGAGACTGTCGGGAACGACGACCGGTTTTCTGTTCGGCTCCCCGAGATTGAAGCGTTACATCCGGTCCCGTACGACCGCCTCGCTGACCCGATAGCTGGGGCGGCGTTCGCGGCAGTTCGAACGCACCTCGAAGATGACCCTACGTCGGTGGATGAGGAACTGCTCCGGACGATGCTGTCTGATGCGGCAGCGGCTGGGACGAACGTGGATCGCCGTGAAGCGCTCCGCCTGGCGATGACCGCGGTGAAACACCGTGCTGACGCTCGAAAAGTCGCTGTCGATGCGACTGTCGCGTTACTGGCTGACGAGCCCTCAGCGCTTGACCGCGCGGCGCTCCAAGCACTTCACGAGGCCGCGACGGACTATCCAGCGGTGCTAAACGATCACGTGGGAGACCTGGCGGCGTATGCGAGTCAGGACTCGATGTACCAGACAGCCGCGACGCGTTGCTTGATGGAGTTGGCGGAAACTGACCCGGCAGGCGTGCTCGACGCCGTCCCTGCTCTGGAAGCCGCCGCGACGGCAGAGACGGAGGCAACACAGAGTTACGCGGTGTACGCACTGTCCAGTATCGCCGCAACGTATCCTGAAGAAGTGTACCCCGCGATAGACGCCTTGATCGAGGCGATAAAGAGTGAAAATGAGACGACGCAGACGAATGCGTTAGCGGCGCTCGGGAAGATCGCGTCGAACTACCCGGACGCCGCGGAACCCATCGTGGACGAGCTAGTGGCAGTACTGGACGCCGACACGAAACGTGTTCGAAATAATGCGGTCGGGTTGCTCGGTGACCTCGCACAGGAACATCCGGCGGTCGTGATTGAGTACGCTGATCAGATTGCGGCCCGTCTTGAGGATAACAATATTCAGGCGCGTGTCAACGCGTCAATCGCACTCCAGCGAGCAGGTGAGGCAGACCCGACTGCGATTCGAGCGCAGAAGGACCAGTTAGTGGCTGCGTTGCAGGATCCGAGTCCAGAAGTCCGGGCGAATACGTGCTTGCTGATCGGGAATGCGAACGTAAGTGTGCGTATCAAGACACTTGAAGAACTGAAAGAAAACGATCTGGACGAGACAGTGCGCGACCGAGCGGGATGGGCGATTTCACGTCTGGACTGAGACACGTGCGAATCGAGTCAGACATCGGCGACGGTTCGAGACTCCATGCGATACCGCGTCAAGTTGTCCTATACTGTCAGGGTGAACTATAGCCACGAGAGACCAGTGTTGAGTTCTTCGAGGAAGGATGGCCGGATCTGAACAGTGGGCGGGAACGAGAGTTGTTCGCCTTCCCGGTCAAGGATTGTTTCGCGGAGGAACGGATGGGCTGGGTCGAATGAGGGGCTTGCTTGGATGCGATAATCGCTGTCGATGGTGAACAGCGCGGCGTCGAATGCGCGGTGGTGCAGCGAATTCAATACGAGAACGTTCTCCGGATGTTCGGCGAGATCGGGATGTTGACTCCGTGGCAGGATGTGCGCGAGATCCAACAGCTCATCTTCTCGAATACCGGTCAGGGTACACGCGTGGTCATAGCGGTCAAGTGTGTCTGCACGGAAGGCGTCGCTCACGGTGATTTCGGACGTTTCGTAGCGGCGAATCCGACCGCTCGAATCGAGCGGTTCGCCGGTCGGCCACTGAGCAACCTCCCCGGTCTGGACCCAGTCCCGCCAAACGTCCGGTGCTTCGCTGTCGTCGTTCTGCTGGGCGCGGTCGTGCAGCCACGTGACGGGGACGGCGTTAGTGTTGAGTATTGAGAAGTGGAACTGGTAATTCGGGATCTGTGTCCCGTCATCGGCCTGGTACGCGTGGACTTCGAAGTGGTCGGGAACGCAGAGCCCGCAGAACTCGACGACCCCTGATTCGGGTTTGCGGAAAACGAGGACGGGCGGGACGTCCTCGCGCCGCCCGGCCGCAGCGTTGTCGAAGGCGGCCTTGATTTTCTGGTTCTGCGCGGACTCCTCGTAGGGGTTCGAGGCCTTCGCGTCGCCCCAGTAACTGATGTACCCGGCGTTGACGGCGAGCGTGTCCTCCCACGGGTCGTCGTGCTGGGAGATGCCGCTGTCGTTGGAGACGAGCACGAGCGCCGCGGGCGTATCAGACCGATTCGCACCGAGATCACGAATCCCACCAGTGTTTTTGATACCGGTGTCAAGCGAGCCACGGATCCATCGCAGAAACTGGTCGTCCGAGTCGCGGTAACTCCCGGTGTCGCGGTATTGTTGCCCGACCCGAAACGCGTGTCGCATAATATCACGGCATTACGTCTGACAGTCAATAAATACCTGCGTGACGCGCTCTGCCCGTTGTCCACTTCAGCCGGGGGTTGAGGGCTTGAACGCACTGACCTGGTCACCTAGCTGCTCTCGGAAGTCGTCCGTTGACGTTACTTGGATGCTTCCCGGTATCGGGCCGTAGTCATCCCAGTTCGAGGTGTATCGAACGACGCGCGAGTGAAGCTCCCCGCTTCCGGTTTCGAGGTCGTACTCGTCGAAGACGTGGTATACGTTGGTGACAAGTCTCCATCGCCGTGTTTGAAACGCTTGAGGACTGCACCGATTCGCTGGTAGACGAGAGCAGTCAAACAAGGCGTATTCAACCAGTGGACGCCCAATTCGACAGTTTATTCGGGGAGCACCTGACGGCTGAGTGCTTACGAGAAGGCCACGTCCTGAATCGCTTTGAGCAGTTCCGAGTGAGTTACGTCCAGCCGGTATCCGAGTTCTGGCGACCGAGCCCGATTGATCATGGTGTGCCAGTTCTGGAAGAGTACAGCGGCGTTGATGCCGTACCGGCGAATCTTCGGGTTGGAACCGCCTAATGCGGGCATGAAGTCGTTCGAAACCTGGTTGATCGACTCCTCAATCGCCCACCGCTGGAAGTAATCAGCACGAACCCCGTTCGCTGACCGATCTGGCAGTTCCCGGCCCGTGAAGAACGCAACGTGCGTGTCCATCACCCCAACGCCCTTCATTCCTGCAGGATCCGAGAATTCTCCCCGGAATGACGGGAGAGGAAACGCACTCGTGAGCGAGGGGTCCGAGGAATCGTCCGCGTCGGAATCTCTCTCCCAGTCATCCAAGGTACGTGTCTGTAACTCAGTTTCCTCGGGGTTTTGGTACGTCTTGATTGTCTCCTTATCAATCTCCGGGTTCTCGATCTCGCCAGCGGTAACCTCAATTACGTCCGGGTTTGTCGCCTCCTTCGGATACACCACCAAATTCGGTTTCGGGACTGTCCCCGCCTTCACTCCCTCGGCGTACCCGACGTATCCTTCCGGAGTGAGTCCTTTGAGCGTCTTGACTGGGGGTCTATCGGGTGCGCTAACTATCCAGTCCCCATCAGCGACGCGCCGAGCAACGCCAAGGAGTTCACCGGGAACCATCCCTGCATCCGCCAGCATCATCTCGACGTCCAAGAGTTGAGTTGGTCCAGACAGGATGTCTCTCACGCTACCGGGGTACTCGGACTTCTCTTCGAGGAGCCTGACTCCAAGGGTGAACCGATTCTCGTTGTCGATGATGCTGACGATCGAGAACGTCCACTCCTCCGTAACATCGTTCATCCGTTTCCCGTACCGGCTAATGGTCGGTGCTTCACCACCGGTCCACTCGATTTCAAGGAGATCTGATGCGATCGAAACCGGGTCGGTGAAGAACCCCATGTCGTTTGCCACGCTCATCGTCTGTTGATGGACCTCTGTGAACTGCTCATCGACAGTCGGCACATCTGTATCGGTGTACGAATCGAATCCCGTCGACTCGGGGAGTTCGTTTGCGATGTATTTCGGGAGGGCAGTCCCCTTCGGGACTTGTTCGTAATTGTAATCCCACAAGGCGACGTCGGCCGCAGTTTCTAAACCAGCGCCGTCACGTGCCGAAGCCGCAAGCAAGCCGATGAAATCAAACACGGTGAACTGTGGGTCGTCCCGTCCGAACGTTAGCGGATCAAGTGTCTCTCGCTTCAACAATCGAACCCAGTTACGGAGTGCCTCACGCTCATCAGCCCGCGTAAGCGTCTTCTCCGAGAACGCCGGGGTTAACGCGTTCAGTCCGTACGCTTCTCGAACTGATTCCGGAGGCACGAGACCGTTTCGATACGCTGCGTACGCCGCGCGCACAGCCGCGTTCTCGAACGCTGCTTCGAACCCTTGCTCTTCGTCGAAGACTTCAGGCGGGATTTCCGAGTGAAGATTGCTGACGGTGCTGTAACTCGGAAGCGCCTGTGGAGTATCATACCCAAGGGCTTCACAGACCGCGGGACTATTTTCCAGATGCCTGTAGTACCGGCTTTGATTCGACACACACCGACATTTTTCGAGAAATGCGACTTTGAGACGTCGGTTGAGTATGGATGACGATGGGAGTTCGAGGCTTTCTTCAGCGAGAGCCGTCTCCGCGACCTCAAGCACGGCTAGGCTGTAAAGCGTTGATCCGTCGTTAGGATGATCGAGGTCAGCCCACTTGCACCGGTTCCGCTGATGGAGTTGGGCAGCTAAGTGCTTCTTGCTGTGTAATGTTCCGACGGACTCAACGGCAGCTGAGTATTCAACTTCGACCCCGCGTAACCGGATGGGCCCGTAGGATTCTTCGTTCGGATGGTTCTCGTACTTTATCGGAGCTGTGTACTCCTCGTCTACTCGCTCGTTATTCGGGCGAATAGCGTCCTGAAACTCGAATTGTGAGATTTTGGACATTCGTTCATATAAGATTGTTAGCTTGGTGCGGGATAAATCCTCGCTGGCAAATAATCTAATTCAGAGGAACATCGTGAGCAATATCCCATATCATATCTGATGTGTTTCTGAATACCGGGGCGATTCGGAGTCACAGGAACGAACTATGTCGGATTGTTGCCTCGAAACACCAGAACCCCTAGATCACCCATCAACAGGCCGCGTTTGACGGCACCCACCGAACTCGCGCTGTTCGAGCGATGTATTCGCCACCTCTTGTGAACCTGTACACACCGATAGGAAGACACCCTGTAAGCCTAAAATCGTTATTAAGGGGTGTTTCCCCGATGGTTGAGGTAGAAAAACTACACCCTCGACTTATGTGGCCTACTGCTTTTGTCGACACATGACCGTCGACGAATCATTTGATCCTCCGGTGTTGAACGAGGAGACACCATCGTTTGATGCGCCCGTTGCTGTGGAGTGGTGGCATGGCTTCCAAGATAATAGGGAGCCAGAACTCGATACTCATCATGGCTTCCATGATGCCGCGCACGTCGGCGATGGAACCCCTCCGACGGTTCAGGACGGCGAGTTCATGACTGCGTCGGGTGCACGTGTAACCGCCAACAGCCAACCTGGAGATATGCGGGAGTCGCGGTATCTCTATACCACTCATCGGGAAGCGCTCTCGCGTGATATCAGACCGTGCGTCGAGTGCTTTCCCAGATACGCCACTGACCGGCGACTGGAGAAAGTACGAGAAGAAGGCGGGATTCTCACTGAAGCCGGCGTGGAGGGGGCGGTGTTTCCGGTGTGGATCCGGGCTGACAAGGAATCTGGGTGGGATCTTGACTCGGTCCATAATTCGTACACGTCTCTCCTCTATCGATCGTTTGCGATCCGAAACTACGCGGGGTCAGTCGGGGGACGACTCCGATACTCATTACAACCGATTCGCAAGTGTGAGTACTCGTCGTACGAGGAAGCTGCTGCCGTTGACCCCGCGATGGCACATGTCTCCACTCTCAGGACGATCCAGCCGGAGGAGCTGCCGGAAGTCAGAGAGCGCCTCGGCGACGAACCTCTCTCGATCCCAGTTGAGCACGAGCACCGATCCACGGACACAGGAGAGACACGTGCGTCTCTGGTACACCGCGCGGAAAATCCGCCGTGTGGATATGAACGCGAGACACCGTTCGGGCCGTTAGATGATGTCGATGATGAATTTCAGGAAGAGTTGGATTCGGAACGGCAATCGGTTGCCGATGTCATAGAACGCGGGACCGTCGTCGAGTTCTGCGAGGCCTGTTTCCCCGAACTTGCTGAATTCACGGATGCCTGAGCACTGACCCGTGGACACACGTAGTCAAACAGCATCTAAATCAAGTCATGGTGTCAGCGCGGCAAAAGATTAGGCCGTTCTGATTTCTAAAGCTCGTTCGGTGCGCCAATGACAAAGAACGCCGACGGTCAACTCAAGACGCTTCGAGAGAAAATCCGAAACGACGAACGGGATCTGGACGAAGCAAATCGTGATGCACTGCTTGAGTTCAGTAACGGACTCTTCCTCATTCCCAGTCAAGTCGGAGACCAACGGCATCTCAAGCTGCTCCGGCACAATGTGAGGATGGCCGAACACGCTGGTAGCCTTGTCGAAGCACTTGAAGATGAGAATGCTGCGAAGGAGATCGTCCGCTGGATTCACCGTACGTACGACAATGCGGAGACAAACCGTGATTACCGCGTCGCGCTGAAGCAGTTCGGACGGCGTGTCACTGACCAGAACGGAGATGATCCGCCCCAGTCGATGGAGTGGATTCCATCGAATACTCCGAGTACGTACGATCCCGCCCCGGAACCTAGTAACATGCTTCAGTGGAAGGAAGACGTCCTCCCCCTAATCAATGCTACTCGAAACCCTCGTGATGCAGCACTCATCGCGGTTGGGTGGGATGCAGGTGCTCGTTCCGGTGAACTTCGCGCTCTCACGGTCGGTGATGTGACGGACTACGAGCACGGGTACCAGATCACGGTACAGGGAAAGATGGGTCAGCGGACCGTTCCCCTTATTCCGAGTGTTCCGTTTCTCCAACGTTGGCTTGCTGCTCACCCGAGCGATGATCCTGCAGCACCGCTCTGGAGTAAACTGACTGAGCCGGAGGCTCCGAGTTACAATGCACTTCGAACGGCCGTGAAGGATGCTGCCGACAGAGCAGGGGTCGAGAAGCCAGTGACGTTTACGAACCTCCGCAAATCCAGCGCATCTCACTTGGCTTCTCGCGGACTGAATCAGGCCCACATCGAGGATCATCATGGCTGGACTCGTGGAAGCGACGTCGCTTCCCGGTACGTATCCGTGTTTGCAGACGATACGGGTCGAGAAGTCGCTCGTGTCCACGGCTTAGAAATCGACGAAGAGGAAGAACCGGATGCGACTGCTCCGGTCGAATGTCCGCGGTGTCATCAACAAACGCCACGAGAAATGGATCACTGCCTTCACTGCCGACAGACGATCAATATGGAGGCCGCGCTTCGGCGAGAACAGACCTGTGAGTGGTGTGGATCCTCAATCTCATCTTACTCTGAACACATACCGAACTGCACCGACATCAGGGTGCATCAGGGTGAACCACAGTGACCCATGACTAACCGTCGAAATTACTGGAAGTCCTACTGTTCACTAGTCACTGTCAGTAGTGATCAGATCGGACAGCTCGAAGAGTCGGACGTCATCGCGCGTGTCAGCGACGTTTTTGAGATCGGCGGTGTATCCGGAGCGGCTGAACAAGACGTACAGCGTCTCTCCGTCTGCTGGCTCTTCTGACCATCGGACTTCTTCCGTGGTTCGTTCGAGATTAGAGAGCACGCCTTCGCTCACGGGTTTCGATGTGAACTTACACTCGCCGGCGACGAGACCATCGCCGGTGAGACCGAGGGCGTCCAGTTCGTGTTCTTTGAACCACCACTGCCCGATGTCACGGAACTGCCGGTCGATGAGATCTGGAAGCGCTTGCTGGCAGAGGCGTTCGAACAACGGACTCACGTAATCTGCCAGTTCAGGCGCAACGAGTTCGTCGTACGCGTCGTCGCCGAGCATCCGAAGCTGATCTTGGTTCCCGTAGACGAACCGGAACCAGAACCGGAATAGCGGCGCGGCGATGCGGTACCGGCCGCGTTTCGAGGCTGTCGGTGATTCGGTGACCGGGATGTGGCGTTCGACAAGGCGGAGTCGACGGAGCTTCTGGAGGTACGTGCTGAGCGATCCTGAATCCACGCCAGCCATCCCCGCAATCTCGTTCGGAGTGCGACGCCCGTGTGCGAGCGCGCGGAGAATGCTGAAGTACGTGTTCGGCTGTCGGAGTTCGGTACGGAGGAGGAACTCTGGCTCAGAGTACAGGAGGCCACGCTCCGAGAGGATCGACTGCTGGACGTTCATGCCTAACGGCTGGTCAGGATCGATGGTTTGGAGGTAGTACGGCGTGCCACCGTAGATGGACCATGCAGTGATTGCGGTTTCGGGATCGTAGTTTGGGAAGAACTGGCGAGCATCGGTCACTTCGAGGGGCTTGAGGTCAATCGTTGCGGTCCGCCGACCGTACAGCGGCGCGCTCCCGGAGAGGACCTTATCTTCCATCACGCTGATCGAGGAGCCGACGAGCACGAGCGTCATCCCCGTCTCTTGTAGCTCCATGTCCCATACTCGCTGGATCCGTGAGGGGAGCGATTCGTCCTCTTCGATGAGGAACGGGAACTCGTCGATAACGACGACTGCATCTTGGTCGCCGAGTGTTTCGAGAAGTACCTCCCAGTCGCGGCGGACGTTCTGTAGTGAAGGGAACTGTGCGGTGGCGGTGTCGACGAACTGTTCGAGTTGGTTCTGTGCTGTGGACTCGACTGCCTGGTAGTAGACGGCGTCGTCCCGATCGGCGATGGACTGGCGGACGAGCTCGCTTTTGCCGAGGCGGCGACGGCCGTAGATAACGACGAAGTCAGCAGTCTCGGACTCGTAACAGTCCGTGAGTTGATCGAGTTCGACGTCCCGATCAACGAATTGCTCCATACCACCCATAGCTGCTCTCCTCAAATAGAACTTCTGATTTTGGAAATCGTAGTTTCCGAAATCGTGATTTCGTCTCTCGGAAGTCTGGAGCAGAAGTTGGTAGTGATATCTGCCAGTTGACAGTTGGAGGGAACCACCAACTCGTATTCCGAACTGTAGCGCACGTTTATATACTTGATTACTGGGAAGGCTCTGGACGACGTCCATGGTACGATGATTTTGTAACCGCGTGACTACGAGGCGATACACAGGTCTAATCCGACTCAAGAGCTCGGGAAAACGGGGATTCCCAGACGGGCCCTTTATATATTATCGGCTTAGGGCCAGTCATTAAATACACCTGTGTAATATGCCGGTGTACCTGAAAGATGATAGAACACACGCTAGAACCAATCACTCCACAGAAAACTAAAGAGATGTATCTGAAAGAGCGGGAGAACGCCAGGTACGCGACTCGACGGACCATCGAAGACGTCCTCGAAATCTTCGTCGAGTGGGCGGAGGAAGACGAGATCGAGGACATGAACGATGTTAGGGGCCGCCAGCTTCGGCGGTTCAAGAATTGGTGTCAGAACACCTCCGACAATAACACTGTGAGCCTCAACGGGATCATGAGTGTCGTACGTCGGTTTCTGGTCTTCTGTGTCAAGGTCGAGGCGGTCTATCCGGGCGTGCCGGACAAGACACCGATACCGAACGTCCCTGATGATGAAGACGTGTCCGACGAGAAACCGAGTGACGAGCTCGTCGAAGCAGTGCTCGAATACTTGGAGACCCACGAACCGACCTCGCGTCGTCACGTTGAGTACCGAGCGATCAAGGAACTCGGTAACCGGGTCGGTGCTATTCGCGCAATCGACGTTCGAGATGTTGACACAGACGAACAGGTGATTCGGCTTCGACATCGTCCTGAGAGAGAGTTCCCGGACGAGCGAGGAACGCCACTCAAGAACGGCAAGGACGGGGAACGTAATCAGAACATCTCGAAAGAGCTCGCCGAGCTGATTGACCAGTATAAAAATAATCCGGACCGTCATGACGTGGAGGACAGGTTCGGACGGAAACCGCTGCTGACCACCAAGGATGGTCGGCCGGATATCACGACGATTCGGCGTGACCTATATAAGCTCACACGTCCCTGCAAGTTCTCGAACGGGTGCCCACACGATCGGGATATTGACTCGTGCAAAGCCACGAAGAGTCGGCACGCCTCGACTTGCCCGTCCAGTCATAGTCCACATCCACTCCGGCGCTGGTCGATAGAAGACCAGATCGAGAGCGGCGTGTCGAAGGAACTTCTCGCCGACCGCGTTGACGTGTCAGTCCCAGTGCTGAACAAGCACTACGATAGGCGGTCCGAAGAGCGGAAGCGGAAGCACCGACTGGAGTTACTGGAGAAAATCTTCGACGGGTACGGCGACCCTGACGCGACTATTGACGCAGGGGTGCTCGTGGACTTGTTCGTCAACAGCGACGGAACCGTGGACACGGAAGCGCTCATGGAATTCAACGCGGACGGAGAGAACAGCGCTTCGAAAAAGTCGAAGACAGAAGAGATGCAGGTGACAAACGAGGAATCCGAGCAAGGGGCGGAAGAATCGTCACCCGAGGATCAGGTGACAAAGAAACAGTCCGACCAAGAGCCCGAAGAGTCCCCGCATGAGGATCAGGCGACGTTCGAACGATTCTCCGACGGGGTCACGAGTCCATTGCATCCGGCACTCGTTCCGGTGTTTGCTGGACTCGCTGCTAGTGGGCTGACGTTTCGTCGCCTTCGTCGGGAATTTGAAGCGCTGACCTCCAGCCCCGGGACGGCGCTTCGACCGAGCCGCGGCCGAGTAGCAAAAGGTGCGACCGCTTACACGCTGTTCGTCGGGCTGATAGCGTTCAACCTCGTGAACCTCAGTCTGATTCCCAGCGGAGTGCTCTAACTAGCGCCCGAAGCGACTGAGCTCTGGGACTCAGTCACGGGATGACGTCAGATCACAGGAGGGTGAAGCGGTTCGGATCGGTGGACGGGACCATCGTAATGCTCTGAGTGTGCGGTTACTGCCGTGACTTCCGAATCCGGCGCTTGGCCCTGTGTTCCAGTATTCGACGAGCGTAGAAGGAGTCGTCCCGGTCACCGTCTGCAACTTTTTCGAACGTCTTGCGAGAGATTTGCTTGGTCAGTAACTCACCGTCTTCGATCGTCCAGGCGAACGGTTCGTCGGGATCAAGTCCTTGCTCCCGCAGCATCGGTCCGTCCACTCGTAGCGACATCACGAGCTCGTCGCCGTACTCGGCCGCTTGTTCGCGGCTCAGCACGATGTTATCGAAATAGCCGTTCCCATTCGACTTAGGCGTAGCCCACTCGACAGACCAATCGGGGCCAAGATCGGTTGGTGACATAGGCAGACACCAGTCCCAGGGGCAAAAGAACCCGTCTGATGACTCACAACGTTTTGGTGGGGGTAGACGGACTCGAAGCGGATACGGCGGTTCACTACCCGAATTGCGTATCATAGAACGGGTCACACAGCCTCTTTTCAAGGATTGTGGGACGAATCAGCCGCTCTATAGCACGTGCGTATCTTGCGCAGAAGAACCGCCAGATTAGGTCGGTAATACAGTTGAAGTCGTGAGCACGTCAGTCAGACTGAGACACCGACAAATATCTGTTCCACTCAGAACAGAAGTCCTTCTAAACATATGGTATGCAACAGATTCAGTATTGTCGGCATCCTACTGTTTTTACGTGGAAGATTTGTTATGGCAAAAAACGTAACGTGCTCGCACTGTGGAGAGCAAATGAAACAAAAAGGCGCTACCGATAACTCTAATCGCCTTTCTAAGAGCTATATGTTCCTCTGTACGAATGACTCCTGTCCGAATATTTCAACGATTAGTATCTCAAATAGTGAGTAGTATTCTGACTACCAACTGTTCCCTAATTCAATAGTCCAATACTGGTAGCAGCTTTCGTATTCTGAGGCACCCACTCAGGCAGTTTAGAGATTGCAATGCTATCAGGAATCCTTTTTACACACCCAAAAGTAAGATGCTACCACTTCCCAATGGTTGACCTTCCGGAACAGTTGTCTGATATCCAGCTTTCTCGACGAAATCGGATTGTCGTGTATTATCTCTCGGGTCTTGTGGTACTCGTCAGCGTGTACGCGTTGGCCTACAACGTCGCAATGGCACAGCTGGAAGGAGTCAACCAGTCGATATTTGCGTCGCTGGAGTTCGTCGTGCAGACGATGACCACGACCGGGTATGGGCAAGACGCGGGTTATTGGAGTCATCCGTTGATGTTTCTATTGGTCACGGTGACCCAAATTTCCGGCATAGCGATCGGCTTCTTTACGCTCCGGCTCATAATCATCCCGCTATTCACTGGCGCAGAGGTCAACCTCGACAACCGACTCACGGCAAAACAGGACCATGTCATCATCTGCGAATACCGACGCGACTCTGCCGTGCTCCTTGAGGAGCTCAAAGAGCTTGGTATAGACTACGTCTTGATTTCCTCGTCCGAAGAAAACGCCAAGGACCTCTCCGACGACGGGTACTCCGTTATTCATGGCTCCCCACAGGACACGACAGCATTCGAGCGGGCTAGCATAGAGACGGCACAGGCGGTAATCACAGACGCCGGGAGTGCGAACGTTAATACCATCTTGACAGTTCGGTCGATCGACCCGGATATTGATATTATCACGCTTACTGATGACAGCGATATGCGAGATATCCTGTTGGATACGGGCGCAGATACCGTTTTGTCCCCGCACGGTGTGCTCGGTCAACGGCTCGCCGAGAAGGCGGTCTCGTCGTTCAGCTCGGAGTTGACGGACACGATCGACCTTGGTGGTGAAATAGAGGTTTCAGAAATCCCGGTCCAGCAGGGGAACCCGCTGATAGGGACACGAATCCGCAACTCGAAAATCAGAGAGGAGACCGGCGCAAACATCATCGGCGCGTGGATAGATGGGGAACTGCAACTCCCACCAAATCCGGACGCGATTATCCGCTCGAACACCGTGTTGCTCGTCTCCGGTGCACACGACGACCTAGAGGCGTTCAGTGATTTCATCCAACCGGCCCGCACACTCCGCAGACACGAGCGCATCATCATCGCGGGGCAAGGTGAAGTCGGCGAGGCCGCATTGGACGTGGTGTCTGAGGCTGGACTCGATGTCGTAACTATCGACGTCAATGACGGGGACAACGTGGATATCGTCGGGGATGCAGGGGCTAACGAGACGTTGGAAGAAGCCGGGATAGAGACCGCTGGCGCGATCATCGTCGGCCTTCCGAACGACTCGGACTCGCTCTTGACAACAGTGTTAGCACGGTCGCTGAACTCCGACATCGAGATACTCGCTCGGGTGAGTGACACTGACGCGACGCGGAAGGCGCTGAGTGCAGGTGCGGATTACGTGCTGTCAGTACCACGGGTGAGCGCTCGGATGGTCGCCAGAGAGCTTCGGGGAGAGGATGTCCTCGCACCGGCGAGTCAAATTCGGTTGCTCCGCGTCCCCGCAACGCCCCTGGCAGGGTCGACACTCGCGGAGTCGGGCATTTACGAAAATACCGGCTGTCGTGTCATCGCTGTCGAAGACGATTCGGGCTTTACGAGTACGATCGACCCGCAACGGCGGTTCACCGGAGATGAACGAATCGTCCTCGTCGGCTCCGACGAGGCGGTCCAACAGTTCAGAAAGCGATTCGAGGATTCACCGGTGGAATCGGAGACCTGATAATCCAGCTTTCTACTTCGGTTCTACTGTCTCGACAGGTTCCGTTTTCGTCGATGTACTGTCGTAGGGGCCCCGGACAATCCCAACGTTACCCGTCGCCTGTTGACTGATTTGTTCAGCAATCGTACCGAATCGGAGTCGAGCTGCTTCGCCGCGTTCGGAGAGTCCGACGCAGATCGTGTCGTAGTCACGTACTGCATCGAGAATAGTGTCTTCGATGTCATCGCTGACCAGAACCTTCGTTTCGAACTCGTCGGTCCTGATTCCTGCCCGTTCAGCGACGGCTGTGATTGTCTCCTCACCGCGTGCGATTGGGTCGGCACTGGCGGTCGAACTCTGGACGTTCAGCAGTGTCGGGACTGTGTTGTCGAGGGTCGCAAACTCGACGGCTCTCCGGGCCGCTACAGGTGCGTGTGGTCCGGGTCCTGCCAGTGCAATGGGGCTGCCGATTCTCTCGTTGTGCAGCGTCACGAGTGACACTTCACACGGGGCCTGCTCGACGACGGGGTCGAGATTCGGCCCGAATACGGCCTCGTCTTTGGTGAGCGAGCCTTGCCAGCCGAGCAGGACCTGGTCGGCATCTTCCTCGATGAGTGTTTCCAGAATCGTCTCTCCGACGTTCTGGCCGGTCACTGCGCGTGTCTGCAGCCTCACGTCCATCTCCGTCGCGTGCTGTTGGGCGGCTTCGAGCAGTTCCCGCTGGTGGGTGAGCCGCTCGGCTGCGACGTTCTGTTGTGGTGATTGGTCCGCGACCTGGATGACGTTGACAGCGACCAGTTCCGGTGTTCCATCATTTGTGTGGGCCTTCGCCGTCGCTGCTCCGAGTCGGATGAGATCCTGTTGCGTGTCGGGGTTCGAAATCGGCACGACGACGCGATACGCGTCGGATATATCAGGTTCCAACGCTTCCGTTATGAGTCCCGTCTCGAATCCCTGGTCTCTGGCGTAGACGATGTACCAGCCGGCTCCGAGCGCGACGATTCCGAGGCCAAGCAGAATGATGACGGTCGCCATCTGTGAGATGACGAGTACTGTCAGTAGTATCCCCAACACCGGAACGGCGGGGTAGAGCAGGTCCGGAATCCGGAACGATGGGTCGTACGCGTCGGGGTCGGCACGTCGGAAGACGACGAGTGCGACGTGAACGAGCGAATACGAGACGAGGAAGCTGAAACTCGCCACCTCGGCCAGGAGAGAAACGATTGTTTCGACACCGAGGCCGGCGGTAACGAGCAACCCCGTGACAGCCCCGGTGACGATAATCGCCCGGTGTGGCGTCCCGAACCGGTCGTGCGTGACGTTCAGGTGCTCGCTCATGAGGTCGTCACGCCCCATGGCGAAATTGACCCGGGCCGCTGCGAGAATCGACGAGTTCGAACTCGAAATCGCTGCAATCGCGGCGGCAGCTACGATTGCGACCACGCCTATCGAACCGAGATAGACGACGGCGACATCTGAAACTGGGACGAGCGAATCGCCCAACGAATCGTAGGGGAGAACTCCAGTGCTGACGAGCATCACCAGCGCGTAGAGGATAGTCACCAGCACGACGGAGAGAAGCATCGTCAACGGAATGTTTCGACTCGGGTCTTTGACTTCGCCGGCGACCGTAGCGATAATTTCGAAACCGAGGAACGAGACGAACACGATGCCAGTCGTGGCGATAATCCCGCTCGGGCCAGTCGGAGCGAACGGCTCAAGATTCGCCGGGTCGATGAAGAACAGTCCGACAGCGACGTAGATCAGGACGATGACGGTTTCGGCCCCGATCATGACGTTCTGGAGTTGGCTGGATTCCTCCGTGCCGTAGTAGTTGACGCCGACTATCAGTGCGAGGCCGACGAGTCCAAGCAGGACGATGAACAGGCGGCCGTCGAGGAACGGTATCGGCGCGACGAGATACTGCCCGAAACCGATCATGTAGAACGCGCTCGCAAACATCAGGCCGCTCCACATTCCCCATCCGACGATACTCCCGAAGAACCCTCCGAGCGCCTGGTTGACGTAGTGGTAACTCCCACCGGCAATGGGCATCCCAGTAGCGAGTTCAGACAGTGAGAGAGCTGCAAGCAGGGCGACAAACCCCGCAATCACGAACGAGAGCGAACTTGCGGGGCCAGCGCCCTCCGCTGCAATGCCAGGCAGGATGAAGATTCCAGCCCCGATCATCGTCCCGCCGCCGAGCGTCATCGCTTCCAGGAAACCGATATTTCGTTCTAGTTCACCGCTACTACCGCCTGTCATGCCGTTCGAATGGAAACTATATTCATTAGAATCTCAGTCGATATCTCGGACGATAATCGTTGGTTTGTCGATTTTGTCGAGGACCGGGGTCAACACAGTCCCGATAATCCGCTCTCGAAGTGTTGGCTCCGTCTCACCGAGGATGACCAGATCGTACTCGGCAGCCAGATTGACGATAGCCGACGTCGGGTCGTCGTCTTCTGCGAGGGTCCAATCAATCCGTTCGGGGTCCACGCCGTCTTCGGAGAGTCGATCGGCAGCACCACGGAGCATGAACTCACCCTGACTCGGGTCGGCTCCCGTAGAGCTAGCGTGAAAGAGGGTGACTGTCGCATCGTTCATCCGGAGTAGGTCACCGACGAGTGAGATGATTCGCTCCAGATTGACATCTCCCCGGAGCGGGACGAGAATTCGCTCTATCGAGCCGATTTCGTTCGGAACAAGCACCGCACCACAGTCGTGTTGGTCTGCGACGCGGTCGATTGTGTCCTCGCGGTCTTTCGTGAACACGAGAACGCCCTCTACTTCGTGACCAGCACTGTCGAACTGATTGACGATATCGTCCAGCCGCGATGCCGCCTCGGATTCGTGGTCAGCTTGGAGATGGGCCGGTGCTGTCTGTTTGGGAACCGGGTAGTACCCAAGGACGACAACGTTGACCGGTCTGAGAAGCTGGAGAATCCCCTGGTCTGGTGGGTCTGTCACAGAGACATCCACCGGAACGAGAATCGTTGAATCACCGCTGAGGGGCATATATAGCTGTATTCAGACGAGTGGCTTCATTGTTTGTGTCCAGACATGGTTTGTGCAGTTTCGTTCTCGTAGCCAGCGTGTGATTAGGTGAAAACAGTCTTAATATCGCCCAAAAAATAGATGTACCGTCTCTTCAGGCTCAAAACGATGGAGGACACCAGATTACGGGTAGCCAGTGCGGACACATTCGTTGGGCTCTTTTCAAGAGTAGCCCGACTAGTTTCTTTGAATAACGATAGCGTGTCATAGAAACGTTCACAGCCGATTTGTTGCGGTGCAAGCGGGTGGAGAAACATGCTGGATCGAGTATGATTACAGAAGGTAGTGCAAGATATAGAGGATAGATGCAGCACGGTCGCCATCGACTGTGGAGGCTCCGTGACGACCCGCCCGTAGTTGGAGGCAGCACTGGCACGTGCAGGCGGTAGGGGGACCGATGGTAGAGACACTACCCAGTCATCGGCACGAAATCTCTCGGCTGTCGCTTGACCGATACCAGGTGAACAGCCGGTGTTGAGGACCGGCCGGGACACGTCTACTGTCCGTCGCCCCGGATAATAGGAATGCCGGTGACAGTGACCCACATCTGGTTCCTTATTTGGATGGTTTTTTCGAGATTACTTCTGGCGCTGGCTCCAGTGGGACGTGGTCCTGGGTATTCCGTCGTCGGAATGCGTCCATATTCGACCCGGGTAGGTAGAATATGTCGACGAATGACTCGGGCACAGTCTTGAACTCTTGTTCGCCACGCTCCTGAAACACCGTGTTGAGGAACTGTTCGATACGGCCTGGATCTGTCGAGAACTGATACATCGCTGGCGTATAGAACTCTTTGGTGGGTTCCTCAGAGACAATCCTCGCCTCTAAGTCGCCCCCACGCTCGTGGAACAGTCCAACAAGTATGCGCTCGATTCTGCCAGGTTCTGGCGAGAACTGGAACGTCGCCGGGACGTAGAACTCGGGTGATGACGCCTCTTTGCTCGTTGGGTTTGTCTCTTCAGTTGCCATTGACAATCTCTGTGTAATAAGTTCTCTGAGTTGATATAATTATGTTTATTTGGCACTGTCTAGTTCTGAACCTCCTCCGCTGGCGTTCGTCCGTCGAGTGCCTGGTTCGGTCGTTCGTGGTTGTAGTGGTGTCTAAAGCGTCGTATCCACTGTTTCGCGCTGGATTGACTGCCCCTCCAGAAGGAATGGAAGCGGTCGATTCGCATGGTCACAGTCTGGAACCACTTTTCGATGTGGTTCCGGATTCGGTAGTCAAGCCGACCGCTCAAATCGTGACGTGAGAGGGCAGTCAGGTAGCCGCCAGCATCGACGAGAAACTCTGTCTCGGCGACATCGTGTTTCTCGGTGAGCCGATGCAGGAACGCCGCCGCGGGGTCAGTCCCGCGGCGGCTGAACACGTCAACTTCGAGCAGCAGTTTTGATTCGGTGTCGACAGCGGCGTACAACCACTTTTTCTCGCCGTCAACCTCGATCTGTTTCTCATCGACCGCGACCCGCGACGGCGACGCCGTCGGCGGGTCGCTCTGAGCCTCGGACAGCGTATGCACCCAGTTCCAGACCGCACCGTGAGAGCGATCGACACCCAGCAGGTCTAAGATCGCCACCGTCTCCCTGATCGACAGCCCCGCCGTGTGGAGACGCACTCCAAATCGCCGGACGGGTGTCGGGGTGCGCTCGTTCTCCCAAACGTCTTGACTGTCCTCCTCTAACGTTTCTCTGAGCAGGTCTGCGAGTGACATGAACACCTCTCGCTACGGCCTGCTCACTTCTCAATCCCTCAACTAGACAGTGCCGTTTATTTCATATTATCACAAAACTTGATATACAGTCTCGACTAAGTGTGTGGGCTTCGGATGCATGAAGCACTCAAAGCGGGTGCCGCTGCCGTTCGAGACATTCCCCGGTGACTTCCATGCTCTCGTCAGTGACTCTGACAGTCACCTCGTAGCGGGCACAGGTGTCGGTGTTCTATCTACTTCTCTGTATCTCGCACGCCCCACGATGACCTACCGAGAAACCATCAAAAAAGTGGCTGTTGAATACAGAGTGTCAGCCTTGTTTAGACGCGGTGCATATCGTCCTCTACGGCTTGTACCCAAACACCGAAACCGAGTCGAGAGGCACTCCCGGGCTGGTTCTGTTTGCCCGATACAGACACTAACCGACGCCTTCAGGTGCGTCTAAACAAGGCCCAGAGGGTGTATTCAGCAGGGGCTATTTTCGAGTCACGGAGAATAATCCGTATGTGATGGTATCTCATAGGTTCTTGTAGCATTCATCAGAGTCATTCGTCGGGATACTCCAACAGTAGATCCCCGACGAAGACATACGGGTGATCGAAGGCGCTTACTTCACCGAAGGTGACCGGCTCATCCGGTGGCTGGACTGCTCCGAGCGACCTGCCATCCATTCGTGCAGTCGCCCGTGTAACGACGCGTACCCTCGGCGTCTTGAGATGGCCAAACTTCCCGGTTTCCGTGTGTCGCCCAAACATCCGTCTGTGCAGCGGCTCGGGGAGAGACCGTTGCATAAGTGTCAATACTCGGCTCATCACGGAGTCATCAACTGTCCCCTCGAGTTCGATGGTTGCCCCCTCACTCACGTTGACGGTAATGTCGATGTGGTCGGTGGTCCATTCCCACTCCATCTCGGCCATTATTGACCGACTCCAATCGTGGAAGGCGGCAATTTCAGCATCGGCACCTTCTGTGTCATAATAGAGGATCCGCGTGTCGTCTGGTTCGACGACCCAGAACTCCCTGTATCCGCCGAGGTCGGTCGGCGTCGATTCGAAGTCGTACAACCAGATACTGTGTCCGCTCTCGAAGCAGATACCTGGTAATATCCGTCCACTGAATGGCTGGAGAGATTCGTCGCTGAGACGTTGATCGATGGTAGTATTTTGTGCCATGGTATCATACTACGATGAAAAACCAAATTAAGTTTCTGACTCGATTTGGAAGCCTGTCACCTCTCGTATATGGTTGGCCGATATGCGCCCTGTCTCTTCCACGCGAGTCCTGACAGGACTTGGATAGACAGTGCGTGCGAAGCTTTCTATGACACGCTCTAACGATCGAACTCCCTCTCTGGCGGCAGTAATCTCAGAAAACAGGATGGATTCTCGTGACTAAGCCAGATCCGTTACGCGTAGAGTACATAACCGTAGACGAACTCATCGATTTCATCACGTATGCGGTCGAGAGTATCAGTCTCGGATTCGATCGATGGGGTGATGACCACATCCGTGGGCCAGGGCTGTATTTTGTCATTGTCACTGGCGTGCACTCCGGCGAATATGCCGACCCGATGAGTGGCAGTCACTGGCCGACCGAGGACTGCCACGTCGTGACTGAAGATCTCGACAGGTTTGTCACGTCAGCCCGAGCGGTCGGGCACACAAACGACGGTGCAGTCATAATCAGTACGGATGGAACCATCCAGGAGCAAATGGTCCGCATCAAAAGCCAGAGCGGCAATGGGACTACAGACAAAAAGCCAGGCTATCGAGTACGCCGACTGGATGGGTACAAAACACATGAGCGCAATCGAGGTCTCCGTCCGTGAAGAGGTGGTAGCCACGGTTACACTCAGCGAAGAGAACGGCCGAATGTCCATATTCAAGGACGGTGACTACGACGACTATCTACGCGAAAAATTGGGTGGTGTCTGGCGGTCGAGAGAGTGAATGTATGCCGCCTATAGCTATCCTTCAGACTGGAGAGGGTCTTTATGAGCAAGTCTATCGAAGCGGTAGTATGGGAGGAGACGACGATCAGGGTCTTACAACGGACGACATTTATTACGAATAGGTTTTTGAGCCATACACTGCGGGGGAACTCGTCTCGTCTTTTGATGTCCCGAAAGACTGCGTTCGCAAGCTTATGCAACGGCTCTCTAGCTCGGGGAAGCTTCCAAAAAAGAAATCCAAGCCAAACCAGGCCATCTGGATTCGAGACGCATCAGTTCAAGAGTGTGCAAACTGCAGGTACAAATATGAAGTCAAATTTCATCACCCGGTGTGGAGAACAGGTATAGCGAGGGAGACTCCCACTCATGAACGTCCTTGTTCCCGTCCGATATCCGCTCACAGAGACCAACAAACAGGCGATCCGGCGAGGGATTGCGCTTGTAGATGCCGATGACGATTCGGAACTCCTCATTTTCCACATGAACGAGGTGCAGAAAGATCAGCGTATCAATCGACAGTCGTTACGCGACGCCGTTGAATCCGCGTTCGACGGACTTACTGCAAGTTACGTCGTGCGCGACGGGTTTTTTGCTGAAGAGGCGATTATCGAAGCGGCGATCCAGTTCGACACGGATTGTATTGTCCTGAGCAAATATCGTCGTGACCGGTGGAAACAGCTTCTCGAAAAGATTCTCGACCTGGATCATGATCCTGAACAACTCATTCACGAAACGACGGGAATCACAATCGAAGTCATTACTGAGAGCGACCACGCGTCCAGCAACGCATGAGTACGTCACTACTGTCACGAGTACGGGATCACTGGATTGGCTGGCAAGCCCTCGGACTCCGTGTGACTATCACCCTTACTGCTGCTGTCGCATTACTGTCCGTTGTGACGGGAATCGCAAATATCAGTGCGCAGTCTGTTGCCGGTCCTATCGCCGAATTCATCCCACCCGCAATCCAGCGCACGGCTGGATTTACCGGGGCATTAACCGGTTTTCTCATGATCGGGAGTGCCTACGGAATGCGTCGCAGGCTTCGAATTGCCTGGTACTCGACTGTCATTCTATTGCCTGTCACGGCACTCCAGGGCGTGTTGCAGTCGAGTCCGCTCTCGGTGCCACTGATCGTTCTCTCCATCCTGGCGATGCCGAACGTCCTGTACAATCGCCGGCAATTCGACCGAGCGGTGGAACTGACGACTGGTCAAATCGCTGCCGGGATGGCGATCATCGGAGCACAGGTATATGGAACCGCTGGAGCCTACGCGCTCCGCGAAGATTTCACTAATGTCAGTACACTCGTGGACGCGTTCTACTACACGCTGGTTACCGCCAGTACGGTCGGATACGGTGATGCTGCGCCGACATCACAGGTAGCACGGCTGTTCGGGATGTCCGTCGTCATCATCGGAACAGCCAGTTTCGCGGTTGCACTCGGAACACTCTTGGGGCCACTCATCCAAGCACGCTTTGCGAAAGCACTCGGGAGAATGTCTGAAGACGAACTTGGACTCCTCAACGATCATATACTCATCCTCGGATACAGTGATATCGTTCAGGTGATTCTCGACGACATCCAGAACCGTGGCGATGTACTCGTCGTCTCGCCCGACAGAGAGGCTGTGCGCGAACTAACTGATCGGGGCGTTAATGCACTCACTGCGGAGCCAGATGATGAGGATTCTCTCCATCAGGCCGGCGTTGAGCGTGCCCGGACAGTTATTGTCGCAACAAACGACGACGCAGCCGATGCGTTGACAATACTGACCGTTCGACAACTCAATCCCGAGATTGATATCCTCGCTATTGCCACCAACCGCGAGAACATGAAGAAACTGGAACGTGCAGGTGCGAATACCGTCATTAGTCCGGCAGTCATCGCCGCACAGCAACTCGTGGAATCAGCTCTCGGAGTCGATTCCGATACCGGATTTGACCTTCTGAATGAGCAGCGTGATGATGAGCCAGATTCCTCATGACCCCATCAGAAAATTTTGCTAAGGATTGAGTGCGCTGTAGGGAGCGTACCACGGAGCAGTGCTCCACCGAACCCGAGACTGATGAGTCCCATCATAACGGCGAACTGTGATCATCTCACTCTCCAACCTCACCTACCTTATTCGAGACTTACTGGATGTTATTCACTTGCCTGCCACAGTTTGGACAATACCTGACAGAAGATAATACGGGGTGGAGAAACTTCACTTCGAATTCGTAGTCACAGTGTGGACAGGTATTATCGGGCGGTTCACGCATCCAAATTCGGAGATTGGGTTCCGGTTCCTTCTTTCGAACCTTCCCCGCCCCGGCGAGACGTCGAAGTATCGACCACATATTACCGAGAGACGTTCCGATACGGTCTGCCAGTTCTTGCGTGGTATAGGGTACGAACGGTTCCATCTCCTCGTAGACTGTTTCCTCTGAGGGCTGGTCGGAATCCCGATTGTCCGTTGGTGGGTCTGTAGGCATTTGCTAATAATACGCTCTGGTCCGTTGTTAAACCACTTCTATTCTGTAACCGAATCGAATTCAGGTTATACACATGATTAGGGTGTCATAGAACAGTTCACGAGGTAGTTTGTTTCAGGATTTTTGAAGAAGAACTATCTTCTCAGTACATCTGCTTATCCATCGATAGGCGGTGGTGCAGAATACGTTTCAAGGTCTAACTCGGCGGATTTCAGTTTGAGTTGACCTCATCAGTGACCGGTTAATTAGCGAAGATTTGTTTCCGATTCCTGAAGAGCAGTCAAGTGACATTATAAATCGAGATCTGGCGGTAGAGGGTCTGTGAAGACTTCTGCACCACCGCCCATCGATAGTGAAACTCTGGTCGAAAGAGATAGTACCAGTCGGTCACCCATCAGCGTCAGCATCCCCACCGTCAGCATCTGCGTCAGCGTCTCTTCCATCCGAATCAGCGTCACCATCGTCACTATCGGAATCGCTGTCCTCGTCATCGCTATCTATGTCGGTAACCGAACTTGGCTTCGAATCGGTTTGGACGGTAGCCGAGTTCGATGAGTTCGAAGTTTTCCCGGCGTCAGCGCCAATACTGTAGAGAAAAAGAGGGGGGCAGATATATGCGGCAATTGCCAGCACCACAAAGAGCCGGTCGATGAAGATGAGCAGCCCAAAGGCGGTAAGCGCCGCCGCTGAAGCTGTATGAATCGCAGTATGGGTGTATTCACGGTAATACTTCCACAATCCGTCCAGCCATTGTGCTGTTGCTGATACTGGCCCCTCTCCGGCTGCTATCAGAGGCATACACAACCGTTAGTGATTCAAGACTAAAACCCTCAGCTTTATCTCGATATTAACTGCACGCTCTGTACTGACCAACTCGAAGATGCGAAGACCGGGTATGAGAAACGTTGTATGACACCCTACACATGATGGCTGCACGAACGGTTTTGATATCGGTGTCGTCCGAACAATAATTACGATGCTCGGTCCAACATGGGTATGAAGATTTTTGAGACACAGCTTCCCGGCGTCGGACGGCGTTACGAGGTTTCATTTCCCGACGGAGGGACGTTCACAATCGTTATCCACAACGACGGAACACGAACGGCGTTTTGGCAAGATGACCCGGACGGCGACGGCGAAAAACTGTTCACGACGAGTGAGCGCGATGCTGAGAAAATTGCGGAAATCTTCGAAGGCGTCTTTTTCCAGCCCGTCTCCGACGAGCTCGACGACGCGCTCTCGGGCGCTCGTATCAAATGGGTGGCTATCCCAACGGGTTCACCGGTCACTGGACAGACGATCGGTGATGTCGGTATCCGAACGAGGACGGGAATCTCTGTCCTCGCTGTCGAACGCGATGACCAGATAATCGCAAACCCGACCCCGAACACGCAGCTATTAGCGGATGACGTTCTCGTCGTCGTCGGTGATGACGATGCACATCAAGCGCTTGAAGAGCTGCTCTCGAAACTCGAATAGGCTATGGCACGCGAGCCACCACCGGAACAATAATTCACCTGTAGATACCTGTCACATCCGTGGCTTCGACGAGTCTCATACTTTCGGCCGGTGTATTTCTTACAGTTCTTACGTTGGGCGGCTTGATTGCCGTTCGAATCGGCCAATCGGTCATTCCGGCGTACATTCTCGTCGGTGTTCTCATCGGTCCCTTTGCACCCTCAATTGGTGGCGTCTCTCTCACCGTCGTGGACTCGACGGAGTTCATTCGGCTGTTGGCCGACCTAGGTGTGATATTTCTGTTGTTCTTTGTCGGCCTGGAGTTGAGCCTGACGTCATTACTCCAGAAACGCTCGCAGTTCCTCCGAGCTGGAGCAATCGACATCGGCGTCAGTTTCCCACTCGGTATCATTGTCGGTTTTCTCTTCGGGTTCACGCTTCTCGAATCACTGTTCATCGGCCTCATCGCGTTCAATTCCTCAACGGTCATTATCGCTAAATCCCTCCTTGATTTAGAATGGATCGTCAATACAGAGAGCGAGGCGATTCTCGGTGTGATCGTCATCGAGGACATACTCACTGCTGCCGTATTCGCCGTTCTTTCGGCAGTTCTGCTTGGCGCTGCCGACATTGCTTCACTCGGTCGGACACTCGGACAGGCAGCAGTTGTGTTGGTGGCACTGTCGCTGTTCGCCTACTACGGTGGGGAGTACCTCGACCGAGCGTTCGACATCCAGTCGAGTGAACTGTTCCTCCTCGGCGTCCTCGGTCTGACAGCGCTCGTCGCGGGACTCGGCTTCGCCGCCGGCGTCAGTGACGCCATCGTGGCGTTCCTCGTCGGCCTGGCGTTCGGACAGACGTCCCACGTCGAGCGAATCGAGACCAAACTCGCTCCGAGTCGTGACCTCTTCGCGGCAGTGTTCTTCTTCGTCATCGGCCTCCAGACCGACCCTCGGCTCGTGCTCTCGGTCGCGGGATTCGTTCTCGTTGCCGTTATGGTCACGGTGGTTGGACAGATCCTGAGCGGGTTCTTCGCCGGTCGGAGTTTCGGCCTCTCGATCGAGCAGGCATCGCGGATGGCGAGTGCGCTCGTTCCCCGTGGAGAGTTCTCGCTGGTGATTGCAGCATTTCTCGTCACTACGGGGACCACTGACGCTCTCAGGGAGACGATTCCAGCGTTCACTGTCGGCTACGTCTTGCTCACGAGTATCCTTGGTACGATACTAATGCGGAACGCACATCTCATCGAACAGGTTGCACGAACATTCTCGCCAGAGTGACGACGTTGTCACGTGCCGCTTTGGATCAACTCATTCAGCGCTGCGTGTTCCTCTCGTGTTCCGATGGCGACGAGGATGTCCTCGCTGTTGAGTTCGAAATCAGATGCTGGATTCGGTATTGTTTCAGTGTCCCGCTGGACGGCGATTACCGTCGTGCCTGTGTGGCTTTTGATTTTGCTTTCCTCTAGTGTCTGTCCTGCGATAGGGGAGTCCACTGAGATGTCGATCCATTCGATGATGGCATCACCGAGCGGGACTGTTAGTTCGTTCACGTTCACCGACTCGAAGTACGCCCCTTCGAGAATCGACCCGAGCTTGTTCGCTTCATCTCCCGCCAGATCAAGGAGTTTCTCACCGTTCGCTTCTCGGTTGGTTCGTCTGTAGAGTTCACAGCGCCCATCATGATGGACGACGACCGATGCAAGGCTGTCATCGGCTAGTTCGAGATCGAATTTACGGCCGACCCCCGGGAGGTCAGTCTCGTAGACGGTCATACCAACTGTCGGTCAGCCTTCCGAATAATACTGTGGCTTCTCTTCGCTATGTCGTGGGCTTGAGATAGCATCGGAAACACGTGCGACGCACGAATGCACGGAACACTCCTGCCTTCCGTTATTCGAGCCAGGTGTGCCTTGATAGTGGCTTCGTCTGAATCAGATGAGTCAATTCGGTCACATCAAGCACCGAAGTGATGGCCGGTACGCGCGTTCTATACAGCAGGAGGGCCATTAGTTGTAGGTCGCTTGGCGACATTCTCATACCGGACCGCCACACTCGTGTGAGTTGAGTTCTCACTTTACTGGACCAGGTTGGTACTCATCTCCAGAGTTTACTAACTGTACTAAATGACCCAATTCAGCCGTTCGAACGGTTTTAGCCGCTATACAGAAATGATATACTCAGATATAATATGACCCGCCTTATTAAATCACGTTCATTTTGTGAGACTTCTTCAAAGGGCGTTCAGGACCTCCGAGACGATATTAGTTCTCACAAAGAGCACAACGTGGTCGCCGGTCTCAATTATGGTATCTCCTCGGGGGACAACGAATTCATGGTCGCGGGTAACTGCCCCAATGACGACGGCGGATGGAAGGTCAGCGACGCTCTCTTCGATTGGACGATTAGTGAGAACACTTTCTTCGCCGATTTCGATCTCGATAACCTCTGCCTGGCGACCTTCGATGAGCGAGAGATTTTCGATCTCCCCCTCCTGAGTAAAGCGAATAATCTCTTCGGCAGTTACTTTTCGGGGGTTGACTGCAACGTCGACGCCAACCGCCTCAAACAATGTTGCGTATTCCCCGTCTTCAACGATTGCGACCGTCCGCTGAACACCGATATTCTCGGCTAGTAAGGTAACCAGGAGATTCTTCTCATCACTGTCTGTCGCTGCGATGAGTGTTCCAGCCTGGTCAATATTTTCGTTGAAGAGGAACTCTGCATCAGTTGCATCGTGGTTGAGTATCAAGGTGTGCTGTAATGTCTCGGCCAGCTCCTGAGCCCGATCTGCATCCTGTTCGATCAACCGTGGCTCGATATTCTGTTCTTCCAGTCGGTTTGCGGTATAATATCCGATATCGCTGCCGCCGACGATGACAATATCGTCGCTCCCGTCTGGAAGATTCGGTGAGGCAGCCGTTCTCGAAAAAGCCTGAATGCTTGTCGGCTCACCGATGACGATTACCCTATCTCCGGCCTTGATAGCGGTATCTCCGTCCGGGATTATGATGTTCCCATCTCGGGCGAGCGCAGCAAAAGTCAGTGCTTCGAATCGGTCGGCCTCCGCAACAGTTTGACCGACAAGTTCGTTGTCTCCGGTAAGCTCAAACTCAGCCATCTGGACAAGGCCACTGGCGAATGTCTCAGCATCAATTGCGGATGGCAGTCCAATGATACGAGCGACGTTGTCTGCTGTCTGGAGATTCGTCGAGACCATGAAGTTGACACCGAAAGCTCCCTCGTACTGCTTCCACGTCTTGAAAAACGTCTTATCACGAACTCTGGCAATTGTAAAGGCGTCACTGACAGTTTTCGCTGTTCCACACGTGACTAGGTTCGTCTTGTCGTTGTCAGTACTCGCAACCAGCATATCCGCCTCTGTTATATTGGCTTGTTGTAGTGTCTCCAGAGAACTCCCATCTCCTTTGATCGGCAGCACATCTGTAGAATAGGTGAGTTGTTCGACCTTTTCCGGGTTGGTGTCAATAACGACGACATCGTGGTCTGCAGCAAGACTCGTAGCGATATTCGCTCCGACCTCGCCAGCGCCGACGATTACTACTCGCATCGACTCCCGGGAACCGTTCATACGTGACTAATAGATGACTTCTCCTAAAGGGTGTTCCGCACGTATCGCTAGTGGAGAGGGATTTCCCGCTCCTGAACGTACTGTCCAAACACTGAACAGGTGCCCGTGAACCACCTCAAATCAATCCCTGAGGCACTTGGCTTGCTCCGCCTGTAGAGTTCTCCACCGCTACAAGTGATGAGCCAGATCAAATCACTGTCGAGACCAACTGAATCGCTGGCGGGAGGGTAATCCGGAGCAGTGCCCCACCGAAGCCGAGACTGATGAAGCCCCACAGGACAGTGAACTGCGATTTGTCGTCTTCTACTCCCATCAAGAGATGATACAAAACGAGCGATCCGGAAGTCTGGACGAGAAACAGTCCAACAAGTGCCCCACTACTGACGAAGAACGGATCTGATTCGAGCGAAAGGATTGGATACGATAGCTCGGGCCAGCCGAATAGAATCGCAGAGATGGCTATGCCGAGGTATAGCAGGAACACGGTAGTCACGAGGATAGTACCACGAATACCGACAAAAAATGAGAGTTTGAGATACGACTCAAGAAGGACTGCCATCCTCGCCAGGCGTGATTGGGACGGGTTCAATGTATCAGTCACGGACTTCTTCTTTCGGTATTAGTAAGGAACGGATATTAATATACTGGAGAAGTAGGTAATATTCTTCTCTCCGAACTCAAAGATAGAGAAGTACGCTAGTGGTCTGTACTATCCGGTAGATACACACTCTTAACAGATAGTGGCTGTACTGACCAGTATGAGCAGTGAGTCTACGGACGAGGAACTCCTCGCACACGTGCTTCTTCCCGTCGCTAACGAGGATGACGCGTTGGCAACGGCGGAGGCTCTCAAACCCTACGGACCGAATCATGTGACAGCCCTCCATGTCGTAGAGAAAGGGGGTGGTGTACCGGATAAGTCACCAGTCGAACAATCCGAACAACTGGCCGCGGAATCGTACGATGCCGTCCGGTCCGTATTCCCCGACGCCAACGACCACACCGCCTACGGGCGGGACGTAGCCGACGAGATCTTCAAAGCTGCCGACGAGGTTGATGCCAGTGCTATTGCTTATCGAGCCCGTGGCGGGAACCGGCTTATGGATTTTCTCTCCGGTGACATTTCACTGAAGCTGGTCACAAAGGCTGACCGCCCCGTCATTGCCCTTCCCCGTGAGGAGGAAAAATGAGCGACGAAGACCTCGCCAAGGACCTCGGACCACTGGCGGCCCTGACCATCGGCGTCGGAACGATGATCGGGGCAGGCATATTCGTCCTTCCCGGGGAGGCTATCCTCAAGGCTGGATCATTCGCATCTGTAGCGTTCATCCTCGGCGGCGTGATTGCCATGTTCACGGCGCTGTCAGCCAGCGAACTCGGCACCGCAATGCCCCGATCGGGTGGGGCGTACTACTATGTCAATCACGCTCTCGGCCCCATGTTTGGCTCAGTCGCCGGATGGGCCAACTGGCTTGGACTGGCCTTCGCCAGCGCCTTCTACATGGTCGGATTCGGCCGCTACATTGCCCGTATCTTCGGACTCTCCGGTAGTGTCGGCGTCGGTCCGATATCGATTACCGTGGTGAAATTGATAGCGCTTGTCGGTGGGGCCTTCTTCGTCCTCATCAATTACGTGGGGGCGAAGGAAACCGGCCGATTACAGAACATCATCGTTGTCTTGCTTATCGGTATCCTCACTGTGTTCACGTTCCTCGGGACGCTTAGAGCCGAGCCGTCGAACCTCCCGGCTGCTACTGACGTCGTCACTACGCTGGAAACCACGGGACTCATCTTCGTCTCCTATCTCGGCTTCGTCCAGATTACGAGCGTGGCCGAGGAGATCAAAGACCCCGGAAAGAACCTGCCGCGGGCGGTCATCGGCAGCGTCGTCATCGTGACCGTCATCTACGCTCTCGTGCTGGTGATCATGAGCGCGGCCGTCCCACAGGGATTCATCGCGGACATCATCAGTTCTGACGCCGAGAACCCCATCGCCGTCGTCGAGGTTGGTAACTACATCCAAGGGGCCGCAATGGGGGGTGCACTCCTGTTCGGCGGCTTGCTCGCTACCGCTTCCAGTGCGAACGCCTCCATCCTCGCGTCCTCGCGTATCAACTTCGCCATGGGCCGTGACCGGATCGTCACACCAGCACTCAACGAGATACACCCGAAGTACGGGACACCATACAGAGCAATTGGCATCACCGGCGGGCTCATTCTCCTCTTCATCATCATCGGGGACCTGACACTGCTCTCGGGTGCTGCATCGGGACTACACCTCATCATCTACGGGTTGCTGAATCTTGCACTCATCGTCATGCGTTACGTGAACCCCGATGAGTACACTCCAGATTTCGTGGTTCCGCTGTATCCCCTGATGCCGATTCTCGGTGTCGTTCTCTCCTTTGCGTTGCTAGTGTTCGTCGCCGGCGACGCCCTGTTGCTCTCCTTTGGCATTGCTGCCGCAGCAGTGCTGTGGTACGCACTCTACGCCCGTTCACGAACCGAAAAACAGGGTATCTTGTCGAAGCACATCATCTCACGGTCCGGAGAGATGCCCGACGCGGCTGTCAGCGCGGCCACTGGAGTCCAGCCGGACGGCGGGCAGTACCGCGTGATGGTGCCACTGGCCAACCCTGCACATGAGACGGACCTCATCACACTGGCCAGCGCTATCGCCAAACAGCGCGGCGGGAAGGTGGTTGCTACCCACATTGTCACGGTGCCCGACCAGACGGCGCTCTCGGCCGCGGCCGACCGGTCCGACGAGATAGACAAGAGCTCACAGCACTTACTCAACAACGCCCGCGAGGACGCTGAAACGTTCGGCGTCGATGTCGAGACACACACTATCCTGTCACACAAATCCTACGAGGCCATCTTTGACGCCGCCCGCACACATACCGCCGACCTCGTCGTGATGGGATGGGGGCCGGACTCACACGGATCACCAGGACGGGCCGAATCGGCAATGGACGAACTGACCGAGGCAGTCCCCTGTGACTTCCTGGTCCTCCGTGACCGCGGGTTCGACCCCTCGCGCATCCTGCTTCCCACAGCTGGCGGTCCTGACTCTGAGCTGTCAGCCGACATTGCGAAGCTGCTCCAGTCCGAATACGACTCCGAGGTGACGCTGCTCAACGTCAACGACGACCGTGAGGCAGGCGAGCAGTTCCTCCAAGATTGGGCGGCCGACCAGGAATTAGAGGACGCCGAACTCCTCGTCAAATCCGGTGACATCGAGACGGCGATCCAGAACGCATCTCATGACGCCACACTCCTGCTCATCGGCGCGACCGAGGAGGGGCTACTTCGCCGACTCGTCTCCAGATCGCTCGTGCTGGACATCGTTGACGACGTGGAGTGTTCGGTCCTACTCGCGGAGAAACACCGCAACCGTGGACTGCTCGAACGGCTATTCTGAGACTGGACATAACCATCTTCGGCAGCGAGAGGCTTGATGGGTCTCCCTTCTGACCGAACGATCACCCTCACCGTCACGCCAAGAGTGACTGTTCCGATGGATGAGGCTGTCTATGCGATCCTCCGACCGCGGGCGAAGAGAAACCAGAAGAACGGAGAGTGGTCTCTTGATACGCACCCCGCTCTCGGTTGGCGGGAAAACGAGGTATCGGTGTTCGGGTGATGAATACAACCTCTGTATTGGCCGGTTTGCAACTCCACGTTTCAACGGAAGACCGCTGACCGATACGCGCCCTGTACGTACCGGCCGCTGGATGTTCGAGGAGTGCGTGAATGATTCTATGACACGCTCTACCCGAAAGGAATCGAAGGAGGTTCGTGAGGCCGCTACCCTTCAGACTTCGTCAAGGTATCCGCGGCGCTGTTCCAGCTTCACCTCCGCGGACCGCTTGTCGTAGTGCTTATCGAGCACTTTCCGGCTCACGTTCATTCGGTCGCTAACCACCTCGACCGGCACGTCCTCCGTGAGGAAGTGCGTGATGCTGCCGCGCCGAATCGCGTGGGGACTGACTGCTTTCGGGCACTTCTTGTCGGTGCCCTGCTCGCAGTCCGGGCACGGGTCGTTAATGTAGCACGGAGCGGTGGCCTGGTTGATCTTCCTTCTGATGGTGGTTCGACGCATCCGGCCGTACTCCGTAGTAATGAGCGGTTCTCTACCGTAATCGTCGGTGACGTCGTGCCGGATCGCGTCAACGTGATCTTCCAGCGCTTCCGTCAGCTCCGTGGACAGCGCTATGAGTCGCTCACCGGTTGTCCCGTTTTTCAGTGTCGTCCCCTGATCGGGTCGATGGACGAGTTCGACGCAATCCTCGTCGAAGTCCACGTCCACCAGATCGAGGGAGAACGCGGCTCCCATTCGCATCCCGGTCTCCCAGAGAAGCGCAAGCAACACGTGATGTGTCGACGCGTACTCGTACCGTGAGAGGTACTCAAGGATTTTCTCTGCCCGTTCGGTTTCGAGAATCTTCTCGCTGCTCTGTTCACTCCGCCGGACGCGAGGGATCATCAGCTTCGAGTAGAGATTCTCCGGAACCGCCTCCACTGAGCCGGCCCATTTGAGAAAGACGCGGAAGCCGGACATCAGATTCTTCATCGTGAGCGCGTTGACATCGTCGTCGTCGGCAATCCAGAGCCGGAACCGCTGAACGTCACGGCCCGACAGGTCGTTCAGGTTATCGATGTCCTCAGCGTCGCACCAGTTCAGAAATTTCTTCATCCGGTATCGATGGTTCCGGACGGTCGATTCTGTGCAGTCGGTCGCCTTGTGTTCGAGGAACAGCTCGACCCCGGTCTCGGGATCGAGCGGTTCGAGATCGTCTTTGTCCGTGTGCATTGTTCTCACGGACCGCCAGTAGAGAGCGTCTCCGGCCCGCGAACGGCAGCGAAGGGTCGGTACGTACCACGAACCCTGTCCGCCCCAACCCACTTCTGATATCTCGCAAGGACGAGCGGAGCGAGAACTCCGCGAGATCGAAACGGGTCGTCGGATTCGGACTCTGCAAGGCGAGCAGCGAGCCGTTCTCCGATGAGAATCCGCCCCAATCCATACCGAACCCCGTGAGCGACTGGTCCGAGTCGTCTACATTGAACCTTGCGAGACGAACGGCGTGCGTCTCGCTCCGGCGAGCCCCCATGCTGGTCCATCGCTGCCACCGCCCACCGAGAGGGAAGGCGACGGACAGGTACCGACCGGTCACGAGCCGTGTCACTCGGGGTCGGCGTGCAACGAGAGGGTGACACCGGTGACGGAAATCGAGGCGCCCAGGACAGTCAAGCCGAGGTACGCGAACGCGATCGACCCCATGTCCTGGATGGCCGCGTGGTACTCGCTGGTCGTATGCAGGAGCAGCAACAGGGTGCCTGCGACACTGGTGAGGAGTCCTGCCACGGTGACCCAGAGGCCGAACTTCGCCATAGTGTCAGCTCTGTCGCACCGCGTAAAAATAACACGCCAGCAGTGCGGGTAGTGTTTAGTTACGAGATTCAGGTCGTGAACAGCCAGAAAGCCCCGGCTGGCTGAACTCGGGGGCCTCGCTGCGGTCCTCACTCACTCTGTTCGTTGCGGTCCTTGCTTCGTCCGCCATCGTTCAGCCAGCCGCCCCTTTCAGTCCCGCCCGTAGCCGAGTGGTCCGCCGGCCTGGGCGGGACTGAAAGGGGCCGTGCTATCGGCGAACCCCGACGACGCAAGCACCTACCGGAGCGCAGCGAGTCGCGGGAGCCGATAGCACGGGGGCTTTCTGGCTCTCAAAAACGATTGCTGCGAAAGTAAACACTGCCGCAGTGCGCTCACCGGCCGCACCAGCCTGTGGTACTGGGTCGCGACAGCCACCGCGTCCGCCGGCCGTTCGACGTCGCTGGCGGTGGGCATCGGTACGAGTGCCCCTCGCCGGGCAAATTTCTCCTCGGGAGCAGGACCCGGTTCACTTTCACTTTCACTTTCACTCTCCACCCGTGGCTCGCCCCTTTCTAGCGCGGCGCCGAGGGTGGGGGTATGCCCACGCAACCGAATCAGACCACGCCCGACTCGACGACCGTCCGGCACCTGACGACCGTCGTCCTCGAAGAACGGCCGGACGGTGGCTGGGTCGCGACACAGAGCGGGATTCCAGTCGAGGGACGCGGCGGGACCGCCGCCGAAGCCGCCACGAACTACTGCCGGCAGATCGACGGCCGTGCCCGTGACGATGCGTAGAGCGACCGACGAGGTGAAGATCGAGTATCGGTGTCGTGGCTGTGACTACGCCTTCAGCGAGGCACTGGCCGGTGTCGTCGCCTGCCCGCGGTGGCACGCAATCGACGACCACGCGCGACACAGCCGCGGCCCGGCTGGGGGGTGACCCGTGCCCGGTGAGCGAGACGTGGGATCCGCCGACAGGTGGCGGATCCGGTGTCCGAACGGTCACGTCGACCTCCAGGACCAGCGCGGTCCGTCGGCGTATTGCAAGACCTGCGGGACCGCCTATCCGTACGACGACCTCGTCGACGCGCGCGAGTCGAGCGAGGTCACGCTGGTGGGACCCGCAGGTGACGCGGACTCGTAGGGTCGACCGTCGGCGGCCCGACCGCCGGGCCGTGTGCCGACCACGTTCTCCCCGCAGACGTGGCCGGCGGCCATCCCGACGCTCGCCCACGGTCTCCCCACGTCGAGCCTGGTTCCGGTCGCGTTCGATGTCGAGAGGGCCGGCCTCACGGACGACGCCGTCGTCACCGTCGCTGGCTTCGCTCACGAGCCCGGTACCGTACAGGTCCGCAACGTCGAGGGACGCGATGGGGTCCGCGACGCGCTCGTCGACGTGCTGAACGCGACCCGTGAAGGGGCGTCAAGTTGACCGTGGCCGACGGCGAGCGGGAGCTGCTCGAGAACTTCGGGTCGGTCGCGACCGAGCGCACCGACGGCGACACGCACTACCTGACCGCGTTCGACCGGGGCGAACGAGACCTGATCCGCCTGCACAACCTGGCGGACGTCCGGCGGACGCGCCGGCTCGCACTCCTCGCGAGCGAGTTCGTGCCACGGAGCGAGTGCAGGGTGAACGACCGCGGGTCGCCGGGGCGGTCGAGGCGAGCCGGACGGAGGACCGCCGGCGTTCCGTGCCCGTCCGTGGGGGCCAGGCGACACCGCCTGTAGCGGTGTCGAACGGGAGAGTGTGTCCGTTGCAGCGTGGGTACCCACCCGCCCCGGGGCTGTGTCCCCGTCGATAACGGTCGGTGAGCGCCGGCCCTCAGAACGGCCTCCAGATACGACGATCGGTGTCCAGCAGCGTCTCGGCACCGGCTACGAGCAGGAGCGTCACCAGGAGGGTGCCGGCGGTGAACGGGACCGCCGCCGACAGGACGCCGGGGTCGAGGCCGAGGAGGGTTGTCGCCGGATTGCTCGGGCCGTCGTTCGCCCAGACCGGGAGCAGCAACGTCGAGAAGAACCCGGGAACCAGGACCAGCGCACCGTACGCGACGGTGCGCTCTACGAACCCGGCGTGGGCCGTATCGGTCGGTGGGGCCGTGTCCGCGGTCGGCCCGGAGCCGGCCTTCCAGACGTGTTCGGCGGTCTCGTGACCCCGCGTGTATGCCCCCCAGTCGACGCTCTCGGCGCCAGCGCCGGACTGGCGCTGCTGGCCCGCACCACGTCCCGTGGCGTCGCGGGCGGTCCGGTCGCGCCGGTAGGCGTCGCCGGTGTCGGTCCCGCCGTGCTGGCGGTCCGCCAGGTACTGTTCGTGCCCGAGCTCGTCGTAGCGAGCCCGTTCCTCGGGGTCCGAGAGCACGTCGTAGGCCTCCTTGATCTGGATGAACTGCTGCTGGGCGTCGGAGTCGTCGTTGTGGTCCGGGTGTTTCTCCTTGACCGCCCGCTGCCAGGCCTGCTTGATGGCCGACCGGTCGGCCCCCTGCGAGACGCCGAGGCGGTCGTAGTAGGTCTCAGTCATCGAACAGCCTCCCGTGGCGGGCCTCGTGGCACGACCGACACAGCGTCCGGAGGTTCATCGGGTGGTCGACCCCGTCCCGACTGCGCGGGTACTGGTGGTCGACGTGGAGCTCGGTGTCGCCGTCGCGAGGGCCGCCCAGCGCGCCGCAGTTGCGACACTGGTGGCCGTCGCGCTGACGGACCAGCGTCGCCAGCGTCGCCCAGTCGTCCGGGTACGGCGGCGTCTCTCGCAGTTTCGCCTTCGTGGGCGTCGTCCCGGCGAACCACGGTACCAGCCGCGTCGGCGTCACCAGGAACGACCGGCGCGCGTAGAGTCGCGCCCGCGACGGCGGCCACAGGAAAAACACCTTGGCGAGCGTGTCCATGCACATGTGCGCGAAGACGTAGATGGCGTCGGCGGCGTTTCGCGCCCCGTGTGGCCGGTAGGTGCGCGCGTGCTTCCAGAGTCGGTACAGCCAGGTGAACACAGAGAGTGTCAGCAACGGACTCCACAGGAGGGCCGTGATGCCGACCCGGGCCGGCTTGCTCAACGGGGCCCGCTTCCCGCTGGGGACGAGGTCGTCCTCGAGGGGGCGACTCGCCATGTCGCCACCAGCGAGCGCCCGGAGCGCCCCGTCGAGCTGGTCCGACTCGAGGAAGAAGTCCTCCGTCTCGTCCAGCGAGTCCGCCTCGCGGACCCGCTGGAGTCCCGCTCGCGCCGCCTCCCGCGGCGTCACCAGGTCCGGCCGGTAGTAGGCGAGTTTGGTCAGCGCCGCCGCGGCTACCACGCGCTCGTCTCTGTCCGCCGACCGCAGCGACTCGACCATCAGGTCCGTCCCGTCCCCGAAGTCCTGTGGGTACCACGTCGCCAGGTTCGCGATGGTCACCAGGACGTTGTGCCGGACGTTCGGGTCGACGTCGTCGAGTCGCGCGAGGATCGCCTCGCTCGTCGAACGCAGCTCCAGCGGGTGGTGGATAGACAGCTCGACGAGGACGCTCGTCGCCTGGGCCCGCACGGTCGGGTCCGGTGCGGTCAGCAACGGCGGGAGGTCAGAGAGATGTCCGAGTGCCGCCCCCGGGTCCGACTGGGCGAGATCCAGTAACCGTGTCGCGTGGGCCGACGGGTCTTTCTTTCGTCGTTCGTCACCTTCCATTTACACTGGCCGATGCTCGGGAACTGGACATAAATTGTCGGTTTCCATTTCAGCTGGCGATAAAGCGCGGGGCCACACACAACACCGGGTGGACGTCCCCGGACCGCGCTCCCCGCGGACGTCGACCCGTCCGACCAGTATTACTATAGTTCGCTACCCGCTGTGGAAAATATATGGGGCTTGCACGCGCGAACCAACTGGGGCGTCAAGGACTCCTCACGCTCGCGTCGATGGCGGTCACGGCCGTCTGCGGGGCGGCGTGGGTCGCGGTCCTCGTGACGCAGTCGGGGTGGCACGGCCTGGTCGAGCCGGTACTGAAACTCTCGCTGGCGGTGACCGGTCTACTGGTCGGGTTCGTCCCCTGGACGCTCCGGCGGACGGAGACGGTTACGTGCACGAACGTCCTCCGGGTATTCACCGTCGTCGCGGCCAGCGCCGTCGCGGTCGGCGTCTGGGCGAACGGGGTCACGGCGCCGGCGAGTCTCGTCTGCTACGGGATGGTCGTGGTCGGCGCGGTAGTCGGCGGTGCCAGCGAGGCTCTCGTCGCGAGCAAGGTGGGTCAGCTGGTGCTGACGTGGAACCTGATCTTGGTCCTGTACCTCACGGCACTGGTGGGCGTGGCGAGTCCAGCACTCGCCGGCGACCTGCCACGGCCCGTCGTCTCGGCCGTCGTCGCGACGCTGACCGTCGTCGGCCTCCACGGCGCGTTCGTCAGGGAACGGCGGGCGCTGACCACGGGGGTGCAGTGACCCGTGGCTGGACTCATCGTGGAGGCGATCGCGGGGACGAAACGGTCGCTATCGGTCGTCCTCAACGAACTGGTCGTCCTGATCGCGCTGGGTATGCTCTTCGCCATCCTGAAAGTCGCCGTCGTCGTCACCGGCCTCGTCGTCTTGCTCGTCGGCTTCGTCGTCGATCTCGTTGCCTCGTCGCTGGGCGGGGTGCTGTACTCGCTGGGGGCCCTCCTCATGGTGTCCTCGGCCCTGGTCTCGGGCATAGCCGCATTCGAGGCGTTCAGGACCGAACTCGCCCAGAGCGCCTCGGACCGGGAGTTCCTCCCGACCAGACAGCAGATTCCCGAGAACCCGGTCGTACTGTTCCTCGTGCCACTCGCCGTCGCCGGGGCCACGGCTGTCGCGGCGCCGGGACTCCTCTTCGGGACCGGCGCGCTCGCCTACGCCGTGACGGGCTACGTCGCCCTGAGCGTGCTCTACCGAGCAAACGCCGTCTGTGCCCACTACAGCGATCAGCAGCAGCAGTGGTGGGTCACCGACCCGCCGCCCTACCGGGAGGCGCTGTTGGAGTGGGGGGCACCGCTGACGCAGATTGCCACCGGCATCGGCGTCGCCGCGGTCCTGCTGGGCGTCGAGGGCGCGCTGTTCGACTTCGTCTGGGCAGCCATCGCGCGACAGCTGGTCGCGTGGGCGCGGACGCTACCGCTGGTCTCCGGAGCGGCCGTAGACGCACTGTGGCTGGCCGGCGGCCTCGCCGTCGTGGTGCTGCTCCACTGGCTCGCGTACGCGTTCTTCCCCCAGTTGCGGACCGCCCGGCAGACGCTGGTGGAACTGGGCGCGCTCGGTCTCGACCTGCTGGCAGCCCTCTACGTGCGAGTGCGGGCGCTGGCGGCCCACGTGTTCCTCCTGCACCCGCGGTGACGGGGGTGGCGTCCGGGGGCCCCCGACAGCGCACGCCGACGAATGTTCCCGCACCTGTCGACGCTGAACCAGCGGCCTCGGCGTAACAATTAGATAATCGGTCCACGAAACAAACACCAATGGCCGCGCTGGTTCAGGTGTTGGGGACGCTCGCGGTGCTGGTGACGCTCAGTGGCAGCTATCGACTGTTCTCTTTTTTCTTCGACGACCCGCTGTTCAGCGGGCTGGTCGCCGCGGCGGTGACCGTCGCGTTCATGATCGCCTTCCCGGTGGTGACGACGGCGCTGGGCCTCGCGGTGCTCGTCGCCCCGTTCGTGGTCGCCTATCGGTACCGTGACCGCCTCCCGTCGACGCCGGCCCTGCCGGCCCTGCCAGCCCTGCCGGACCTGTCGGGGCTGTTCGACGGAGGCCTCAGTTCGTCGACCGGCGAGACGGGGGGACAGCGGTGTCCGAACTGCGGTGCGAAAAACGACCAGCTGAACCGACACTGTGACGACTGCGGGGCGCTCCTCGTCGGGGGTGACGCCTGATGCCCGGGCCGCTCCAGGCTGGCGGGGTGGGACCGACCTTCTTCAACCTGCTGGCGATAGCGATACTGCTGTTCTACGCGTACCACCACGTCGAGTACCGGCGGGCCAGCGACGCGAGGGTCAAGCGGACGGCGAGACAGCGCGCGACGGCGTCGCTGATGGGCTTTTGCTTCTATGCCGTGCTGGTGGCGGCTTACGGCCCGTCGGGGACCTGGGTCAAGCCCATCGGGTGGGCAGTCAACTCCTACTTCCGGCGGGTGGCGGAGGGTCTGGTGACGACGGGCACCACCGAGAGCGGCGGGTCCACGCTGCTCGCCGGTATCAAGGTACTCGGTCTGATGACCTACGTGGTGCTGTTCTCGGTCCTGACCGTCTCGAACGGGGTGGTAAAGCGCATCTGGAACGGTGTTTCCGACCGGATCTGACATAATAGATATCTGCCATGTGGTTCAGATAATTTACCTGTTGCCAAAATTTTAAGCGCGTTCTGTCAGAGTTCATGGTGAGATGGTTTTCAACATCGGAATCGACCTGGGGACGACGAACAGCGCGATGGCCGTCTACGACGACGAGTCGGAGTCGGTGCAGATGGTGGAGAACTACAGCGGCGACCCGACGACGCCGTCGGTCGTCCAGGTACTCGAGGACGACGTCATCGTCGGCAAGGACGCGCTGGCGAACCAGGAGCGATACCCCGACCGGACACTCGCGCGGACGAAACGCGACATGGGGAGCGACACGACCTACGAGATAGACGGGACCGAGTATCCACCCGAGCGCGTCGCCGGCTACATCCTCCAGAAGCTGAAAGAGGACGCCGGGGAGAGCGAGTTCGGCGGCGACGTCGACGGGGCAGTCATCACGGTGCCGTACTACTTCGGCGGGTCCGCCCGGCAGGCCACGGAGGACGCCGGGACGAAGTTCGCCGACCTCAGCGTCTACCGCCTGATGAACGAACCCACCGCGGCGTGTTACGCCTACGGCTACCAGGAGGAGAGCGACGAGACGCTCTTCGTCTACGACCTGGGTGGTGGCACCTTCGACGCGACGCTCGTCGAGGTGGCGAAGGACGACATCGACGTCATCGACTCCAACGGCGACGACGAACTCGGCGGGGAGAACTTCGACGACAAGCTCTACGAGTTCGCCCGCGAGGAGCTGGTCGACCGGGGCGCCAGCGACCCCGACGAGTCGAAACACACCAAGGCGACGCTCCGAGAGACGGTCAAAGAGACCAAAGAACAGCTCTCGGGACGCGAGGACGCCGCCATCGCCTACCAGGCCGACGATTTCTACGAGGTCGAGCTGTCGCGGTCTGAGTTCCACGACCTGACCCAGGACTTAGTCGACAAGACGATCTCGCTCACCGAGGAGCTGTTCGATGACGGCGACTACGAGGTCGACGACGTCGACAACGTCCTCCTTGTCGGCGGGAGCACCCGGATGCACCACGTCCAGGACGCCGTCGAGGAGTTCTTCGGGATGGAACCGTCGACGGACACCAACCCGGACCAGGTGGTCGCGAAGGGCGCAGCCCTCGAGGCAGCCCAGTACGACCCCGAGGGTGGGAACCTCCCGACCCAGAGCATCACGGACATCCTCTCGCACTCGCTGGGCGTCGAGACCCACAACGACGACGGCCCGAACCAGTTCGACCCGATTCTCGAACAGGGCGCGGACCTCCCGAGCCGTGAGACAAAGCCCTACGGGAACCCAGACGACACGGAGCAGAACCTCATCGTCAACGTCATCCAGGGCGAGTCGGACGAGGCCAATCACGATGACAACGAAGAACTGGGCCGGTTCGTCCTCGAGGACGTCCCGGGCGATACGAAACTGAACGTCGAGTTCACCGTCAAAGAGGACGCGACCCTCGACGTGACCGCCGAGGCAGAGAACCGGGACATCGAGGGCGGCATCAACATCTCCGACGGCATCGGTCTGACCCAGGAGGAGGCCGGGATCATCAATGAGGATACCCAAGATTTCACCTCGAAGGCCGTCCAGGGTCGCGAGGCGGACGCCGATACCGACGACTGAAGCCCGGACCCGGACGTTTCGACTCCCGAGAGACGGCTCTTCGGCTCTCGCCGGCATCATCGCGGATGTGACAAGCAATGGATCTCAGTATTCGACTGGATACCGACCGAGCAGTGTTCAGGGACAGCAGCGGGACGAGCGAAACGTTCGAAGTCGTCCCCTCACGCATCGCGCCGACGACGGCGGGCGTCGTCGTGGGGGATCGGGCGGTCGCGCGGGGCGGCCAGCCGGTCCTTGACCCGGGGACGCTCGTCGTCCCCGAGGACGCGGCGGCCGACAGTGGGCCCGCCCAGCTCCCGGTCGGCGTCTTCCTGGCGGAATGCGTCGGGGAGTTCTGCGGTGACCTCGAGTCCGGGGAGAGGGGACCGAGCGTCGACGGTGAGCCGACGGACGGCGGACAGGCCGACGGGAGTGGGGTGAGCGCCACCGTTTCCGTACCCGGGTGGCTCGATGCCGACCAGCGAGCGACCGTCCGGCGGGCGGCACGGTCCGCCCACCTCCCCGAGTGTCGCGTGGTCTGTCGACCTACCCAGGTGGCCGCGGCGCTCGCGTCGGACCGGGACTCGGCGCTCCCTCGACTGACCCCGGGCGCACTGGCGCTCGTCGTCGACGTCGGCGACAGGAGCGCCGACCTGGGCGTGTACGCGGCGACGGAGGCGGGCCTGCGCGCACGCCGGCGGACGAACGTCGAGGGCCTCGGGAGCGCCGACTGGAGCCGCGCCGTCGCGACCACGCTCCTGACACAGGCCGGCGAGGCCCGCGACGTGACCGTCGAGTACACTGATGGCGCGCTCGCCGAGCTCTCTGAGGTCGTCCGCGAGGCGGTCGGCGGCGCCTCGACCCTCCCGGTGTCGATCGAGCTGGAACTGGCCGACGGCGTCACCCTCACCGCGGGCGACCACACGCTCTCGGAGTCGCTCGAACTGGACCGGGAGGTAACGACCGGACTCCTGCACGCGGCCCTCGAGGACTACGCCACGGAACTGGCGGCCGCCGCCACGGACGTACTCGCGGACGCAGACGTCGCCCCGGACGACCTGTCGACGGTGGTACTCGCCGGGGACGGCGCGGACCTCGAACCGGTGCGGAACGCGCTCGCCGGCCACGTCGGCGAGGCGACGACGGTCGTCCAGTACCCGCTGGGCGGGGCCGAGGACCCGGCACCATCGGCCGACACGGGCACGGTGACGGACACGCTCGACGGCGCCGTCCGCGTGGTCGCGAAGGACGGCGAGGACCTGGCGGCGACGCCGACCGGCGACTCGCTGGCCGGGGTCGACACGGTCCAGCAGGTGTCGGTCACCACCCAGACCCCCGAGGGACAGCACGGGCGCCTCGACGTCGAGATCGGTGACCCGGCGACCGGGGAGCCACGGGTCACGGCGTCGTTCACCGTGTCCGGGTTCCCGGCGGTCGCCGGCGACGAGCAGGCGGCGACGACGCTCGTGGTCTCGGTGACCGGCGACCCGCCGGTGAGCGCCGACGACATCGAGCTCGATGTCCTCGAATCGGCGGGTGAGACGACCCCGACCGTCGACCGCGAGACCTACGACGACGGCACCTGGCTCCAGTTTGCCGACGAGGGCGAGCTCACGGCCGTCCCCGACAGGGCGCGGACACCGGTGGCGACCTACGCGCGACAGCGTGACGACCGGGGTCCGGACCGCCCCGACCCGAAGGCGGTCATCGAGGCGATCCACAGCGTCAGGACGGACCTCTGGCAGTGGGGCATCGTCAAGGAGAACCCCCTGGACCCGGAGAACGTCGAGATTATCCTCCGGCAGCTCGACCAGAAGCTCGAACAGCAGCGCATCGAGTTTTTCGTCCCGGACGTCGGGACCGAGGCCGGGCCGCGGCGTCACTACATCAGGGAACAGCGGGCGGCCGACGAACCCGAGGGGACGATCCTCGAAGTGCTCGAACCCGGCGTGGAGGTCGACGGGGTCATCACGAAGAAGGCCATCGTCGCCATCGCCGGCTAGCCCCGGCCGCAGGTCCTCACTCCTCGCCAGCCCGCTCGTAGGCTTTCGACTGCCGGAGGTCCTCGACCCGGTCCAGCACCTCCCGTGCCAGCTGTTGCTGACTGTTGTCGCTGAACTCCGCGAGGTCGGCCCTGAGGTCCGCAAGTATCTCCTCGTACTTGGCGGCAAACCCCTCCTTGATCTCCTCGACGAGGACCGTCTCGAGGACGTGCTGGGCTTCCGCATCGCTCACCTCGTCCAGATCCAGATTCTCGAGTGCCCGGTCGATCTCGTCGTCGTCGCCACCGCCGACGACGCTCGTCACCTGCTTGAACGGGTCGAACCGCCCGCCGCTCTCCGAGGCCTCCAGGTCGGCGTCCCCCTCGGCGAGCTCCAGGAACAGCTCCGCCGACTCCCTGGTGGACTCCCGGAGCGCCGTCTCGAGTTCCGACTGGCGGCGCTCGATGATGTTGTCGAGGTTCTCGAACAGCATGTCGGCGGACTTGAGCTTCCTCGCCTGGGACCGCTTCAGCTCGTCGAGCTCGTCCCGGTAGCGCGGGAGGTTCGAGACGGAGAGGGCCCCCTCCTGGTCGAGCGACTCGATGTGGGACACGAGGTCGAAGTCCCCGAGTTCGACCCGCCCGACCGGGTCGCCGATGACGACGTCGAACTTGTCCGTCTCCTTTCGCTGGTGGGAGACACATCTGAGCGCCCGGAGCGTGCCGTCGACGGCGTAGGCGAACCGGTCGACCTGGGTGAGCGACGCGTACATCTGGAAGTCCTGGCGGCGGTACTGCTCCCAGAACTGCGCGAGGTACTCGCTGTCCGGCGGCGTGACGCCCGAGTCCCGGCCGCCCGCGGTGGCTGCCGTCGGGCGGTCCCCCTCGGGCCTATGGTCCGGGGAAGGCGGTTCCGCCGAGTCGGTACCGGGGTCGTCGGGTGAGGTATCGTCGTCGGGTGAGGTATCGTCGTCGGGTGAGGTATCGTCGGCGGTCGGGTCACCGGGGGCGCCGTCGTCGGCACGCAGGTCGTCGACGTCGACGAACTCGTCGTCGCCACCGGACCCGCTGTCGGATTCGGCCGGCGGCTGCTCGGGCCGGTCCGACCGGGACGTGACATCGCCCTCGAACCGCGTCGTCCGGGAGTCGTCTCGCTGGCGAACGCCGTCGGACCCGGGCCCGATGCGGGCGTCGAGCCGCCGGAGGTGGACGGTGGCTGACCCGTCGATGTCGGCGGTGAACGAGCGGCTGCGAGCGTCCCTGAGCGCGTTGACGACGTCTTTGAGACTCGCCTCGCTGACCGCCTCCACCGGAGCCCAGAACACGTCGAAGTACGCCATCGTCGTGTTCCGACTCAGGTCGTCCTCGCGCTTTCCCTCGAAGACGACGACCAGGTGGTCGCCGATCGTCTCAAAGAAGTAGCCCGGCTCTCTGTTCAGCGCGCTGTCGCCGTCGTTGAGCAGTTCCGTCAGCGGGTCCGTGCTGCTCGATTCCTCCGGCGTCGGGACGAACGTCGGTTCCGCGCCACGCTGGTAGTCGTACGTGTCGAATATCGCGTGGTCGAAGGTGAGGCTCAGTCTCTGAGCCATGTCACCACCTCGTCGAAGCCCTTGGTGACGAACCCGCCGTCGTTGTCCCTGGCCAGCTTGTCCGATTTGGGATTCGTCGGGTCCGCCGGCGGGACGGCCGTGCTGAAGAAGGCTATGCGCTCGTTTTGCTCGACGTGGTCGAGCAGGTTCTGTACCTTCGGGACGTCACCGAGCTTCAGCTTGTCGTCGAGGTGGGCATCCAGGCCCCGGTCGTACGTCCGCGCGGAGAACATCGCCTTGCTCTTCATGTCCGGGGTCGACGGGTCGTAATCGAGGAGGTCGACGGCCGTCGGGACGAGCGCCGTCTTGACCTTCTGTCGCGAGACGGACTCGAGGACGTCCGAATCGAAGGTCGGTTCCTCGTCCCGGATGGTCATCTTGTGGAAGTTGACCAGGAACAGGATCATCGAGGCCTGCGAGTAGTAGTGCTTGAAGATCGTCTCCCAGTCCCCGATGTCGAGCGCCTCGTCCCCGCCGATCTTCGACCTGACCGACTGGAACTCCGACTCGACGCGCGACTCGTCTATCGCGTCGTTTTTCACCTCGTCCCAGATGTTCGAGAGGACGATGTCGATCTGCTCGCCGGGGATGTCCACGAACTGGAAGTCGATGTCGGGGACGAGACTGCTCCCCTGGCTGAGCGTCAGTTCGACCACGTACCCCTCGGTGGTCTGGTCGGGATAGACGCCCCGGGTGTTCATCCGCTTGATGACCCCGTCGAAGAAGTCTTCCTCGACGTTCCCCTCCTTCTTGCGGTACGTAACGTTGATATCGTCGGCCCGGTGTGCGTGCCGGTAGAGGCCGCCGATGAACGTCGACTTCGACCCTGCCTGTCCCGCCACGACCATCACGTTGTTGTTCTTTGGCATCGTTTTCCCAAGTTAGGTGGTCTACTGTATCCACGGGAGCGCTTCGCTGTACGACGACGCGAGTTCGCGCCGGAGGATGCGAACGTACCCGACGACGACCACCGTCATCAACAGCGCGGCGATGAGAAACGGCGTGTCCCCGTTCTCGAGGAACGAGATTACGGTGTACCCCATGCCGAACAGGTACGTCTCGAGGCCCATGAGGCCAGCGAGCGCGATCGCGTGGAAGTTCGTCGGCTGGTTGAACCGGTAGTGGAGCATGCCGCCGACGAAGACCAGCAGCGCGAGCAGGCCATAGGAGACGGCGTCGAGCAGTTCCACCCCAGGAACTGGCACCAGCACGCCCAGGAGCATGACGAGCGAGAGTCCCGTCGTCATGACGACGCCGGAGGCCGTCCGGGAGCGCCACCGGAGGAGCAACAGCGAACCCAGCAAGACGAAGCTGAGCGCGTACTGCATCCGGAGCACTTCGCCGGGCAGCGCCCCGACGGTCTGTGCCCTGAACAGCACCGACCCGACGCCGAGAATCCCGGCCCCACCGTACACCAGGAGCACGTCCTGTTTCTCACCCTTGGATAACGCAGACCAGCGCATCTATCGTATCCATGCAGCATTCCATAGAATAATCTTGCGGTGCTTCAGCAAATACCAATACCCGAGACGGGGAAACGAGCAACACGCCCGTCGTGTCAGCCGATCGTAACTATGGGCCGCCGATACGATAGCTGGGCCAGGTGGCGTCCCCGACAGGTCACGGAGCCGTTGTCCCGGCGGTCGCTCGGGGGCACACCTTCGTGCGGGGGGCGTTGCCGTTAAATCCACCCCCGAAACCGTGATAAGATATATGACATCACGGATTGCAGGCATACGTATGCCAGTCGAACTATCGGCGTATCCGAAGAAGAACCCGATCGAGGTGGGTGGCGACCGGTTCACCGGCGCCATCGACTTCGACGTCGAACCGCCGGACGACCCGCTTCCGGTCCACGTCGTCTTCTGTATCGACAAGAGCGGGTCGATGTCGGGCCGGGACATCGAGGTCGCGAGAGAGGGGCTGATCCAGGCGACACAGGGTCTCCGGAAGCAGGACGTCTTCGGCGTCGTGGCCTTCTCGAGTAGCGCCGAGGTGCTCGTCTCACCCACCCGGGGCGACAACGCGAGCGACAGTCACGCGGCGATCTCGAATCTGGGTGCCGGCGGCGGGACGAGTATCATGAACGGCCTGGCCCGGTCGAAGGAACTGCTCGGCCAGATGGCCGCGTCGGGGTCGAGCTCGCTCGGTGGCCTCCTCTCGCTCGACAGCGGGGCCAAACCCGTCGAGTGGGTCGTGCTCATCACCGACGGGGGGAGCTCCATCGACGAGCACCGCCTCGACACCGAGTTCGACGAGAGCGGCATCACCGTCCAGAGCGCCGGCATCCGCAACTACCGCCAGGACGTCATCAAGACCGTCGCGGAGCGCACCCAGGGCGAGTGGGCCGACGTGGGCAACCCACAGAAGCTGGGCCGGTTCTTCGACCGGAAGCTCTCGGAGGCCCGCGGGGTCGGGGCGGTGAACCCTGACCTCCACCTCTCGCCGGCTCAGTTCGCCGACATCAAATCCGTCTATCACACCCACGGTGACCAGCAGAGCACGATGGACCCCGAGTGGGAGGGACAGGACTGCACCGTCAGCATGGACGACATGATAGCGGGCAAGGAGTCGAAGGTCCGTCTCGACCTGTTCGTCGACGGCGAGGCCAGCCTGGAGGAACAGAAGATACTCGACGCGACCCTCGAGACGGCGACCCAGACCGTCAGCGACGAGATGGCGGTCGAAATCGCGGCCGGCGTCATCGTCGAGGAGGCGGCCGACGACGAGGGTGCCCTCGACGACGTCGCCATCAGCGACGTGATGGAGACGGCCCTCGAAGCGGGGCCCGACGAGGCAGAGACGAAGATCGCCCAGTGGGAGCGCGAGGACGACGTGACCGAGTCCACGGTGGCCAAGATGGAGGACGTGATCGACGACATGAAACAGACCGGCGACGAGAAGGAGGCGAAAGACGACGTCTCGCGCGTCCTCAGCGAGTGGGACGACGACGCCTGACTACTGTAGCAGGATCCGCTGTTCGGCCTGTTCTTTCACCGAGAGCGAGGGCTTGTCGGCGGTCAGCGTCTCGATGCCGGTCCGGTCCATCAGGTCGACGGTGGCGACCCCGTCCTCGCCGGTCTCCCAGGTCTCGGCCCGCCGGGCGGAGTGGATGACGGCGCCCGACACCGGCGTCCCGTTCTCGTCGACGACCTTCACGCTGACCTGGTCGCCGGGCGAGGCCACCTGGGGGACGTCCGCCATCGACAGTTCCGGCTGGTGTTCCGAGACGGTGAACGTCTCCTCGACGGGGCTGAACTCGAACCGCTCCGACGACTTCTCGGCTGTCAACTCCAGGTCGTCCTCGCTCTGCATCGTCAGGGACACCCACCCGTCGGCGTCGGTCGTCGCCTGGTGCCCGTGGTTGGTCGTGACCGTGGCGTCGGTGACCCCCGTGTCGCTCGTGTCGGTGATCTGTATCTCCACCTCGCCGCCCTCCTCGAAGGACCCGCGCGTCTGCCCGACGGCCAGCGACGCGTCCCCCCGGTGGACGTGGAGGTCGGTCGTCTGCTCGACGTAGTTGACGTCCGCCGCGTCGGTCTGTTTCGACACCGTCACCTCGTAGGACCCGGGGTGCTGGAAGGTCAGCGTCGTCTCGCCGTTGCCGTCCGTGCTCCCGGTCGGGCCGCCCGCCGCCTCGACCACGGCGTCTCTGACCCCGGTGCCCGCGTCGTCGACGACCCTGAACGTGGTCTCCTCGCCCACCCGTATCTGGTTGGTCGCCACCTGCAGGCGCAGCGGAATCTGTTCCTCGACGACGTCGATCTCCGCGGTGGCCGGGGCGTAGGTCACCGAGTTCGTGTCGTTCGCGTTCGCCTCGACAGTCCGCGTGCCCGTCGAGTCGAACTGGAGTTCGACGTAGCCGTCGGCGTCGGTGCGTCCGACCGGATCGCCGTCGACGAGCACCGCGATCGCCTCGACGCCGGTGCCCGAGCTGTCGGTCACCCGGAGGCGCTCGCGCTGGCGCACCGCTAGTTCCGTGGGCATGCCGACGATATCGAGGTCGATGTGCCGGGGCTGGACGTCCAGCGTCGCGGAATCCTCGTGGTAGTTCATGCCGCCGCTGGTCCGGACCTCGACGTTCCCCGCGGTGTCGAACGTCATCGACGCCGTCCCGTCACTGCCGGTCACGGTGCTGTGGCCGCGGTCGGATTCGACGTCGATGCCCGACTCCGGGCCGTCCGAGGACGTGACCCTGAACTCGACAGTGTCGTCGACCGTCGGTTTCGGCGTCCCGACGTCCAGCGAGAGGGTGGTCGGTTCGGGGTGGCCCTCGGCGGGGTGGTTGCTCTCGATCCAGCTGATGGCGTCCTTGATCTCGAGGACGGCGTCCGTCGCTTCCTTGTAGCCCTCCTCGTCGCCGGCGCCCTTGCGCTGTTTGATCTCCAGGTCCTTCTTGCTCTTGAGCGTGTTCGCGGCGTCCAAGATCTCTTCGCGGGTCATCGTCCGCTCGACCCCGAGTTTCTCGTACGGATCGTCCCCCTCTATCGGCCGAGCCTCGGTCATTGATCGATCGTTCGCCGACGATCGGTAAAAAATTTAGCTCGTCGCCGGCGAACCCTGGGCGCCGGCGGTCGCCGCCGCGCCCGTCGACGCCGACGAGATACGCTTCACTGACTTCACGAGCGTCGCGTTCGGCGGGAACGCCCGCTTCGAGCGGACGCTGTTCGTCGACGAGGCCGACCTCTCGAGCTGTCGGTTCGGCGACGAGGCGGCGGAGTTCGAAGGGAGCGCGAACGGGCACAACGACGACGCGAGCTTTGAGGCCGCGACCTTCCACCGGGAGGCGGACGTCGACACGGCGACCGGTTGCGGGCGGAGAACTGGGACGCCGCCTTCACCCGGGAGGCCGACGTCGCGCTTCGCAACCGCGCGAAGGCGCTCGGGAAGTGGTTCGGGAACAACGCGGTACACCGATGGCGAACAGCCCCACCATGATGAACGCCGTCAGGATCTCGAGGACGTCCATCAGGAGCTCGGAACTGGACCCGATGCGCGTCAGGACGTCCTCGTAGGAGAACTGACCCGCCCCGACCCCGAACTGCGTGTTGTCTTCTGACATTTTCGGGTTGGTTTTCGCAACGACTGTACTAGACTTTTCCCGGACTCCGGCGCTCCAGACGTCGGTCTCTCGGGAGTCGGAGGTGTTCTGGCAGCCACACGCGTGTCGATTGTACGCACGAAGGGGCGAATTCTCTACATCGAGAGGGGCTATCCACCCCCATCAAGACAGTTTGGCGGCTCAATTCGAGTAACCACCGACAGGGAGCCAATACGAGCGTGTCTGGGTCTATTTTGGGGAGAGAAAGGAGGAATGCACCAGTAACTCCGGAGTGGACGAACGAACCGGCCGAACCCGCACGGCCGGCGGTCCTAGTAGTTGAGGTAGACGGTCTTGGAGACGGTATCGAAGTCCAGGCCAGCGTCGCCCTGCTCGCGGTAGGTCCCGCCGGTTTCGGCTTCGATCCACGCTCTGTCGACGTAACTGTGGTACGTCTCTCCCATTCGTGGGCGCCACTCGGTCCGGACGGGAGAGTGTTTTGGTACCACCGGAAATGCCAAGTCCCCGGGCAGCGCACAGATACGACATGCGCTACTATCGCACCGCAGTAGAGGAACGTCTCCACCTGGTCGCACTCGACGACGGAACGGCCTACGACCTGACCTCGGCCCGGCCCGCCGTGACAGACTTCGACGACCTCGCCCACGTCGCAGACGTGGCAGACGAGTCCGTCGACGACATCGCGAGGGGGCTGCTCGACGAGGCCGACGTCGTGGACGTGCCGGACGAGGAGGCGGTCGCCGTCCCCGTCGCCGCGGACGAGGTGTGGGCTGCCGGCGTCACCTACGAGATAAGCGAGCAGGCCCGCGAGGCAGAGAGCGGGATGCCCGAGATGTACCTCCAGGTCTACGACGCCGACCGGCCGGAGATATTCTTCAAGGCGACACAGAGCCGCATCGTCGGACCGGGTGACGCGGTCGGTATCCGCCGGGACTCGGAGTGGAACGTCCCGGAACCGGAACTGGGTATCGTGTTACACCGGGGCGACATCGTGGGGTACACCATCGGCAACGACATGAGCAGTCGGTCGATCGAGGGCGAGAACCCGCTCTACCTGCCACAGGCGAAGGTCTACGACCGCAGCTGCTCGCTGGGCCCGTGTGTGGTGTCCGCAGAGTCCATCGGCGACCCCCACGACCTCACGATGTCGATGACCATCTCGGACGGAGACGAGATACGCTACGAGGGCGAGACGTCCACCGGCGAGATGGTCCGGACCTGCGAGGAACTGGTCTCCTATCTCACGCGACACAACGCGGTGCCCGACTCGGCAGTGTTGCTGACCGGCACCTCGCTGGTCCCGGACGAGGGGTTCACCCTGTCGGAAGACGACGAGATCGACATCACCATCGACGGTATCGGTCGGCTGATGAACCCGGCGACGATGGTCTGACGACGGCGGGAGACGGGGAGCTGGATCGCCGTTCAGACTGAGTGAACACAGACGCGGAGACCGCGCGGTCGCCCCGGGCCGACCCCCGCTCGCCGGCCCCCTGCACCGGTGTCGGTGAGTACGCTGGTACGCGACGGCCCAAGACGAGTACGGGTGTTTCCGAACTCCCGACATACAGCAATTATATCGTCTCTAGTGACGAATCTCTCGCTCAGAGGACCCTGGCGGTGACGGCCCGAGACAGGGGGTGTGCCCCCCGGTCGAGCGGCGCATATCCCAAACTGTCCAACAATAGTAAACGTCTGTCACGGCCGAATCCGGCGCCCCCAGTCTGAGATAACAGTCGTACCTGTGTTAGCACCATGGTTTATAGTGTTTTTTCATGACGTGCAGATATTTCCAACATTGTTGGACGAGTCGACAGCCCCGGCAGGTGCTACCGCGCACCGCTGCTTGCCACTCAGTCTGAACCTCCGTTCAGTCAGGCCGGAAAAGAGGAGGTCGTCCAGCACTCGTCGAGAATAGTCCTGTCCCGGTTCTGAACCAGGGAACCACCGGCGAACGAGGTTACCGGACCATGTAGCCGCCGTCGATGAGGAACGACGACCCCGTCACGTAGGCCGCGGCGTCGGACGCGAGGTACACCGCCAGCGGCGCGATGTCCTCCGGCGTCCCGAACTCGTCGAGCAGCATCTCGGACTTCCACGTCTCGATGAGCTCCTCGTCGTCGGTGAGGATGTCCGTCTCGATGTAGCCGGGGTTGATATTGTTGACGCGGATGTCGTGTTCGGCCCACTCGGAGGCCAGCTGGAGTTTCAGCCCCTCCAGCCCCCCCTTTGAGGCCTGGTAGTCGACCTGGCACTGCGGGTAGTTGGCGACGAACGCCGACATCGAAGAGATGTTGACGATAGAGCCCCCGTCACCGTCGATCATCTCCCGGCCGGCGTGTTTCGCGCAGATGAACGCACCGGTCGTGTTGATGTCGAGCGTCTTCTGCCAGTTCTCGAGCGGTTTCTCCTCGGCGGGTTCGTGGATGGCGACGCCGGCGTTGTTGACCAGCACGTCGACATCCCCGAACCGGTCGACGGTCTCCTCGACCATCGCCTGCACCTCCGCCTCGTCGGTGACGTCGGTGGGTATCGCGGCCGTCTCGGCACCGGTCTCGTCGGCGATCTCCTCGGCGGCCGCCTGGCCGCTCTCCGCGGTCCGGTTGGCGATGACGACGTTCGCGCCGACCTCGCCCATGCCCGTGGCGATGCCCTTGCCGATGCCGCGATTGCCGCCGGTCACGATGACCGTCTCTCCGTCGAGTCGGAACCTATCTAGTACTGACATGCGGGCGGAGTATCTGGCGGTCGGTACATAAATATCGGGGCTCGTCAGTCGATCGGGTCGAGGACGACGTTCTCGACGCCCCGAGGCGGTGGGCCGCGGGGAGCGGTTCCGGGTCGGAGACGTTCGCGTCCGGGAGCCGGTCGCCCAGGTCCCGGGCGTAGTCCTCGCTCGACAGTCCGTGGGTCCCCCGGCGGGGAACGAGGACGTCGACGTCCGTCGGCCGCATCGACAGCCCCGACGCGGGCCGGGGCGGTACGACAGCCTCAGTACGTGGCGAGAGGGTGTCACACCGGTGCTACCGCTGGGCGTGCAGTGACAGTTCCTGCCGGATGGAGTGGGACAGACCCCCAACCCGGTCGTCACCGACGGGAGCGAGCCGCGAGAAACGAGTATCCGACGCTCAGTTCGAGCCAGCCGGGTTCTCGTAGTTGTGGTAGATGGTCTTCAGCTGCGTGTACTTCAGCATGCCGTACTTGCCGTCTTCGCCCCCGAGACCGGACTCGTCCCAGCCGATGTGGTGGCCCTGCCAGGACTCGCCGATGGAGCGGTTGACGTAGGTCTCACCGAACTCCAGCTCGTCGATGACGCGGTTGACGAGCTGGTAGTTGTTGGTAAAGAGGTACGAGGAGAGGCCGTACTTAGACTCGTTGGCGTACTCGATGGCCTGGTCCATGGAGTCGACCTCGACGACGGGGCTGACCGGGCCGAACACCTCCTCCTGGATGACGTCCATGTCCTGGGTGACGTCGGTCAGCACGGTCGGCCGGTACCAGTAGCCGTGGTCGAACTGCTCGCCCTCGGGTGGCGACCCGCCGGTCCGGAGCGTCGCACCCTGTGCGACGGCCGTCTCGACGGCGTTCTCGGTCGCCTCGAGCTCGGCGGCGCTGACCTGTGGGCCCATGTCCGGGTCGTCGCGCGGGTCGCCGACGACGACGTCCTCGGCGGCCTCGACGAGGCGGTCGGTGAACTCCTCGGCGACGTCGGAGTGGACGTAGATGCGCTCGGCGCAGGTACAGACCTGCCCGGTGTTGGCGATGCGGGCGGTGAGCACGTCCTCGACGGCCGCCTCGATGTTGGCGTCCTTCCAGACGATGGCCGGGGCCTTGCCGCCCAGTTCCAGCGAGACTGGCTTGAGTGAACTCGCGACGCTCTCGTTGATCGCCTTCCCGGTGCCCGTGTCGCCGGTCATGGTGACCATGTCGACGCCGTCGGCGGTGACGAGGGTGTCGCCGACCGTCGAGCCGTGGCCCGTGACGAGGTTGACGACGCCGTCGGGCAGGTCGACGTGCTCGTCGATGAGTTCGACGGCGCGGACCGTCGCGAGCGGCGTGTTCGAGCTGGGCTTTGCGACCATGGTGTTGCCCGTCACGAGCGCCGGCGCGGTCTTTCGCATGAACAGCGCGATGGGGTAGTTCCACGGGATGATGCCCGCGACGACGCCGTGGGGGCGTCGCTCCAGGGTCAGCTTCTCGCTCGGGAAGTCGCCGGGGACGACGTCGCCCTCGATGCGCCGGTCCCACTCTGCCATGTAGTTCGACATGTCGGCCGCGCTCGCGACCTCGCCCATCGCCTGCCCGCGGGGCTTGCCCTGCTCGGCCATGATGAGTTCGGCCAGTTCCTCTTGGTGGTCCATGAGCACGTCGGCGATGTCACGGACGAGCTGGCCGCGTTCGGGTGCGGGGCGGAGCCCCCACTCTTTCTGTGCCTCGTTCGCGGCCTCGACGGCAGACAACACCTCGGACTCCGTGGCGTTCGCGATGGTCCCGGCGACCTCCTCCGTTGCCGGGTCCAGCACCTCGATGCGCTCGTCGTTTGCCGCTTCGATCCACTGTCCGTCGACGTACAGTGTCTGCGATGACATTGTCAGTTTGATTTGCTTCCCGTGCCGTAATAATATTTGCGACAATCTATCACGGTGCGGACCGCGAGCGAGTCCGGAGGGGCGGCGAAACCCGTGGCGCTACATCGAGACCATCGTCTTGACCACGCCCGGGTCCTGTGCGGCTTCGAGCGCCGTCGTGAGGTCGTCGAAGGAGTACTCGTCGTCGATGATACCTGCCACGTCGACGGCGTCCCGCCGGAGCAGGTCCACCGCTTCCGGGTAGGTGTTGCTGTATCGGAAGGAGCCGTGGATCTTGACCTCCTTGTTCGTGGCCCGGGTGAAGTTGAAGGGGATCTCCTCCTCGCCGATGCCGACGCAGGTCATCGTGCCGCCGCGCCGGACGGCGTCGAGGGCGGCGCCGTAGACCGGCGCGGCCCCGGAGGCCTCGATGACCTTGTCGACGCCCCGGCCGTCCGTGAGGTCCTCGACGGCGCTGGCGAGGTCACGTTCGGTCACGTCGATAGTTCCCGCGGCGCCGCGGGCCTTGGCACGGTCGAGCTTCACGTCGACGACGTCGGAGATGTAGACGTCGCCGGCGCCGGCGGCGTGGGCCGCCTCCATCGCGACCATTCCGATGGGGCCCGCGCCCGTGACCAGGACGGTGTCGTTGGACTCGATGTCGGCCTGCCTGCTCGCGTGGATACCGACGCTGAGCGGTTCACACAGCGCGCCCTCCGCGGTGGAGACGCTCTCGGGGAGGGTGTAGACGAAGTCCGCCGGCCACGCGACGTACTCGACGAACGCGCCGTCGTCCGGGGGCGTGGCCATGAAGGTGATGTCGGCACAGAGGTGGTACTCCCCCCGCTTGCAGAACTCACAGCGCCGACAGGGGACGCCCGGTTCGATGGCGACCCGGTCGCCGACCGCCGAGCTGTCGACGCCGTCACCCGTCTCGACGACCTCGCCCGCACACTCGTGGCCGAGGACGATGGGGTCCTCGACGACGAAGTCGCCGATCTTCCCCTCGGTGTAGTAGTGGAGGTCCGACCCGCAGATGCCGACGTCGGCTATCCTGACCAGCACCTCGTCCTCGTCCGGTGTCGGTCGCTCCCGCTCTTCGAACTGCAGCGTCTCGATGTCTGTCATGACGGCCGCTTGCATGGCAGGTGAACGTGCGTCGGTCCCCGTGTTAAATCTTGTCTCGGCGGAGCGGCGCCGCCGAACGGCGCGTCCAACGATCATAGACAGTCCGCGTCGCTCAGACGGGGCGAAATCGGTCGAAGACGCCCAGCCACGGGAGTGCAAGTTTTAACTATCACTGTGCCCAGTGGGGGCATATGAAGACCGGGAGCGTAGCGACGTTCGAACAGTCACTGGCGAAGGTGGACGCGACGTCGACCACCGTCGACCCCGAGGGATTCACGGACGCGCTCGAGGCGGCCATCGAGACACCGGCAGTGGGCGCCCCGTTGCCCTTCGAGGACGTCTCGCTCGCGGACACGAGCGTGACGGTGGACCCGTCCCGGTCGGCCCTCCAGGCCGCCGCCTGTGGCGTGACCGGCAGTCCGCTGGGCATCGCCGAACTGGGGACCGTAGCCATCGAATCGACCGCGGGCGGCGACGAGCTCGTCTCGCTGTACCCGGAGCGCCACGTCGCCGTCGTCCGCGCGTCGGACGTCGAACCCGACCTGACGGCGGCGTTCGGGTGGCTGAGCGACCAGTTCGACGCCGGTCGCCAGTCGTTCGTCATGGCGACGGGACCGAGTGCGACCGGCGACATGGGCGCGCTCGTCCAGGGGGTCCACGGCCCCTCGACGGAACACGTCATCATCATCGAAGACAATGAGTGAACCAGACCACACCCAGTCGACGAGTACAGGGGCCGGCAGCGACCACAACGAGATACGGAAGAACACCCAGCTGTTCAACGAACAGCGCTACGATGCCGTCGCGGGCGTCGAGAACTACGAGGACTACCGGACGAGAGCCAGGGAGATAAAGGCGGACGCCATCGACCGGCTCCCGGACCTCATCGAGCGAACCCGCCGGGCCGTCGAGGCTAACGGCGGGTCCGTCTACGTCGCCGAGGACGCCGCCGACGCGACCCAGCACATCGAGGGGCTCCTCGCCGAGGAGGACGCCGAGAGCGTGGTCAAGTCCAAGTCGATGACCACCGAAGAGATCCACCTCAACGACGCGCTGGAGTCCGCCGACGTCGACGTCTGGGAGACGGACCTCGGCGAGTTCGTCATCCAGGTGGCCCAGGAGGAACCGTCTCACATCGTCGGGCCGTCACTGCACATCTCCCGCGAGGAGATAACCGAGCTCTTCGAGGCCGAGTTCGACCCCGACGAGCGACTTGACTCGGCGGAGAAGCTCACCGAGTTCGCCCGGGAGTACCTCGGCGAGCGAATCGAGGCGGCGGACGTCGGCATCACGGGCGCGAACTTCGTACTGGCCGAGAGCGGGTCCATCGCGCTGGTGACCAACGAGGGCAACGCCCGCAAGTGCGCCTCGATCCCCGACACCCACATCGCCGTCGGCGGCATCGAGAAGATCATCCCCTCCATCGAGGAGCTGCACCCGTTCGGGGAACTGCTCTCCCGGGCCTCGACAGGCCAGGACATCACGCAGTACCTCTCGATTCTGACCCCGCCCGTCGAGACGCCCGCGTTCGACTTCGATGGGGCCGAGGACCCCACGATGAGCGAGGCCGGCGCGGACCGGGACTTTCACCTCGTGCTGGTCGACAACGGACGGACGGCGATGCGCGAGGACGAGGACCTGCGCGAGACACTGTACTGCATCCGCTGTGGCGCGTGTGCCAACTCCTGTGCGAACTTCCAGAGCGTCGGCGGCCACGAGTTCGGCGGCGAGACGTACACCGGGGGTATCGCGACCGGCTGGGAGGCCGGCATCGAGGGGCTGGACGTCGCCGGCGAGTTCAACGACCTCTGTACGGGGTGTTCCAGCTGTGTCAACGCCTGCCCGGTGAAGATCGACATCCCGTGGATAAACACCGTCGTCAGGGACAGACTGAACCACGACGCTGAACCCGACTACAGCGACGTACTGGTCGACGGCCTGGTCCCCGACGAGGAACCGTCCGGGACGCCGCTGCAAAAGCGGTTCTTCGGGAACTTCGAGACGGTGGCGAAACTCGGGAGCGCCACCGCGCCGCTCTCGAACGCCGTCGCGGGGACCGGCCTCGCACGGAAGGCGATGGACCGGTTCCTCGGCGTCGACGCGCGGCGGGACCTGCCGACCTTCGAGCGGACGACGCTCGTCGAGTGGGCGCGCAACCGCACCGCGCAGGTCACGGACCCCGAGCGTCGGGTCGTCCTCTACCCCGACGTGTACACGAACTACGTCCAGACCGAACGGGGCAAGGCCGCCGTCCGCGTGCTGGAGGCGCTGGGCTGTTCGGTCACCGTCCCCTCGGTGGCCGGGTCCGGGCGCGCGCCCCTCTCCCAGGGGATGCTCTCGACGGCGCGGTCGAAAGCCCGGACCGTCGCCGACACCCTGGGCGAGTACGTCGCGGACGGGTACGACGTCGTCGTCGTCGAACCCAGCGATTACGCCATGTTCCAGCGGGAGTACGAGAAGCTCCTCCCGGAGTCTGCCTACGACAGCCTGGCGGACGGCAGCTACGAGATCTTCGAGTACGTCTACGGCCTGCTGGAAAACGGGGCCGACGGTGACGCGTTGCCGGGCGCCGACGGCGCGGGCGTCGCCTACCACAGTCACTGCCAGCAGCGCACGCTCGGCGTCGAGACCTACACCGAGGCCGTCCTGGCGGACCTGGGCTACGACGTCGTCACCTCCGACGCCGAGTGTTGTGGCATGGCCGGTAGTTTCGGGTACAAGAGCCAGTACTACGACATCAGCATGGACGTCGGGGCCGACCTGGCGGCCCAGTTCGACCCGGTGGCCGACGAGCGCACCGTCGTCGCCAGCGGCACCTCGTGTATCGAGCAGCTCGACTCGCTGCTGCGCGCGGAGACGCGCCACCCGATCCAGCTGCTCGACCGGAACTGAGTCGCCGGGTCCGCGTCCCGGTCGCGCAGAGGAGAAAGATTAATAATCGCAGTCCATGAGGTATCTAATATCATGCGAGGTGCTGTACTGAAAGATTATGGCGAACCGCTCGAGATCGAAGAACGAGACACTCCGACGATAGCCGACGACGAGGTACTCGTCAAGACGGAGGCCTGTGGCATCTGCCGGAGCGACTGGCACGGCTGGCAGGGTGACTACGCGTGGCTGGAAGGCGGCGCTGTCACCAAGGGCAACATTCTGGGCCACGAGCCCGCAGGGACAATCCTGGAGACCGGCGACGACATCGAGAACTTCGACGAGGGCGACCAGGTCGTCGTCCCGTTCAACATCGTCTGCGGGAAGTGCAACAAGTGCCGCGACGGCGACGCCCACATGTGCGAGAACATCCTCCACTACGGGTTCGACGACGCGGCCCAGCCGGGCGCCTTCGGGACGCACCTGCGCATCCCGAACGCCGACTTCAACCTCGCCCGCATCCCCGAGGGCATCAGCGCCCACGAGATGGCGGGCCTTGGCTGCCGCTATGTCACGTCCTACCACGCCATCGCGGACCGCTCGGGCATCGACGCCGGCGACTGGGTCGCCGTCCACGGCTGTGGCGGCATCGGCCTCTCGGCGGTCAACGTCGCCGACGCGCTCGGCGGGAACGTCATCGCCGTCGACTTAGACGACGACAAGCTCGACCTCGCCGAGGAGATGGGCGCGGTGGAGACGGTCAACGGCGCCGACATCGAGGACGTCCCCGGCGAGATACAGACGATAACGAACGGCGGGGCCCAGATCTCCGTCGACGGCCTGGGCATCCGGACGACCTGCCTGAACTCCATCAACAGCGTCGAACCGACCGGGACCCACGTCCAGATCGGTATCACGACCTCCGAGGAGGAAGGGCGCATCGACATGCCCATCGACTACATGCTCCACTCGGAGATCGACTGCATCACGGCCAAGGGCTTCCAGCCCCACCGCTACGACGAGCTCTTCCGCCTGATGGACAAGGGCAAGATCCAGCCGGACAAGCTGGTCACGAAGCACGTCGCACTCGACGACATCAACGACCGCCTCGAGGCGATGACGAACTTCGAGACCAAGGGCGTCGAAGTCATCACCGACTTCGAGTAACGCTCCCGCAGTCACCCCCGCGATTCTTTCGGGCCCTCACGACCGGCGAGCGGTTGCACTGCCGGACGGTGGCTCGACATGCAGTGCCAGCGATTCGGCATGCTGTGTCGGTAGATTCGACATGCCGTGGCGTAGTCTGTTCGCGAGTGCGCGCGAGGAAGGCGAACCGGGAACTGCGCGGGGGACGGCAAACGTCACAGACACAGTCGCGGCTGGCGCCAGGCGGTCAGTTCGTCCCGGTGTCCGGGTCGAAACTGCAGTCGCCGACCTTGCCCAGCGACTCGATCGACTCGGGCAGGAAGACGGGCTCGGACTCCGGGATGACGCGGTCGACGGCCGACCCCTCCCGCAGGACCCCGGTGAACCGGTACTTGTAGTCGGTGTACAGCGTCGAGTTCTCGGGGACGATGACATAGAGCGTCCCGTACGGTTCCTTCTGGAGGCCCTCTCTGGTGTTGGCACAGACGGGGTTCGCGTCCCGGATGATGCCACCCTGGTACCACCCCTCGACCGTAACTCGCTCCCCGACGTAGCGGTCGGGGTCGTCCTCGATGGCCTGGATGGAGACGTTCCGTGCGCCGTCCTGGAGCGGGAGGCCGCCGTAGCCGATCTGGACGGCGAAGACGGCGCCGACGACCAGAGCGAGTCCGACCAGAACGCTACGTTTGCGGGTCATCGTCCTTCGGGACCCCACGTCGCTGCAGTCGTCACCGACACGTCACCCGATCATGAGACGCAGGATGTCCTCGCGCTCGATCTCCTCGCCCGAGAGGTCCGCGACCTTCTCGCCACGGCGCATGACGATGATGCGGTCGGCGATCTCGCGGACCATCTCCAGGTTGTGGCTGACGATGAGGATCGAGTGGTCGTCCTTGAGGTCGTTGATGGTGTCCATCAGCTTGTTGATGATGTCCTCGGAGAGGGCCGTGAACGGTTCGTCGAGGACGAGAATCGGCGGGTCGGGGTAGATCGCACGGGCGAACGCGAGAATCTGGCGCTCACCACCGGAGAGAAGTTGGGCCTGCTTGTTGACCGGGAGGTCGAACCCGAGCTGGTCGAGCATCATCTCGCATTCGCGGCGCATCGCCTTCTTGTCGGAGAACTTTACGAGTCCCCCCAGGTAGTCTTTCGTGATCTGCCGGCCGATGAAGACGTTCTCGAACACGGGGCGGATGCCGACCAGCGCCATGTCCTGGTGGACGACGCCGACTTCGGACCCGAGCACCTCCTCCTGGTTGTTGGGCGTGAGCGTGGCGCCCGACCGGTACGTTATCTGCCCCTCGTTGATGTTGTGCAGGCCCACGAGAGAGTACAGCAACGTCGACTTGCCCGCGCCGTTGTCGCCGACGAGGGCCACCACCTCGTTGTCCCCGAGCTCGAACGAGACGTCGTCGAGGGCCTGCACTGTCCCGAAGCTCTTCGAGACGTTCTCGGCTTTCAACACGGGCTCCTGGGTCGATTCCGTCGATTCTACGGTCTCTTGACTGGACATTGATTGTGAGGAATAATGTAGTCCCCCTATTTATATTTACCGTGGACGGGCCGACGGCCGACCGGCCCATGAAACCGGGAGACTGCACCTCAGTGCCGACCGATGGGAGCCACGGTTGCCGGTTCGCGGGCGGGCGCCCGCGAGCCGAGAGTTCACCGCCCCAACCGTGTCTGTCGGTATCACCCAACAGTAAGAATAAAATAGCATTACCGTTACAGTGGCCATATGGCGTTCGAATTGAGCGCTGACTCGTTAGGTTTCGATTCGAGTCAGAACCCACTGACGGAGGCGTTGAAAGAGTACTTCATCTGGCCGCTGCTGGCCGTCGTGTATCTCGGCATGTCGGCCCTGTTCCCGCAGGTCTGGGGAGTGCGGATCGTCAATCAGGTCATCATCAGTTCCGTCGATCTGGTCGTGCTGGCCATCGGCATCACGTTCGTGATGGCCGCCGCGGAGATCGACCTCTCTATCGTCGGCACGATGGGCGTGGCACCCTTCGTGGCGACGTGGTTAATCAAGTCCCTGGGCGTGCCGTTCATCGTCGCCGTGGGCATCGGGCTGCCACTCGTCGCGGCGGCCATCGGGCTGACGAACGCCTATCTCGTCAACAAACTCGAGATCGACTCGCTCATCGCCACGCTGGGGACGTACTTCCTCCTCATCGGGGTGCTGTTCGTGTTCACGCAGGGGGCGACCATCTCCGGATTCGGCGAGGCCTATACCTTCATCGGGAACGAATCGTACGCGGGCATCAGCCTCATCCTGGTCGCCATCCTGGTCATCGCCGTCGGTGCCCACCTCGTGCTCACGCGCCTGCCCTTCGGACAGGACCTCCTGCTGACCGGCGGTAACGAGGACTCCGCCAGCCGCGCCGGTGTCAACACCGAGAAGGTCCGCCGGAACGCCTTCATCATCTGTGCGGTGCTCTCGGCGCTGGCCGGCTTCCTGCTGTCCTCCCGCCTCGCCATCATCAGTTCCACCTTCGGACAGGGGCGGCTCCTGCCGGCCATCGCGGCCCCGATTCTGGGCGGCATCCGACTCACCGGCGGACAGGCCAGCATCCACCAGGCCGTCGGTGGCGCACTCCTCCTCCAGATGATCGACACCTGCCTGACCATCGCCGGCGTCAGCGGGTACAACGTTCGGCTCTTTACCGGGGTGCTGGTGCTCTCTGCGATCATCCTCGGTGGGCTGCGGACCTACAGGACGGAGTGACGCCACGGAGCCACTTTCCTGCGGTCGTCGCCGTCCGCCTCCGGCCGGGCGGCGCGGATGAAATATTAATTCCGTTTCTTTCGGTGCAAAAGAGTTAAGTACCAGACTGTAGCATGTGCATGTAGGTTTACGCCTGTTAATCATGACCGACTGGAGCGACTCCACGGACGAGACGCGGCGTAGTTATCTGAAAGCACTCGGTGCGGCCGGGCTTCTCGGCGCCGGGAGCCTCGCCGGCTGTTCGAGCGACGGTGGCTCGGGCGGCGACGGCGGTTCCGGAGACGGCGGTTCCGGCGGCGACGGTGGCTCCGGCGGTGACGGCGGGTCCAGCGACGGCGGATCCAGCGACGGCGGCAGCGACGCCGGGAACCTCATCGGCATCCCGATGAAGTCCCTGTCGGCGTTCTTCTTCCGGACGGCGGCCCGGGGCGCACAGTACGAGGCCGAGCAGCTCGGCTACGATTCATAGCTCATCGGCGCCGAGATGGACAGCGAGCAGCTGAACCGCCAGATTTCGAGTCTCGCGACGCGAGAAGAGACGGCGGCTATCATCACGGACCCCGTCGACAGCGAGGCCCAGCAGTCACCCATCAGCAACGCGATGGACGACGGCATCCCGGTGGGCGTCGTCGACACACCAGCGTCCAGGGAGGCGACCGTCACGGTCGCGTTCGACAACTACCTCGCCGGCGAGAACCTCGCCGACCGGTGTGCTGAGGAACTCCGGAACAAGTACGGCTCCCTGGAAGGGACGAAGGTCGTCTACTTCCACGGCTTCCTCGGCTCCTTCGCCTGGAACCAGCGCATGAAGGGGACCCGGGACCGCATGGAGGAGATCGCGTCGAACTCCGGGCTGGAGTTCCACAACGTCGAAGGCGGCGGCTCCCCCGAGGAGTTCTCGACCTCCGCGACGGAGTGGCTCTCGCAGAACCAGGACGTCGACGCCGTCCTCAACGCCTCCTCGGGTGGCTTCCTGGCCGGCGTCGTCCAGACGCTCGACCGCCAGGACCAGCTGTACTACCGCGGCAACGAGGAGCACATCTTCGTCGGGGCCGTCGACGGCTACCTCAGCGACGTGAAGTGGATGAACGAGGGGTACATCGACTTCATCTCGATGCAGAACCCGGTCGCGTACGGCCAGATCTGTGTCGACCTGCTCGACGAGTACGCCATCGGCCAGGGTGCCCGTGACGTGATTCCGGTCGGCGAGACGGCGACCGACGTCATCAAGCCCGAACGGTTCTACTACGGCGCGGAACTGGGTAAGGAACCGGAGATCGAACAGACGGATTACGGCCCGCGCTACACGGTGCCGACCTACATCATGGGGCCGGAGAACGTCGACAACGACATGCACTGGCCCAAGCTCGCCGAGAGCCGCCTGGGCATGGAGTCCGAGACGGCCGACCTCGACCTCTCGCCGCAGGGCGACCCGCTGTCGTAAGCCGGCGCCCGTCTGTCGGACGCTCTCCCCCAGCTACGTTCGATTCGCCTCGATTTGCCGTTCTCTTCTCCCGTTTTCAATGCTTGCAGATGCCGGCCGTGACGTTCACGTCCTGCCCGGTGATGTGGCTCGCCTGCTCGGAACACAGGAACAGGACGACGTTGGCCACGTCCTCGGGTTGCGTGAACGCGTCGAGCGGCGAGACGGCCCGGAACTCCGCTTCCACCTCGTCGTAGGGGCGGTCCTGGTTGGTCGCCTGCCCCTCGATGACCTCGCGCAGGCGCGGGCCCTCGACGCTGCCGGGACAGACGGCGTTGACCGTGACGTCGTCGTCGGCCACCTCCTCGGCCAGCGTCCGGACGAACCCGATGATGCCCATCTTCGCCGTGGTGTAGGGCGTCCGGTAGGTGAGCGGGCGCTTCCCGCTCATCGAGGAGATGTTGACGATGCGCCCCGCGTCGGCCTCCCGGAGGTGGGGGACCGCCGCCCGCGTGGCGTTGAAGTGCCCGCCCAGGTTCACCTCCAGGGTGGACATGAACTCCTCGTGGGTGATGTCCTCGATGGGTTTGGACGGGCCGGCGATGCCGACGTTGTTGACCAGGATGTCCAGGCCACCGAACTCGTCGACGGCCTCGTCGACGACCCCGGCCATGTCGTCCGGGTCGCTCGCATCGCCGGCGACGGGCGTGACAGTACCCTCCAGGGACTCGAACTCGCTCGCCGTCGCGGCCAGCGCGTCCGCGTCGATGTCGTTGACGACCACGTCGACGCCCGCCGACGCGAGGTGCTCGGCGATGTGTTTCCCGATGCCGCTGCCGCTCGCCGTGACTATCGCGCTCTCGCCAGGAATCGTCAGTTCTGCGCTCGCCATGTGTCGATGGAGCGTTCGGATACCTGATAGGCGTTTGGGTGCACGCCACACCCGTAGATTGATTTGGGGGCGGCGAACACAAGGGAGTATGCGAACGCTCGAACCAGTCATCGTCTCGTGTGCGGTGACCGGCGCGATTCACGTCCCGACGATGTCCCCGCACCTGCCGGTGACGCCCGAGGAGATCGCGTCGGAGGCCATCGCCGCCGCCGAGGCCGGCGCCAGCATCGTCCACATCCACGTCAGGGACCCGGAGACCGGGGAGCCACAGACCGACCTCGACCTGTTCAGACAGGTCGCGGCGGAGATACAGGCCGAGACGGACGTGATCGTCCAGCCGACGACCGGTGGCGCGCCGACGATGCCCGTCGAGGAGCGCGTCAGCGTCGTCCCGGAACTGGAGCCCGAGATGGCCTCCTGTAACATGGGGTCGATAAACTTCGGCCTCTACCCCCTCCTCCAGAAGTACGACGAGTTCGAGTACGAGTGGGAACGGGAGTACCTCGAGGGGACCCGCGACCTGATATTCCCGAACTCGTTCGAGGACCTGGAGACGGTGCTCGACACCTTCGCCGAACACGACACGAAGCCCGAGCTGGAGTGTTACGACGTCGGGCACCTCTACAACGCGAAACACATGCTCGACCGGGGGTACCTGGAGCCGCCGCTGCACGTCCAGTTCGTGCTGGGCATCCACGGCGGCATCGGCACCGACGCGGAGAACCTGAGCCACATGGTCCACATCGCGGAGAAACTGTTCGGCGACCAGTTCTCGTACTCCGTCATCGGGGCCGGGCGGTCGGAGTTCGCCCGCGCGCTCCAGTCCGTCGATGCCGGCGGGCACGCCCGCGTCGGCCTGGAGGACAACCTCTATCTCGCTCGCGGCCAGCTGGCCGAGAGCAACGCCCAGCTCGTCGAGAAACTGGTCGATCTCACCCACAGCGTGACCGGGCGGGAGATAGCGACGCCGGCCGAGACCCGCGAGTTCCTGGGCCTGAAGGGCCAGGCGGCGACCGACTTCTGAGCGCACGGCCGGAACCCGGCCCCAGTTACTATACTCCTGGCGGGTGACAGTCGGCGTATGAGCGAGTGGATAGACCTCACCCAGACGCTCGCCGAGGACAGCCCGACGCTCCCACCGTTGCACCCGAAACCGGAGTTCGAGGACTACGCGACGCTCGAGGAAGACGACTACAACTCGACGCTCTTGCACCTCGAGACCCACTGCGGGACCCACATGGACGCGCCGACGCACTTCCTCTCGAAGGACGAGTACCGGACTATCGAGGAGATCACCGTCGACGAGATGGTGACCGAGGGCGTCGTCTGTGACTTCACCGACAAGGCCCCCGGGGAGGGTATCGGGCGGGACGAGCTGGCGGCCCAGTGTGAGGCCCACGACCTCCAGGCCGGCGACTACCTGATACTCGACTGTGGGATGGCGCCGGCAGACACCGAGACGTACCTCAAGAACTTCGTCTATCCGGAGGAGTCGGCCGCCGAGTACATGGTCGAACGGGACATCGCCTGCGTTGCCATCGACGCGCTCTCGGCGGACAAACCGGGGGCGACCCTCGAGGAACACCACGTCCACTACACGCTCCTGCCCGAGGACATCCTCATCGTCGAGGGCGTCGCGAACCTCGAGGGCGTCTCGCCCGGCCGGTACGACGTCATCTGCACCCCGATTCCGTACGCGAACCGCGACGGGTCACAGGTCCGGTTGCTCGTCCGGCCCCAGTAGGTCCGTCGTCGCGCTCTCCGTCCCGGAGCGCGTCAGAAATAAGTGGCCGCTGCGTGTGGGAGGAAGTGACGATGTCAGTAGATATCGCCAGGGAGTACTTCGAACGGTCGGACGACCCGGAGGCCTCGGTCGAAGACGTGGTCGAACTGTTCGCCGACGACGCGGTGCTGAAATCGCCCCGCGAAGGAATCTTCCGGGGCCGGGAGGCCGTCCGCGAGTTCTTCGAACTGAACGCCGAGTTCTTCGCCAGCGGGAGTCACCACATGGATCGGTTCTACACCGACGGGTCGACCGTCGTCTGCGAGGGGACCATCGAGGGCGAGACGACCGCGGGCCGGTCCTACGAGGGCGTCGGGCTGGTCGACGTGATGGAGTTCGCGGACGGGGAAATCACGGCGCTACGGGTCTACCTCGACTACAGCGCGATTCTGACCGAGATTCCCGACGAGGTCCCGGACTTCCGGGACTGAACCCCGGGGGTCGGGGAAAACTATTTTATCGCACACGGGGAACTCCAAGACGGTTTATCATGTACGAGTACGACCAGCCGTTCCGCTTCGTGCACCGCACAGACGTCGTCTTCGGGAAGGAGAGAGCCGCCGACATCGGGGAAGAGCTGTCCCGACTCGGCGTCGAGCGTCCGTTGCTCGTCACCGACCCGACGCTCGTCGAGGTGGGCGTCGTCGAACCGATCGTCGACGCGCTGGAGGCCGACGGCATCGACTACGACCTCTACGACGAGGTGGAGCCGAATCCGCGGGTCGCCACGGTCGAGTCGGGCGTCGACCGCCTGGAGTCGGGTGACCGCGACGGCGTCGTCGGTATCGGCGGCGGGAGCTCGATGGACACGGCGAAAGCCATCGCCGGCCGCGCGACGAACGGCGGGACGATCGAGGACTACGAGGGTCTCCAGAACTTCGACGTCGAACCGCTCCCGACTGTCACCGTCCCGACGACCATCGGGACCGGCAGCGAGGTCACGTCGGCGGCCGTCATCACCCACCCGGATCGCGACGAGAAGCTGGGGATCCTCGACGACAATCTCATCCCGAACGTCGCCCTGCTGGACCCGACGCTGCTCGAGTCGCTCCCGTCGGACGTCGCGGCGTCGACGGGGATGGACTGTCTGACCCAGTCGGTCATGGCCTATCTCTCGACGAATGCGAACCCGATCACCGACGCGCTGACCAGGGCCGCCGTCGAGATGATCTCCGAGAACCTCCCGGCCGCCGTCGCGAAGAAGGACCTCGACGCGCTGATGAACATGCAAATCGCGACGACCATCGAGGGCACCGGGTTCATGAACGCCGGCCTCGGCCTGGTCCACGCGATGTCCCACCCGGTGAGCGCCCACTACGACACGCCCCACGGCGTGACCAACGGGGTCATCCTCCCGGCCGTCCTGAAGTACAACCGGGTCGCACGCGAGGAGAAGTACGCGGACCTGGCGAACGCGATGGGCGTCGCGACGCACACGATGACGACGCGCGAGGCGTCGAAGCGCTTCGTCGAGGAGGTCGAATCGCTCTCCGCCGCCGTGGGCATCCCCGACGGGCTCGCCGAGCTCGGCGTCGAGGAGTCGTACCTCCCGGACCTCGCGGAGGCCGCCGTTACGCGCAAGGACACGCGTCGCAACAAGGGCACGAACCCCCGCGTCTCGACAGAGGAGGACGTCCTGGAGATCTACCGCGACGCGTTCTGAGCGGGCCAGACGCGCTCACCACCGTGTCACCGCCTGTCGCGGGAGACCGGCACACGACGTGTCCATCACTATTGGACCGAACGTGACAGAAACCAACGATTAGATTCTTTTGCCGACGTCCAGCAGGGGTAATTATGGCACAAGACGGCGCGTCAGGTTCGTCGGAACACAACATCCAGGCCGTCCACACGATGTTCACCGTCGTCGACGGCCTCCGGGAGTTCGACAGCGTCGGCGTCTCGGAGCTCGCGTCGACGCTCGAGTTACCGAAGAGCACTACGTTCGTCTACCTGAAGACGCTCGAGGAGGCAGGCTACGTGGTAAACGACGGCGGCGAGTACCGCCTGGGGCTCCGGTTCCTCGAACTCGGCGGGTCGATTCGCCAGCGCCTCCGGCTCTTCCAGGCGGCCAAACAGGAGATAGACGACCTCTCCTCGCAGGTGGGCGAGGTGGCGAACCTCGGCGTGATGGAGGACGGCCAGCGCGTCCTGCTGTACACCTCCCAGCCCTCCGACGGGATGTTCGACAACGCCCCGACGGGCGAGTTCACGAACATGCACTGGACGGCGCTCGGGAAGGCCCTGCTCTCACAGCTGGCAGACGAACGCGTCGACGCGATCGTCGACCAGCACGGCCTCCCGAGCGCCACCGACGCCACGATAACCGAGCGCGACGCACTGTTCGAGGAGCTGGAGACCATTCGAGACACCGGTTACGCGATCGAGGACCAGGAGCGCCGCGAGGGCGTCAAAGCCGTCGCAATCCCGGTCCGGTACAGCGACGACCCGGACCCCGTCGCCGCCGCGGCCATCTCCGGTCCGAAGCGACGACTGGGTGACGACAGCCTCGACGACGGCATCCTCGACAAGCTCAGAGAAGCCGTCAACATCATCGAGCTCTCCTACAAGCACTACTGAGCCATCGCCGATCCGGCGCCACGGTTTCACGACGAGGTCGCTCCGTGTGGCCCACAAGTCGTCCAACATCATTGGATAGTGATACCCGGTAATGTGGGCCAGAACCCAGAAGCGCTTATCTCGGGAGGGACGTCCGAGTTTAAATAACGAAAGTACATATGGTATACCAGAGAGAATGTGCCGCGGGAACAAGCGTCCAATGATAGTAAACAACGAGATTGAGCCCGTCGGACAGCGATATTTGACAGTGCCGGAGTCCGATACTACGCGGGAGATCGGAGAATATCGCTCGGGCGCGTCCCGAGCAGTACATCGACGGTCGCAGTCCCGCATTCGGAGATCCGGTGGCCCCGATGTGTCGCCGAGGACAACGCTTTTACTGGTCGCTGGAGTGGCCTACTGTATGGAATCGTTTGCTGGATTCGACCGACCGAGCGGCCCCGCCGGGGTCCGCAACTACGTCGCCGTGATACCGGTCTCGGTCGCGGCGTCGGCGGTCGCCGACGCTATCGCGGAGCGCGCGGGCGAACAGGTCCACTCGACGCCCCACCAGATGGGGACCGACCCGCCCGAACAGGCACGAGAACAGATAGAGCGGACGCTATCCGGCATCGGGACGAACCCGAACGTGGGTGCCGCAGTCGTCGTCGAACTGGGGACCGAGTCGACGGACGCCGACGCCGTCGCCGACGCGATCGCCGACGCCGACCGCGACGTCGAAGTACTCAGAATTCGCGAACGCGGCGGCACGTCCGCGTCCGTCGAGGCCGGCGTCGAGGCAGCCAACCGGCTCTGGGCCGACATCGCCGGCCTGGAGCGGACCGAACAGGACGCCAGCCAGCTCATCTTCGGCGTGGAGTGTGGCGGGTCTGACGCCACGAGCGGCATCGCGTCCAACCCCGCCGTCGGCAGAGCCTGTGACCGCCTCGTCGAGGACGGGGGGACGGCCTCGTTCTCCGAGACGTCCGAGTTCATCGGCGCCGAGCACATCCTCGCGGACCGCTGTGAGTCCGAGTCACTCCGGGAGCGCCTGCTCGAACGGGTGGACTTCCGCGAGTCGGCCGCCCAGCTGATGGGCGTCGACCTCCGGGGGGCCCAGCCCAGCCCGGGCAACCAGGAGGGCGGCCTGACGACCATCGAAGAGAAGAGCCTCGGGGCAATCGTGAAAGGCGGCACCACGCCCGTCCGCGGCCTCGTCGACTACGCCGACTCACTGCCGGTCGGTGGCGGCCTCGTCTTGATGGACACGCCCGGCTACGACATCGAGAGCGTCGTGGGCAAGGTCGCCGGCGGCGCGCAAGTCGTCGCGTTCACGACCGGACGGGGGTCGACCACCGGCAACCCCATCGCCCCGGTGATCAAGGTGACGGGCAACCCCAAGACCGCCGAGCGACTCGCGTCGAACATGGACATCGACGTGAGCACAATCCTCGAGGGTGAGTCCATCGAGTCGGCCGGCGACAGGGTCTACGACCTCCTGCTGGAGGTCGCGAGCGGCAAGCGGACCGCCGCCGAACTCCGACGCCTGGAGGAGTTCGCCATCAACGAACTGCAGCCAAACGAGCTGGCCCAGCTGAGGGAGAGCGCATGAAGGGAGAAGTACTCGGCGGCGTCGGCCTCCAGATGAGCCGGCACGACAACGTGGTCACCGCTATCGACGACGTCGAGGCGGGTGCGGTGATCCCGTACGACGGCGGGGAGGTCGGCGTCGAGGAGGCGGTCCCCTTCGGCCACAAGATAGCGCTGGTCGAACTGGCACCGGGTGACGAGGTCCACAAGTACGGCGAGGTCATCGGCCGGGCGACCGAACGCATCGAACCCGGCCAGTGGGTCCACACGCACAACTGCAGGAGTACGCGCGGCCGCGGCGACATCGCCGACGGCGAGGAGGAGGTAGCCTGATGGCGCCCGTCTCCGACCAGCGGCCAGTCGACCCGTCCGCGCTGACCTTCGAGGGATACCGCCGCGGCGACGGGAGCCTCGGGGTCCGCAACAACGTCTTAGTGATGCCCTCGGTCATCTGCTCGCACATCGTCGCCGACCGCATCGCCGACGCGACGGACCGGGCGGTCAGCGTCCCCCACGACCACGGGTGTGGACAGATCGGCGCCGACCACGAACAGACCGAACGCACGATGGTCAGCCTCTCGCAGAACCCCAACATCGCGGGGACCACCGTCGTCGGCCTGGGCTGTGAGCACCTCCAGAGTGACGACCTCGCGGCCACCATCGCAGAGCGGGACCGACCGGTCCGCGAGACGGCGATTCAGGCCGCCGGCGGGTCCGACGCCTGTATCGAGGAGGGCACCGAGGCGACGCGGGAGCTCGCCAGGACCGCCGAGTCCTCGACCAGCGCGGAGGCGACGCTGTCGGACCTGACCGTCGGCGTCGTCAGTTCCGACGTCGAGGCCTCGACCCGCGAGGTCGCCGACCCCCTCGTCGGCGAGGTCGTCGCGTCGCTGCTCGAGGCGGGCGGGCGAGTCGTCGTCGCGGGCACGGAACGGTTGGCGGCTCACGTCGACACCGTCGCCGAGCGTGCCGCGAACGATGCGGCCGCCGAATCGCTCCGGGCGGTCGCCGAACGCGGCGCCGGTCAGCCCGGCAACGTCAGGAACATCGCCCACCGGTCCGGCGAACAGTCCCTCGAGTCGCTCACCGGCGCCTGGGGCGGGGCCCCCGTCGAGGACGTCCTGGAGTACGGCGAGCAGGCGACGGCCGACGGCGGCCTGTCCCTCGTCGACGCCCCCTCGCGGTTCGAGGAGGCCACGACGGCGCTGGCGGCCGCCGGCGCGTCCATCGTCATCCACGTCACCGCCGACGGGATTCCGACGGGCCACCCGGTCGTTCCCGTCCTCAAGGTGACCGGCGACGAGGCGACGGCCACGGCCCTGGCGACCGACATCGACGTCGACGCACGGACCGCCGACGCAACCGACGTCCTCCGGCAACTCGCCGCGGTCGCCGACGGGGAACAGACCGCGACCGAGCGCCACGGGCTCACGAAGTTCGCCATCAGCCGCATCGGCCCCTCGCTGTAGGGCCGTACCGCGGCCGTCGACTGGGTACCGGCGTGTAGCGACAGTCGGTTTGCGTTACGGGAGAGTATAGACAGGAGATGCAAAGTATTTAGAGATGTTTCATATACGCCCCCATACTTACATTTCGATGCTTAGTTACAGACTGTCTCAAATCAGATATTGCTATTTAACTTCCGCTCACGTGCATATACATGTGTATTCGACGACCCGCGGGCTTCCGTGGTCGGGGACACGCTGGATCGTCCCGGCGGACCGGGAATGCGCGTGGCAGGGGCTGCGACGAATCGGGGGACACGTGCGTCGGCTTCCGCCACCCGTGAATCACCCGGAGAGAGGGGACCGTCGGCCCGGTGCGTCGCGTTCAAGCCCCCAAAACGATTTATTCCGGCGGTGAGGACGGAAACGTATGTCCCTCGAGAAAGTCGTCGTGTCGGTAGAGAAGGCGGATCGAGAGCACCTGGAGACGCTCGTCGCGGAGGCCATCGACGTCGTCGAGTCGAGCGAGGCGACGGTGTACCTGCAGTACCTGTTCGAGGAAGAGGAGTTCGAGCGGATGGTCGACCAGATCGACCCGGACGCGGGCAGCGCCGTCGCCGCCGACGACGTGGCGGCGCGCCAGGAGAGCGTGAAGGCGCCCGCGGACATGCTCGACGCACACGGCGTCGACTACGAGATAAGCGGGGTGGCCGGCGGCCGGCCGGCCGAACAGATCATCCGCCGCGTCGAGGAACTGGACGCGGACCTGCTCGTGGTCGGCGGCAGCGAGCGCTCGCCCGCCGGCAAGGCGATGTTCGGGGATTACGCACAGCAGGTGCTCCTGAACGCGCCGTGTCCGGTCCTGTATATCAAACGCGAGTGAGCGACTGAACGGGTCGCGTCCTCAGCGGAGGCGCCCGAACAGTTCGTAGTCGTGGTCCGGTTCGTAGCGCCGGAACAGCAGGCTGTTCGCGAGCACCGAGACCGACGAGAAGGCCATCGCACCGGCGGCCAGCACCGGCTGGAGCAGGCCGAGCGAAGCCAGCGGTATCATCGCGGTGTTGTACCCCAGCGCCCAGAAGAGGTTCTGCTTGATCTTCGCGAGCGTCCCCTCGCTGATACGGATGGCCTTCACCACGTCGAGCGGGTCGTCGCGCATCAGCGTCACGTCGGCGGCCTCGATGGCGACGTCGGTGCCGGAGCCGATGGCAGTCCCGACGTAGGCCACCGCCAGCGCGGGCGCGTCGTTGACGCCGTCGCCGACCATCATGGCCTTGCGGCCACCGTGGGACCGTCGGTCCCACGAGGATCGCGGTCCGGCGGATCGCTCACCCTCGTCCTGGATGGCCTCGACGGCGTCGGACTTGTCCTCGGGCAGGACCTCCGCGCGGACCATCTCGGGGTCGATACCGACCTGTTCGGCGACGGCGCGGGCGGTACGCTCGTTGTCGCCGGTGATCATCATCACGTCGGTACCGCGTTCCTGGAGTGCCGCGACGGCGTCGACGGCGCTGTCTTTGACCGTGTCGGCGTTGGCGACGACGCCGACCAGCGCGCCCTCGTGGGCGACCAGCATCGCCGTCTTGCCCTCGCTCTCCAGGCGTTCCATCGTCTCGGCGGCCGGGTCCGGGTCGACGCCGCTGTCCCGGAGCAGTTTTCGGTTCCCCACGAGCACCTCGCCGCCATCGACGGTGGCACGCACCCCGTGACCGGGGACGTTCTCGAAGGCCTCGGCATCGGCGAGCGACAGGCCACGCTCGCGAGCGCCGTCGACGATGGCCCGGGCGAGGGGGTGTTCGCTCCCGCGCTCGGCGCTGGCGGCCAGGCGGAGGACCGCGTCCCCGTCGAGATCGCTGCGGGTGGTCACCTGGCCCCCGTCGGCGACCGACTCGCCGCCGTCCGGGACCGCGGCGTCGGCGTCGAACGCGACCACGTCGGTGAGACGCATCTCGCCTTCGGTCAGCGTCCCCGTCTTGTCGAAGACGACGGTATCGACGTCCCTGGCGCGTTCGAGGATGTCACCGCCCTTGAACAGGACGCCGTTCTGTGCGCCGATGGTCGTCCCGACCATCGTCGCCGCGGGCGTCGCCAGGCCCAGCGCGCAGGGACAGGCGATGAGCACCGCGGACGCGAAGACGACGACCGCGAACTCGAACGCCGAGAGCGTGGCCGGGCCGCCCCCGACCAGCCCCCACAGCGGGAGCGCCCCGACGAACCCGGCCAGCGACGCCGGGAAGAGATACCAGATCGCACCCCAGAACAGCGCGTTGACGATGACCGCGGGGACGAAGTACGCCGAGATACGGTCGGCGAGGTTCTGGATGTCGGGCTGGCGCGACTGGGCCTCCTTGACCGTCTGGACGATCTGCTGGAGCGCGGTGTCGGCCCCGACCTTCGTCGCCTCGACGACGAGCACGCCGTTCTCGTTGATGGTCGATCCGACCACCTCGTCGCCCTCGCCTTTCTCGACGGGCACCGACTCGCCGGTGACCATCGACTCGTCGACGGCGCTCTGTCCGTCGACCACGACGCCGTCGGTGGGGATCTGCTCCCCGGGCCGGACCTTCATCCGGTCGCCCACCTCGACGTCCTCGATGGCGACCTCGCGCTCGGTGCCGTCCTCGTCGACCAGCGTGGCGGTGTCGGCCTCCATCTCCAGGAGTTTCCGGAGCGCCTCGCTGGCCTGGCCCTTCGAGCGGGCCTCGAGGTAGTTGCCCAGCGTGATGAACACCAGGATGAGCGCGGCCGTATCGAAGTACAGGCCCTCGCTCGCCAGCAGGCCCAGCAGGACGACGACGGAGTACAGGTACGCCGTCGACGACCCGAGTGCGATGAGGACGTCCATGTTCGCCGTGCGGTTCCTGACCACCGCCTTGTAGGAGTTCCTGTAGAAGGGGTACCCCAGCACGACCTGGACGGGGGTCGCCAGCAGGAACTCGACCCAGCCAAAGTCGACGCCGAACACCGTCGCCGGGAGGAGGTCCCCGCCCAGGACCAGGCGCTCGACGAGGAAAAACAGGAGCGGCGCCGCGAGAGCAGCACCGAACAGGGTGAGCCGGCGCTGCCGTCGGATCTCCTCGGTCCGGGCGGCCTCACGTCGCTCGTCGTCCGAGTCGCCCGAGTCGTCGTCCTCCCGGATCGGCGTGTAGCCCGCGCCCTCGATGGCCTCGTAGAGGTCTGCTACCCTCGCCTCGGCGGGGTTGTAGGTCACCTGCGCCTCGTCGGTGGCGAAGTTGGCCGTCGCCTCCACGACGCCGGGCGTCCTCCCGAGCGCACGCTCGATCGACTCCGAACAATTCGCACACGACATGTCGCTGATGCCGATAGTGACCGACTCCGTCCGCGGCGCGTAGCCCGCGTCTTCGATGGCGTCGAACACCTCGCGGAGGGAGACGCGCTCCGGGTCGTACTCGACTGTCCCTTCGTCGGTGGCGAAGTTGACCGACGCCGACGAGACGCCGTCGAGCGACTCCAGGGCCTCGGCGACGGTCCCCGAGCAGTTCGCACAGCTCATCCCCCCGATCTCGACCTGGCTGCGGCGATGACTCATTGGCTGGGGATACGCCCTCCAGGTTCAACCCCGTTTCCCTTTCGATACCCAGGTGAGAGTGGGACTGTAGTTTCGGATCCAAAGCGTCGCCCGTCGCCTCCCGCGTCACTCGACGCCCTGCTTGAGACGTTCGTACTGTTCCTCGAAGCGACTCTCACAGGACGGACAGCAAAACTGGTACAGGTCGCCGTCGAGTCGGCGGGCCGACCCCTCGCTGTCGACGGTGTTGCCACACTGGGCGCAGGTGAGCGCGAACTCCGTCCCGCCCAGGTCCGGCGACCAGTGGGCCCCGGCCAGCAGCGTCACCTCGACGTCCGCCACCGCGTCGTCGGCGACGGTGTCCGAGAGCCAGCTGGCGATGTCGTTGTCCGGCACTCGCGCGAACACCACGAGGTCGGCCGCCGCAGTGGTGAAGACGTGTTCGACGGCCCCGACCCCAAGGAGCGTCTCTCGCACCGGCGCAACCTTGGACGCGACGTCGAGCGTGACGAGGACGGGAATCCCGCTTCGCAGCTGTGACCGGTCGACGTCGAGTGTGAACCGCTGGATGACGCCGACGTCCTCGAGACGGTCGACCCGGTCCGAGACGGCGGGCGCCGAGAGGCCCACCACCTCGGCGATGTCGCTGAAGGGTCGACGCGCGTTCGAGAGCAGCAGCTGCAGGATCTCCAGGTCGGTCTCGTCCAGTTCGCGCATGCCACCAGTTCGACGCCGCGGCGCAAAAGCGTCACGGCGAGTTGGCGTTCGATTCGAAATTTCCCCTGGCAGATAAGTTTGTATTCGAAGGTGAGTTCATCGGTGACGGCGGTCAGCCTCGCCTCGAGGTCCCGTATCGACGCGTCGATGTCCCCGACGAGCTCGGGCTGGCAGCGGTCGGCCTCGGCGGTGGCCTCGATCTCGGTCACGAGTTGCTGGGCCGATTCGCCTCTGGCCCAGGTGAATCCGTACCTCGTGGCATGATTCTAGTACCGTTCTGGCATCACAGACGACGAGGGCGGGACGCTATCGAGCATCCCCCCGTCCCGACTCACCGGCGTCGAGACAGAATTTATCGTATTTATTATAATTGTCGTGTACGTGTGTGACATCTGGCCCGTATTCACACGACGGAACGACGCTCTCCCGCACCGATGATCGCTGTATCACACCGAGACACCGGAATCGACGCGATTGTCCGACGTTCCGGACGCTGCTGGCACCGCCGGGTGCGCCCCGGTGTCGACGACGTGACATCCGCAGTTCCTGCGGGGGATGGGACGAGCTCGTGGACGCGAACGTACCCTGGAGGTACACGTGTGAACCACAGATTCACTCGTGTGCACGACCCTCGCCACAACAACTCTTATTTCTCCCCTCTGTCATACCTGCACCATGGCACACGGGCGCGAGGACAGCGACCGCGCAGCCCCGGACCGCGTCCCGCTGGATGCGATCGTCGACGTGTTCCGGGCGCGCGACGACGTCGCGCGCCCGTTGACCGCGAGCGACATCATGGACGAGGTCGGGTGTTCCCGCCGGACGGCCCACAACAAGCTCAACGAACTCGTCGAGGAAGACGTCCTCAAGACGCGCAAGGTCGGCTCCCGGAGCCGCGTCTGGTGGGAACCGATACACGAACGCCCCGACGAGCGCCCGACCGAGGCGTCTCCGACCCCCGAACAGCTCGTCGAGGAGGTCGACCTGCCCGGGACGGGCACGACCCTCAAGGCCCGCCAGGAGGCGTTGCTTGCGGCCTACGAGTACCTCCGGGAACACCCCGAAGCCAAGAAGTCGGACTTCCTGCAGGACGTCTTCCCGGAGAACCCCGCGGAGTACGAGACCGCGGAGGGCTGGTGGAACGCCATCCAGCCCGCGCTCGCGGAGCTCCCCGGCGTCAACCCCCCCGAGGAACGGGGCCACATCTGGCACTTCCTCGGTGGGTAAACACTTTTGCCAGGGTAGTTCAACGTTCTGCACACGTACGGGCGACCGGTCGCATACGAATCGAGAGTCTGCCGCTATGAGCCAAGGGAACACACAGGAGCGGGAGGGGACGGTGTACATGTCCGAGGAGGAGGGACGCGGGTACCGCAGCTCCTCGTATATGCCCACGGCGTACGACAACCTCGACGTCGCCCCGGAGACGGCCGAGTTCCCCGACCGGGGACGGGACGGCGGCTACCGCGTCCTCGATCTGCCGCGGGTGCCCAAACTCACACACGTCGTCGGCCCCAGCGCCATCATGCTCGGGGCCTCGCTGGGCAGCGGCGAGACGCTGTTCTGGCCGGTCCTCATCGCCCAGCACGGCTGGGCGCTGTACTGGGCCTTTTTCTTCGGCGTCCTGACCCAGTTTTTCATCAACACGGAGATACAGCGCTGGACGCTCGCGACCGGCGAGTCGGTCTTTCGCGCGTTCGAGCGGGTCCACCCGTTCTGGCCGTTCCTGTTTCTCGTCCTCGGGTTCGTCAGCCTCGGCTGGCCCGGATGGGCGGCGAGCGCCGCCAAGGTCGGCGCCATCGGCGCCGGCCTGGAGGAGCTCGAACTGACGCTGGGCCCCGTCGACCTGGTGGCCTGGCGCCTCTTTGGCATCGTGTTGATGGTCCTCATCTGGACGACCTACCAGCTGACGCCGCTGATGTACAACGTCGTCGAGCGGACCCAGATCATCCTGGTGACCATCGCCTCGGTGTTTGCCGTCGCGCTGTTCGTCGCCCTGGGGTCGGTCAACGAACTGGCGAACGTGCCCGGCGGCATCGCCAGCGTGGGGACCATCCCCCCGGGTAGCGACATCGCCATCTTCCTCGGCGGCCTCGCCTACGCCGGTGCAGGCGGGTACCTCAATCTCTCACAGAGCCTCTGGGTCCGCGAGAAGGGGTACGCGATGGGGCGCTACCAGGGCCGCATCAAGAACCCCATCGTCGGCGACGACCCGGAACCGGTCCAGCGTGACGGCTTTTCGTTCCCGCCGACGGTGACGAACATGCGGCGCTGGCGCGGCTGGTGGCGCCTCGCCCAGCTGGAGCACTTCCTGACGTTCGTCGTCGGCCTGCTGGTCGTCGCGACGATGATGATGGCGCTGGCCGCCGAGTACGCGCAGGGCACCGCCGACGACGGCGTGGCGATGTGGGCCAACAGCATCGTCCCCCAGGTCGGGGCCATCGGCGGGGCGCTCATCTTCACGACGCTGTTTTTCGCCCTGCTGACCACCGAGTACGCCATCGTCGAGTCGTTCGTCCGCAACAGCGCCGACATCGTCTACGAACTGTACGGGCGCGACGCGGGATGGAGCCTCCCGCGCATCTTCTGGACGCTGCTGACCGTCTTCGTCCTCTGGGGCGTCGCCATCCTGGCCTCACCCATCCCCATCGAACAGCCCTTCGGCCTGCTGGTCGTCGCGGCGGCGATGTCGGGCGTGATGATGTGGCCCTACACCGCGCTGGTGCTGGTCATCAACGCCACGCGCCTGCCCGAACATACGCAAATCGGCTGGTTCAGGGTCGTCACGATGTGGTGGGGGACGGGCTTTT